>JAKAKG010000228.1:43156-48376 GCA_021813555.1 Acidobacteriota bacterium
GCCTGGAACCAGCCCGAGGAGAGCGGCTTTCAAGGCAAGCATCTTCACCTCGTGCAGTTCGCCGGCGCCATTCGTCCTGAGTGGTATTCCGCTCTTGAAGGGACGGGCGTTCGTGTGGTGGCGTATATTCCCGACAACGCCTACCTGGTTTACGGAGACGAGCCTTCCCTCCGGCGCCTTGGCGGCCTGGCCTCCGCCGAGCCGTTCGTGCGGTGGCACGGGCCCTACCGCGACGCCTATAAACTCGACCCCGCCGTGAAGGAGGCGCAAGTCTTGGCGGCGGAAGGAGCCCCCGCGGGCGACCTCTTCGCCGTCCAGCTCGTTCTCGATGCGGCCGCCAACGCGGCGACCCTCAAACTCCTCGACCAGATCAAGCTGGCCCCTGTGCGCAGCCTCTTCTCCGTCCTCAAATACCTTGACGTGGTGGTCCGTCTTCCCCCGGCCCTGGTGAGCCTCGTGGCGCTCAGGACCGACGTCATCTCCATCCAGCCCTACGTGGTGCCGGGCCTGAACGACGAGCGGCAGGACCAGATTCTGGCTGGAAGCCTCTCCAGCTCCGCGGGGGTTTCAGTCCCCTCCGGCCCCGGCTACCTCGCCTGGCTCCTGTCCAAGGGGTTCACGCAGGCCCAGTTCGATACATCGGCCTTCGCCGTGGACGTGAGCGACAGCGGCGTGGACAACGGCACCACCTCACCCTATCATTTCGGCCTTTACGAGGGCGGCGTCATGCCGGGAACGAGCCGCGTCATCTACAATCGGCTCGCGGGAACCCCGAACCTGGGCAGCACCCTCCAGGGATGCGACGGCCACGGCACCCTCAACACCCACATCGTGGCCGGCTACAACGACCTCACGGCCCCCATCCACGCGGACGCCTCGGGGTTTCACTACGGCCTGGGCGTCTGCCCCTTCGTCCGGGTGGGCTCCTCAGTGGTCTTTGACCCTGGCTGGACCTCCCCCAGCTACCCCGCTCTCCTCTCCCAGGCTTACGACAGCGGGGCCCGCATCAGCACGAATTCCTGGGGAGCCTCCGTGGCGGGCGCCTACACCATTGATTCCCAGGCCTACGACGCCCTCGTGCGCGACGCGCAGCCCTCGGGCTCGCCGTTCCCCGCGGCGGGCAATCAGGAGATGACCGTGCTGTTCTCGGCGGGAAACTCGGGGCCCTCGGCCACCACCATGGGCTCCCCCGGAACGGCCAAGAACGTGATCACCGTGGGCGCCGCCGAGAACGTCCAGCCCTTCGGCGGCCCCGACGGCTGCAACATCCCCGATTCGAGCGCCGACAACGCCGAGGACATGGCGGCCTTTTCCAGCCGGGGACCCTGCGCCGACGGACGGATGAAGCCCGACCTGGTGGCCCCCGGTACCCACGTGACGGGCGGAGCCTTCCAAGTGGCGTCGCCGCCCCCCACGGGCCAGGTGGACCCATGCTTCACGGGCCAGTATATCTGCGGAGGGCCGGACTTCAGTTTCTTCTTCCCCGCGGGCCAGCAGTGGACCGTGGCGTCCTCGGGCACGAGCCATGCCTGCCCCGCCGTGGCGGGCGGGGCGGCCCTCGTGCGCCAGTTCTTTCTGAACGAAGGACAGCCCGCACCCAGCCCGGCCATGACGAAGGCGTTTCTCCTCAACTCCGCGAGGTACCTCACGGGCGCCGGAGCCAACGACACCCTCTGGTCGCCCTCCCAGGGCATGGGCGAGATGGACCTGGGCGCCGCCTTCGACGGAACTCCCCGCGTGCTCCTGGACGAGCGGCCCGAGGACATGGTCACGGCCACGGGCCAGTCCCGCACCTACACGGGAACCGTGAGCGACTCCTCCCGGCCCTTCCGCGTGACCCTCGCTTGGACCGACGCGCCCGGCTCCACCACGAGCCCCGCCTACGACAACGATTTGGACCTCACCGTTACCGCCGGCGGAACCACCTACCTGGGCAACGTCTTTTCCGGGGGCCTGTCGGTCTCCGGCGGAACGCCGGATAGAAAAAACAACGCCGAGAGCGTATTTTTGCCGGCGGGAACCAGCGGACCCTTCACGGTCAAGGTGCAAGCGGCCAACATCAATTCCGATGGCGTTCCAGGCGTGGGCGGCCCGCTGGATCAGGACTATGCCCTGGTCATCACGAACGCCGCCGCCGCCCCTGCGATGGCTCCGGACGGCGCCTCCATTTTCACGGAGGAATGCCAGCCCCCCAACGGGGCCGTGGATCCTGGAGAAAAGGTCACCATGAACTTCTTCGTAAAGGATGCGGGAACCGCCGACGTGGCCAACCTCACGGCCACCCTCCAAGCCTCGGGCGGCGTGATTCCCGTCCTTGCGAACCAGGTGTACGGGCCCCTCGCCGCGGGCGGCGCTTCTGCGGCCCAGCCCTTCACCTTCATCGCCGACGGAACCTGCGGAGGCTCCATCACCGCCACGCTGGCCCTTCAGGACGGTGCCACCGACCTGGGCACGGTAAGGTACACCATCCCCCTGGGCCTCGCGGGAGTGTGCTGCGGGGGAACGGGCCCCAAACCTGTTCCGGACGGGCTGTGGGTTCCGGGGACGCCCGTGCAGGTAACCAAGAACGCCTCCGATGGCTCCTCCGTCCACATCACCTGGGACGTCACATGCCCGGCGGGAGCCTACAACATCGGCTCGGGTCCCCTCTCGGCCGTGGCTACGGGCGGCTACACGGACTTTTCCAACTGCGGCCTGCCTCCCACAGGCTCGGCGGATGTCCCGCTGGGAGCGGGCAACCTCTTCTTCATCGTGGTCCCAGCCAGCGGAACCGTGGAGGGGAGCCACGGACGTGACAGTTCGGCGGTGGAGCGGCCCTGGAGCGGCGTGGGCCATTGCGGCATACTCTCTAAAGACACCACGGGGACGTGCCCATGATGGACGGCGACGGGTTCTACAAATCGCTCCTGGACCACCTCCACGACGGGGTCTACTTCGTGGACAGGGAACGCAGGATTTCCTACTGGAACCTGGGTGCGGAGCGCATCACCGGCTACGGCGCCCTGGAGGTCGTGGGGCGCCACTGCATGGACAACATCCTCAGGCACGTGGACGAGACGGGGGCGCCCATGTGCCTTACGGGGTGTGCCCTGTCCCGGTGCATGGAGCACGGACGCCCCGAGGAGGTGGAGGCCTACCTCCATCACCGGGACGGCCACCGGGTCCCTGTGCGCATTCGCGTGGTTCCCTTGCGCGACAGCGGCGGCCGCATCGCGGGCGCGGTGGAGATCTTCAGCGACGACGGCCGGCGCATCGAAGCGCGCCGCCGCATCGAGGAGCTGGAGGCTCTCGCCTACGCGGACGCCCTCACGGGGCTGGCCAGCCGGCGCTTCGCCGAGATTTCCATCAGGCTCAGCACGGACCAGTGGGAGCGCTACGGCTGGCCTTTCGGCGTGATCCTCCTGGATGTGAATGACTTCAAGGCCATCAACGACACCCACGGCCACGCCGCGGGCGACCGCATCCTCAAAATGACGGCGCTGACCCTACGCGGAAGCACCCGGCCCTCGGACGTGGTGGCACGGTGGGGGGGCGACGAGTTCCTGGCCCTCCTTCAAAACGTGGACCTGCCTCTCCTGGAACGGGCCGCCAGAAAATACGAGGGTCTCGTCCGCACCTCGGGTTTGCGCATCGGTTCCGCGGAGGTGGGGGTAACCCTTTCCGCCGGCGCGGCCCTCGTTCTGCCGGGCGATACACCTGAGTCGCTCCTCCAGCGCGCCGATGAGGCCTTGTATCAAGTCAAGCGCCGAATCGGCTCTCGCCGGGGGGAGCCCAGTGTGGCGTCTCAGAACAAACTTGAATAAGTTGGGCAGGCCGGAGACGCCACACTTCCCAAGGGGCTCCGCCCCTAGGGCGCCTGCCTGCGGCAGGCTGTTACCCCGAAAGAGCGGGGAAGTGCCTTCCCCGCACCCCTTCGTGTCCTGTCAGACCGTCCGGACTTATTCGGCGAATCGCTGTTACAGGACACTAGGCTTGCGCCGTCCCCGTGACGGCCGGGGACCCTTCATGACCCAAGCGCCGCCGGAGGCGAGGCCCATCGGGACTCAGTCCCGGTCGACCCACCGCTGCATGGCTTCCGAATAGCGCTCGCCGGAGGGCGGATTGGCATCGAGAAGCGCCTCGATCCGGCGCAGGTCATCTTCGGTCAAGACGACGTCCGCAGCCGCGGCGTTCTCTTCCAAGTAGGCCACCCGCTTGGTTCCGGGGATGGGAACCACGTCGTCTCCGCGGGCGAGCACCCACGCCAGGGCAAGCTGGGACGCCTTTACTCCCATGCCTTTCGCGATGTCCTCCAGCCCGTGAACCAGGGAGAGATTCCGCTGGTAGTTTTCACCGGAGAACCGGGGCACCTGCTGGCGGAAATCATCCTGCGGAAGGTCCTCGGCGGGGCCCACGCGCCCCGTCAGGAACCCTCGCCCCAGGGGGCTGAAGGGGACGAAGCCCACGCCGAGCTCCCGGCAGGCGGGCAGGATGCGGCCCTCGGGCTCGCGAAACCAGAGGGAGTATTCGGATTGAACCGCCGTGATGGGATGGACGGCGCACGCCCTGCGCAGCGTACGCGGCGAGACCTCCGAAAGCCCCAGATACCGGACCTTGCCCGCTGCCACGAGCTTGGACATGGCCCCCACCGTTTCCTCGACGGGCGTCTGCGGATCAACCCGGTGCAGGTAGTAGAGATCGATCACCTCCGTCCCCAGGCGCTTGAGGCTCGCCTCGCAGGCCTTCGCAACGTAGGCCGGGCTTCCGTCGAGGCCCTGGGCACCGTCGTGCTGGAGAAAGCCGAACTTGGTGGCCAGGAACACCTCGTTCCTCCGGTCCCGAATGGCACCTCCCACCAGCGTCTCGTTGTGGCCCGTGCCGTACGCGTCCGCCGTGTCCAGAAACGTGATGCCCATATCCAGGGCGCGGTGGAGCGTCCGCACGGATTCGGGATCGTTTCGAGTTCCGTAGGCCTGCGACATGCTCATGCACCCGAGGCCCAGGGCCGAAACCTCCGGGCCGTTCTTGCCGAGATGGCGTTTCTTCATGCGTCCTCCTGAAGGGGGCCGTGCCCCCGGTCGTGTGTGCCTGGCTGGATCGCGGCGGCCGCCGGACCGCCGGTGCACCCGCCGAGTGCCTTAAAAGTGGCTCCTCACAAGAATCTGTGCACGGTTTGGGGTAGTGGGAGCTGTCCGAGGCAGTGGTAGAGGTTGAGTGCGAAAGTTCCTGGGGTACGGAAGC
>JAKAKG010000069.1 GCA_021813555.1 Acidobacteriota bacterium
CGCGGCGGCCCCGTGGCCGAAGGCGCCCACTCCAGGCAGAACGAGGACCTCGGGAGCCTTCGCGGGCGGGTCCAGCACCACCCGCGGCGCCAGGCCGGCGGCCTTCAGGCCGTTGCAGAGGGAGCGCAAGTTGCCCGAGCCCGAGTCCACGACGCAGATCATCCCATGGTCCCTTTCGTGCTGGGCGCCGCCTCGCTTATGGGCCTCACGGCCTGAGCGAAGGCGAGGCCGAAAGCCTTGAAGGCCGACTCCACCCTGTGATGGGCGTTGTCGCCGTGGAGGAGGTCCACGTGGAGGGTGAACCTGCCCGCCGTGGCCAGGCTCCGAAAGACGTGGCCTACCATCTCGCCGGGAAGCTGGCCCAGCATCTCCGGCAGGGGCGACGCGCGAAAGGCGCAGAATGGGCGCCTCGCCAGGTCCACCACGGCCCGGCTCAAGGCGTCTTCAAGGGGGACGTAGGCCCATCCGAAGCGCGCCAGGCCTGCCCGGCCGCCGAGGGCCGCGTCCACGGCCTGGCCCAGGGCGATGGCCGCATCTTCCGCCGTGTGATGGGCGTCCACGCCAAGGTCCCCCTCGGCCCTGAGCCGCAGATCGAACCCGCCGTGGAAGGCCCACTGCTCCAGCATGTGGTCGAGGAATCCCACGCCCGTGGCCACGGTGATCTGCCCCGTTCCGCGAGGCCTCCACTCCACGTCCACGCGCGTTTCCTTCGTCTCGCGGATCATGTCAAACCTCCTCCACGGATTCGGAAAGCAAGGGATGCTCCGTGGCAAGCTCCCCGAGAATCTGCCGCAGGGATGCCCGGACGAGGACGGCTCCGCCCTGCGCAAAGCGGAGGGCCCGCTCGCTCCCCTCCTGCGCCACGCCCGCAAAACGCACGTCCAGCCCCGCCCCGCGGGCATTGAGGGCGGCGGCCAGGTCGTCCACCGTGTCGCCCACGTAAAGCGGATGCCGGGCACACAGGGCCTCCGCCAGGGCCAAGAGCCCGTCGGGTCTGGGTTTCCGGAAGCGAGCCTCCGTGTCGCACACGACGCGGCCGGGAGGAAGACGGAGGCCGAGGCGCTCCATGCCGAGCTGGGTTTCTTCCCGAGTCCGGCCGGTGAAGATACCCACGGGAAGTCCGAACTCTTCCAAATCGGACGGAGTGGCCAGCGGCCCTTCACGCTCGCAGAGCCCGGCGGGCTCCGTGGGGACCAGCCCGTAGAGATCCAGGGAGCGGGGACCCGCGTAGAGGCGCTGAAAGGCCGGTTCGGCCTTCGCCCTCATGGCGCCCCAGCGGCTCTCACCCACAAGGGACACCACGGCCCCGGGCCCGCCGCCCGACGCGCGCAGAGCGGCGCACTGGCGGGCCCACCCATCTCCGGGCCCGGAGGCGGGGCCGAGAAGGGCCATGGCCGCCGCTCCGTCCCAATCGTTGTTGAATCCGCCCGAAAGGCGAAGGCGCTCCACCTCCGCCTCCGACCAGTCTCCCCGAAGCCCCGGAGGCTCCGAACAAACGCGCGCCGTCTGAACGACGCAGGCCGTGAAGGAGGGAACCGTGTCCAGCAGAACGCCGTCCATGTCCAGGATGAGGCCGTCGAAGCCGCCCCTCACGCCATCACCTCCGCCAGGGCATTCACCTGCGCTTTATTCTCCTCGGGGCTCCCCACGCTCAGGCGCAGGCAGCGCTCCAGCCCCGCGAGGTGCGAGACGTCGCGCACAAGAACGCCGCGCTTCTTGAGGGCGAGGAACCGCTCCGCGGCCGTGCCCTTGGCGACCCGCACCAGAACGAAGTTGGCCTGGGACGGAAAGACCGTCAGGCCCGGCAGCCGCCCGAGGGCTTCGATCAGTTTGCCCCGCTCCACCACGAGGCTCCGCACCCGCTCCTCGAAGAGGGGCGCGTTCTTGAGCGCGAGGACGCCGAGGCACGCCGTCACGGGGCTCACGTTGTAAGGCAGGAGGGCCTTGCGAACCTGCGAGACGACGGCGGGAGAGGCCATGGCGTAGCCCAGCCTCAGTCCCGCTCCGCCCCAGGCTTTGGAGAAGGTCCGCAGGACGATGAGGTTCTCCTGTTTGGGGAGAAAGGCGCGCGCCGTCCCGCTGGCGAACTCCGCGTAAGCCTCGTCTACGGCCACGAGGCCGGGCGCTTCCGTGATCAGATCCCCCAGGGCCTCGTCGGGATAGGCCGCGCCCGTGGGGTTGTTGGGGGAGCAAAGGAGACAGAGGGCCGGCTTCTCGCGGCGCACGGCCTTGATCCACGCCTCGGGCTTGTAGGCCACCGAATCCTTCAGGGGAACCTCGGCCACGGGCGCCCCCGCCATGAGGGCGAGCTGCCGGTAGAGGCTGAAAGTCGGGCTCGGCACGAGGACCTTGCGTCCCGGCCCGAGGGCAGAGAGAAAGAGGGCCTGGAGGAGTTCGTTGGACCCGTTGCCCACCAGGAAAGACGCGGGAGGCAGCCCCCAGCGCTTGGCCAGGGCCTCCGTAAGGGTTTTTTCCTCGAAGGGCGGGTACCGGTTGAAGGCCACCGCGGCGGCCACGCGGGCGGCCTCCGCCTTCAGGTCCTCGGGCCAGTCCCACGGCGCCTCGTTCTGGTTCACTTTGATCAGGGAAGCCTCGTCGGCCATGGCGTAGGCTTTCAGGGCGGCCACCTCGGGGCGGAAAAAGCTCATGGGCGGCCCTCCCGCGCGGCGAGAGACGCAGCGTGCCCGTGGAGGCCCTCCGCCACCGCCAAAACGCGCATCCAGGGCGCCGCCTCTCGAAGGGCCCGCCGGTCAAGCTGAAGGTAAGAACGGTAACGCACGAAATCCCAGACACCCACGGGAGAAGAGAACCTCGCCGTGCCGCCCGTGGGGAGGCTGTGGTTGGGCCCCGCGCCGTAATCGCCCGCCGCTTCGGGCGTGTAGGGCCCCAGAAAAACGGCCGCCGCCGTGGGCACTCGCGCGGCCCAAGCCTCGGGACGCCGGGCCTGCACGCTCAGGTGTTCGGGGGCGAGGGCGCGGGCGGCGGCACACGCCAGCTCGCGGCTGGCGCACGTGACCAGGGCGCCACGGCCCTTGAGGCTTCGCCGTTGAATGGAGGCGCGAGGGGACCCTTTCAGTTGCCTAACCAGTTCCCGTTCCACGCGGGCCGGCTCGCCGGGATCGGTGGTCAGCAAAACGGGCGAAGCCTCGGCGTCGTGCTCGGCTTGGGCCAAAAGGTCCGCCGCCACGAACGGCGCGGGGCAGGACCCGTCGGAGAGGATGACCAGCTCCGTGGGCCCCGCCACGGCGTCGATTCCCACGTCACCGAAGACCTGCCTCTTGGCCTCGGCCACCCAAGCGTTGCCCGGACCGAGGATCTTGTCCACGCGGGGAACCGTCCGTGTCCCATAGGCGAAGGCCCCCACGGCCGCCGCGCCGCCCAGGCCGTAGATTTCATGCAGGCCCAGCAGGGCCGCCGCCGCCAAGACCACATCGGAGGGCAGGCCCGAGGGGCCCGCGGGGCTCGCCACGGCGATCCTCCTCACCCCCGCCACTTGGGCGGGAATGGCCAGCATGAGGAGGGAGGACGGATAGGCCGCCCGACCGCCGGGCACGTAGAGGCCCACCGAATCCAGAGGAAGAGTCTGGATGCCCATGGAGGCTCCCCGTGAGGTCACGGGGGGGAAAGGCCTCCGCGCCTGCCGCCGGTGAAAGGCCCTGACGGACCGGGCGGCCTTCTTCAGAGCATCGCGAAGATTCGGACTCAAGGCCTTGAGAGCCCGGGGCCCGGCCTGGGCGGGCACTCGCAGCGCCTCGGGTCCGGGGCAGGGCCAGTCGAAGGTCCTCACCTGGTCCACGAGGCCATCGTCGCCCCGGTCGCGTACCTCGCAGAGCAGCCGCCGCACCTTCTCGCGGAGCCGCCTTTCGCGTACGCCCCGCGGCCGCAGGCGCGCCACCATGCCAGCGATCTCCCCCTCGCCCTCCAGCGCCATGCGGGAGATCAACGCCTCATCATCCGCCATGTCAGAACTCCTTCCGTCCCAAAATGAAAAAGCCCCCCGTCTCCGGAGGGCCCGCTTTCGCGCGTTAAACGGCCGTCAGGCCGCGGACGCACACCCTCCGGCGCCCCCATGGAAGCCGCGATGATGCTTACAGGTGAAGCGCCCGAAGGTTTGGTTCGCCATGCCGCTCTCCTCACATCCAACGAACGGGAGTATGCACAGGTTTTATTCCACGGTCAAGGGGATGCCGAGATGAGGAGATGAGGAGGTGAGGGAAAGACGGGATGAGGAGATGAGGAGATGCGGAGATGAGGGGACGAGGGGATGTCGGGATGAGGAGGTGAAGGACGACGGCCGTTCCATTGTCTTTGGAGCAGTGAGGACTTAGGCATGCGCGTCGGGGAACGCCAGCAGTTCCACTGCCTGCGCCTTGGCCTTGGCGGCTTCGCCTCTCCTGTCGTAGCGTGCAGTGGTGCCCGGGTCGGCGTGCCCCGCGAGTTTTTGGACGGTGGCCAGGTCGGCGCCGGCGTCCAGGAGGTCGCTGACGAAGGTCCGCCGCAGGTCGTGCGGGGAGAAGGCCGCCACCCCCGCCTCCGTGGCCCGCTTTTGCAAGGTGAGGTAGAGGGCCTGGGAGGTCATGGACCGGACCGTGACGCGCCCGGTCTTGTCCACGGGGCAGAGGAAGGGGCCGGGGTCCGGGCCACGGGTGGCGGCCCACCGGGCCAGGGCGTGCTTGGCGCCGGGGGGGACGTGGGCCGTCCGGTCCTTCCGGCCCTTGCCGTGCACCGTCACCACCCCGCCCTCCAGGTCCACGTCCTCCAGCGCGAGGCTCACCGCCTCCGCGCGTCTTAACCCGCACCCGTACAGGAGGGCCAGCACCGCCACGTCCCGCGCCCCGCCGGGCCCGGGGCCCTCCAGGCACGCCCGGACCAGGGCCCGCAGCTCGCCGGGGGCCAGCGCCCTACCGCTCGGCAGGGTCTCGCCCTTGACCCCCTTGAAGTCGGTGGCGGCCTGGTAGCTGGCAAGGTCCATCTGCCCGAGCCGGACCGCGCTGCGCAGCACCCCCCGCAGGACGGCCAGGTACTTGTTCACGGTGGCCGGACGGTAGCGCTGCAGGAGGGCGGCGCGCACCGCCGCCGTGTGCGCGTAGCGGATGGCGCCCCAGGGGATCCGGGCGGCGTCCGCCGTCCCGCCGCTCAGAAGGCCCGCGAGGACCTTCAGGGTGGCCCCCAGGGTCCGCCGGCTCTCGGGCGAGGGGAGTGACGCCAGGTACACCGCCGCCGGGTTGCGGTCCAGCGCCGCCGGCGGGGGAAGGACCGCCAGAACCAGCCCCTCCAGATCGTTGTCTCTCACCACCAGGTCATTCTCCATAGGCCTCCTCCCGTTTCGCACGCGGCGCTAGCGAGAAGTCATATTCTCATAAGAAATAAAGAGCGGCAAGAAGGGGGGTCCTTCCATGAAGCGGACCGGGGCAAAATGCGGCACATGGCATATCACACAACAGATACTTGACATGCCTTTAGCCATGCTATATATTATGCCACAGGAGGGAGGGCAGTTCGTCGGCGAACGGGGATAGGCGGAGATGTTTCAGTGGATGCCATTAAGTGTGAATCACGGAGGTGCGCACAATGTTCGACAATCGACGGCGCTGGACTGGCGTTAGTCCGCCCAAGACACAAGGAGAAGGCCTATGGTTCTGCCGAAAATCGCACAAGTGTCGCCCGGAGGACAGGTTTTCTTTAAAGCGGTTTGGAGGGGGAATATAGAGGCGCCCCTGGAAACCAAAAGTGAGGAGGGCCGGTATCACACACGCATGGATATGGACCAGACGATGTATCTAGCCACGACTCCAGAGACGGCCATGCAGGAGGTGGCCAAACGGTGGGGCGGCGATCCGGCTGAATACACGGTGGTCAGCGCAAGGGTGAAATTAAGTCGCTGCGCAGACCTTACTGCTGAAGAGACTCAAGGCCTGCTCAAAGTGAGCGAGGATGATCTGACGGGTAATCGGTGGAGATCCTGCCAGCAAGTTGCGGCCAGCTTGCGCGCGAGAGGTTACGAGGCCGTATTGACTTACTCTGCTGCGGATCGCCCCAAAGGCCGGTGTCTTATTATTTTCACTGAGAATTTCAAAGCCACATCGGGAGTGGAACTGGAATGAACGAATTTTAAGTTTGGTTAGTTAGAACACGTGGAGGATGCGGCGGGCGCATGAGAACCAGTAGCGACCTTAGCCAAGGAGAGCTAGAGATGTTGGTAAAAACTGCTGTCCCTATGAGCGATGCGCTGTTGAGCCTCCGCAAGCGCTCTCACTTGTCCCAGGAACAACTTGCTTACCTGCTTGGGACTTCGTGGGGAACGGTGTCGCGATGGGAGCGCGGACGGGTGGCGAACCCAAATCGAGAGACGCTGGAGCGCCTTGAGAGAATCGGGATTTTGCTGAAGGAGGTGGGCGGTATTCTCACCGCGGATGGGTTCATTCGGTTTTTGCAGACGCCCCAGGCCGGTCTATCCGGCCATCGTCCGTACGATCTGCTGAGCAATGAATACAGCTTTGAGAAACTCCTTGACTTCATTAAGGGCTCGAAGGCTGGCGAGATGAGCTAATTATCAGCTTATAAACCTCGGTCCAGTTCGGGCCCCCCTTTTCCGGGGGGCTTTTTTTGATGCGTCTTGCCATCAGCCAGCTTAGCACTTGGTATATGCCCATAAAGAATAGAGAAGGGCAAGGGCAACCCAAGAGAGAGGGGCCCCAAGATAGGGCTAGTGCCCGGTCAAGTTCCCGAGCGGAGCGAAGGGCGAGGACATAAGATGTCCATCTTATGTCAACCTGTAGGGCGTGCGGCGTGGGGCCGGGCGGGCCACGTCTGATAAGTGGCCACTTATCAGAGGCGAGACGCAACAGGCGTGACGGGAGGGAGGTCGGGAGGGCACCCCCGGCGCGCCTGTTGCCACGAGCCCACAGCGTGGACCGGCCTTAAAGGCCCCCGCCGCCGCTTGGCCGGGCGAAGAAGTCATCCCCCAGCGGTTAGCCCAGGGGGAAGGCTTGGGGCGGTGTGGAAATTCAGGACGGAAAGAGCCTAAGACCTAACCTCGATCATCCCAGGAAAATGCAACAGATTCCCCCGCAATGTATAAGAAGGAATTCCACTCTTCGATGAAGAAGCGGTAACTTTCGACCTTCTTTGATAGATCGGCCATCAAGGAGTCGAATGTTGGGCTTTGGGCAGCCTTGGCCGAGTCGCCCACAACGTGAAGTGGCTTCCCATCGGGAACAAAATCATATGATGGATCTGGTGGTTCCACGATGAAGAAGAAGAATGGAGCCACCGTCAAGGTGCCTATTTCGTAGCTTTCAGAATTGGGGGCCCCAGGCATACCTACCAGAAGTTCCATCTCCATTGCGATGGATCGGCCTTCATAATCCACCATGATTTTCCGAACCTTAGCGTCATGAAAGCCGTTAGGTAATGACTTCACCACCTCTTCAAAGGTCATGATCGCTTTCCCCTCTTACGTTGCTAGCCACCTGCCTGCGCTCGGTCGCCGGCTCTCGCTCCTCTGTCAGACTTCCTCTCAAAAGAGCAAGACGAGGCCTCCGCCGCCGAAAAGAATTATGGTCCCCCCCACGATGACCCCCCCTGCCACAACGGTTGGCACGACCGCCTCCGGATGTTCCTGGACATAATGCCCAATGTCCTGCAGTGGATCAAAGGAAGTAAAGAGCGGGGTCAGGTCTTTACTATTAGTGTCCTGTCTCATGACCGGCTCCCCCTCGCCTGTTCCTTTTCCTTGGCTCGAATGATACAGCTCACGGTGACGTAGTGCAAACCAAGGAAGTCTCCGATCTCCCGCTGGGTGAAGCGGCCCTCAAGGTACGCCCGGCAGATGGCCTCATTCCGCATGGCTCGGTCCTCGCAGGCGTGGGGCGGAAGATACTCCGCCAATCCGGGCTGGCCCGGCCGGCGCTGGGCTTTCGGGTGCTCGCGGACGTGTTCTTTGCCACGGGCCAGAACCTGAATGCGCTCCCCGAACGCCTCCGAGCCGATCCATAGCCCCGAACGCTCCTCCAAGGCGACCTTTCGGCCGATCCCTTCCTTCACGAAGCGCCGGTATCCCTTGCGGGCCTCGCCCGCCTCCTTGCCGAAGCGCGACAGAACCCAGGACACCGTGAGCCACGCGGGCGCAGCTTCGCCGCCCGCCGTCGCCCGGTAGCTGCTCCACGGCCAGCCTTCCGGCTTGGCCACCCTCATCCCTCTTGCCTTCACGGGGTTCAGAACCACGTACCGGCTCACCTCCAGCAGGTGGCTCTCCTTCTGCACCAGCAAGGCCTTGAACCGGCCCTGGAACAGATGGCCCACCCGCCTGTGGCGGCGGTTGAAGGCCTGCGTGTATTCGCCGTTGAGCTGCCGCATGCCGCGCGACAGGTTCGCCTCGGGCGTTTCGATCAGGAGGTGGTAATGGTTGCTCATCAGGCAGTAGGCGTGGCAAACCCACCGCCAGCGCGCCACGGTCCGGCCCAGGGTGGACAGGAAAAGGCGCCGGTCCTCGTCGTCCCGAAACACCTCCCGGCGCTCGTTCCCGCGCGCCGTGACATGGTAAACTGCCCCTGGAAACTCCAGCCGCAACGGTCGCGCCATCCTGCCTCCTATAAAGGCATATAATGCCTTATTGAAGGAAGAGTAGCACGGAATACACTAAGAGTAAAGACCTGACCCCTTTTGGGAGAAGCCGCCCATGAAAAAACTCGCGTTCACCCTGGTGATTCTTGGGCTCCTCACGGGGGCAGTGATCCTCTTCGTGCATAAGGTCAAAAGTCTGGTGCCTCAGCCGAAGATGCCGCCCGCCACGGAAATCCTCATGGATAAGCTGGGCCAGTCTGACAGAGACCTCCTCCGCGCGCTCTTCCTCGTCACCAACGGGGCGAAGGGCACCCAGAGCACGGGGCTCCTCATGTCGGACGGGATCATCCTGGCCGACGCCCACGCGGTTGAGGGTGCGCGGCTACAAGACCTCACGGTCCTCTCCAGCCGGGGCGAACCGGTGAAGCTCCGGGGATTGGAGGCGGACAAGGCCTTGGACGTGGCCTTCCTGCTGACGGCCTCCGCGCTCAAGGGGGGCATCGAGCTGGGTGAGGGCGGGGAATTCGGGCCGGGGGACTCGGTCTACGCCTGGGGCTTCTCGGACGAGTTCAAACCGCCCCAGCCCTTGCTCTGCATGGGCTTCGTTTCTGGCTTTCACCTGGCTCCCGGCGAAGCGGAGCGAAACGGAGCCACGCGGCTCGTCCTGGGAGGGCCGTTCGGCCCGAGCCATGCGGGGAGTCCCGTCTTCCGGTGGCGCGACAATCAGATGGTGGGCCTCTTGGTGATGCGGGAGCCGCCGCCCGATGCCTTCGTGGAGCGGGGTTTGAATGCCCTCGCCGGAGCCAAGTCCGGCGAGACCGTGGCCGTTCAAGACGAGAGTGGCAAGGAGGTCCGATTCGCGCAGGCCGATTTGATCGCCCGCCTGCTGCGAGCCGCCTCCCGCCACCCAAGGGCACCCATCGCCGAGGTCGTGCCCGTGGCCGCCCTCAAGGCCCGGCTGGAGCAAATGGAGTAGGGGGGAATTTCGGATTTGGGATTTGGGATTTGGGACAGGCGTGGACCACCGAGCCGCGTCTTTCAACTCTCAACTCTCAACTCTCAACTCTCTACTCTCAACTTTCACCCCCCTCCGTTGCGAACCCTCGCCGTCTGTCCTATCCTTGACGTAGCGATCTGCCCTGGGAGGAGGACGGCCATGAAATGTGCGTCATGCGGAAAAGAGCTGGATGAGTCCCTGAAGTTCTGTGAGGCGTGCGGAGCTCCCGTGGTGAAGCCGGTGCCTCCTCCACCTCCGAAAGCCCAGGCCAAGGTTCCTCTGCCCCCGCCTCCCGCTCCCGCGAAGAAGTCGGGCAAGGGGAAGTGCGGCTGCATCGCCCTCGTGGCCCTGGTGGTTCTCCTGGTTCTCCTGGGCCTGTGCGTGGCGGGGGGCTTCTTCTTCTGGAAGCGCGGCCTGAGGGACAAGGTGAATCAGTACCTCCACCCGGGGAACGGCGACGGCAATGCCAGCATCACCGTCCCGGTCCAGCGGGCCGAGCGGCCCGGCCAGGAGTTTCTCCTTTCGTAAAGCGCCTCGCCTGCGAAACGGCAAAACGGCCGGGCCTTCAAGCCCGGCCGTTTGGTCATTCCATCCAGGATGGCGTTAAGCTTCAGCGCGCGCCCTTTACGAGCTCGTCGGCGAGGGGTCCCGCGCCGTAGAGCTTGCGCAGGGCTTCGAGGATGCCGCGGATGTCCACGGCCACGCACCGGGCCTGCGTCTCCTCGTAGACGAAGGTGTTGGGGTGGCTCTCCATGTTGCCGTC
>JAKAKG010000129.1:0-8595 GCA_021813555.1 Acidobacteriota bacterium
CTTCACGAGACTCGGCCTGCCCTCTCTCGCACCGGGCTGACCGCACAACTCACCGAACCGCCGTGTACGGACCCGTACGCACGGTGGTGTGACAGGGAAAGCCCGCGAGGGCCTACCTATGTCGATTCAAGCAGGGTGGGTCCATCGTTTTAGGGCAAGAACCGGGCCCGGTCCTTGCCTCCCCGCTGAAAAACCAGTACATTACTCTCTTTCTCGCCGTGCCACTCCCAGCGTTTGATCGAGGAGGCATTCATGGTCGGAATCGTGGGATACGGGGCGTACATTCCCCGCTACCGGATCAAGGTGGAGGAGATCGCCAAGGTCTGGGGAGCGGATGCGCCCAGCTACAAGAAAGGTCTGATGCTTCGGGAGAAATCGGTTCCCGGGCCGGACCAGGACGTGATCACCATCGCGGTGGAGGCGGCGCGCAACGCGATGAAGCGGGCGGGCATCAGCGGGGAGAAGGTGGGGGCCATCTACGTCGGGTCCGAATCCCACCCTTACGCCGTCAAGCCCAGCGGCACGGCCGTGGCTGAGGTCATCGGCGCCGTCAACGACTGCCACTGCGCGGACCTCTCCTTCGCCTGCAAGGCCGGGTCCGAAGGCATGTTCCTGGCCTACGGCCTGGTCAAGTCCGGCGAAGTGGAGTACGCCTTCGGCATCGGCGCCGACACCTCCCAAGGGGCCCCCGGCGACGCCCTGGAATACTCGGCGGCGGCGGGCGGAGCGGCCTTCCTCATGGGCACGAAAAACGTCGTGGCCACCCTCGATTGCCAGTACTCCTACATGAGCGACACCCCCGACTTCTGGCGCCGGGAGTACATGCACTACCCGCGCCACGCCGGGCGCTTCACGGGCGACATGGCCTACTTCAAGCACGTGCGCGGCGGCGTGGAGGGCCTCCTCAAGAAGGCGGGCGCCAAGCCGAAGGACTTCAAGTACATCGTCTTCCACCAGCCCAACGGCAAGTTCCCCGTGCGCATGGCCAAGGACCTGGGCTTCACCGACGACCAGGTGAAGACGGGCCTCCTCGTGCCCACCCTGGGCAACACGTACTCGGGCGCCTCGCCCCTGGGCCTCTCGGCCATCCTGGACGAGGCCAAGCCCGGCGACGCCATCCTCATGTGCTCCTTCGGCTCGGGTGCCGGCTCCGACGGCTTCATCTTCACGGCCACCAAGGCCCTTCCCAAGGTCCAGGGCAAGGCCAAGAAAACCCGGGACTACCTCGACACCAACCCCTTCTATCTGGACTACGGCACGTACGTGAAGTTCCGCCGCAAGATCCGAAAGAACGTGGAGGACTAGGCCATGCGCGACGTAGCCATCATCGGGATCGGCATGACGGACTTCGGGGAGCTGTGGAACGACAGCCTCCGGGACCTCTTCGTGAAAGCGGCGCTGGACGCCATGGACGACGCCGGCGTGGATCACATCGACGGCCTCGTGGCGGGGTGCATGAGTCCCGGGCTCTTCGCGGGCCAGGAGCACATCGGCTCCCTCCTCGCGGACTATCTCGGCCAGGCCCCCATCCCCGGCGTGCGCGTGGAATCGGCCTGCGCCTCCGGCGGCATGGCCTTGAGGACGGGCATCGCCTATGTCGCTTCGGGGATGCATGACGTGGTCCTGTGCGGCGGCGTGGAGAAGATGACCGACGTGTCCGGCGCCCAGGCCACCTACGCCCTGGCCACGGCTGCGGACCAGGACGCGGAGGCGTTCCACGGCGCCACCTTCCCCGGCCTCTACGCCCTCATGGCCACGGCCCACATGCACAAATACGGCACCCGGCGGGAAGACCTCGCCCAGGTGGCCGTGAAGAACCACGACAACGGCATGCTCAACCCGCACGCCCAGTACCGCATGAAGATCACCGTGGACCAGGTCATCAACAGCGTGAAGGTGGCCGATCCCCTCAACATCCTGGACTGCTCGCCCATCACCGACGGCGCGGCGGCGGTCATCATCTGCCCCCTGGAGATGGCCAAGAAGCTCAAAAAGAAGCCCATCGTCAAGATCACCGGGTCGGCCCACGCCACGGACACCATCGCCCTCCACCAGCGGGCCGACATGACCTGGCTCAAATCCACCGCGGACGCGGCGGCGCAGGCCTACAAGCAGGCGGGCGTGAAGCCCTCCCAGATCGACTTCGCCGAGGTGCACGACTGCTTCACCATCGCCGAGATCTGCGTGCTCGAAGCCCTGGGCGTCGTGAAGAAGGGCCAGGGCGGCAAGGCCACCCGCGAGGGCCTCACGGCCCGCGACGGCAAGTTCCCCGTGAACCCCAGCGGCGGCCTCAAGTCCAAGGGCCACCCCGTGGGCGCCACGGGCATCGCCCAGATCCACGAGATCGTCACCCAGCTCCGCGGCGACGCGGGCAAACGCCAGCTCAAGGGCGTGAAGCGCGGCCTCGCCCAGAACATGGGCGGCTCCGGCGGCAGCGCCGTCGTCCACATCCTGGAGGTGCTGTGATGCTCACCCCCGCCATCGTCCGCAGAAACACCCCCCAGCGCTACCGCATGGAAGCGGCCAAGTGCGCCAAGTGCGGCAAGGTCTTCTTCCCGCCGCGCCTCATCTGCGACGCCTGCAAGAGCCGCACGTTCAAACCCTACACCCTCCCCCAGGAGGGGACCGTGGTCTCCCACACGGTCATCCGTACGGCGCCCCGCGGCTTCGGCGACGAAGCCCCCTACTGCATGGGCATCGTGGAGCTGACGGACGGCACGCGCATCCTTTGCCAGATCGCCGACTGCGAACCCGAGCGCCTGGAGATCGGCCTCAAGGTCGCCATCGAATTCCGCAAGATCCAGGAGGCCGGCGAGTCCGGCGTCATCGCGTACGGCTACAAGGCGGTGCCCGAGAGGTAGAAGGGGAGAGCGGGAGAAGGGGAGCGAAAGAGAGCCCCTAAGCCCGAACCCCAAGACCACGGAACCGCGCATAGATACAAAGAAGAAGCAAAGAAGCAAATTAGGGCGGGCATGATGCCCGCCCTTTTGTGAATAGAGAACGGGGAAGCAAGACGGGGGCAAAGGCTAAGGATCTCATACAAGTTCGCTAGGTGGGAGGTGAAGGAGAACCCTTCAAACCACAGACCTGGTCTTCCCAATCGGCGGGCATCAGTCGTGGTTGATCTGCACGTCCTCCGGCGCGGGATGGCCCTTGCCCGTTTCCAGCAGGTCCTTGAGGCTCAGCATGAAGACTGCCCACTTCGTCGAGCAGTGCGCGAAGGACTCCGTCTCCTCGCGCCAGCCCGTGTGGCCGAACTGGACCCAGCACTGGTTCTCGTCGGCGCTCAGGGCAAAGCTCACCTCGGTGCCCGCCCACTCCTCGATGGTCTCCTCCCGAGTGGCCTTCCAGCGGACGAGCTTGCCGGGCTGAAGTTCGACCACCTCGAACTGCTGGCAGAAGTCGCCGAACCAGAACTCGAGCATCCCTCCGACCTTCGAGCCCTCGCCCCGGGTGTCAGAGGTCCACCACCCCGCGAGTTTCTTCACCTCCGTCAGCGCCTCGTAGACGGCCTTCGGCGATGCCTTGATCCCGACTTCGTGGCGGATGTTGTAGGTTCCCATCGTATTCTCCTCACCTGAAACGTGATGCCCCCCCGTTCCGTGGATGAGTCGTCCTCCAGGAGCAAGTCCGGGAAACATCCTCCGCGCGCTCGCCATTCCGGGAAGAGAAAAGAATTCACCACGGAGAAAGGGAGACAGGGAGGCAGGGAGGAAAGACGGGATGAAGGGATGAGGGGATGAGGAGATGAGGAGATGAGGAGATGAGGGGATGAGGACGAAGGGTTGCCTTCGAAGGCCCCCATCCATCCTACTCACCTACTCACCTACTCACCTACTTACCTAAGCTCGCCACGGAGACCCATAAGAACGAGATGAGGGGATGACGAGATGAGGAGATAAGGGGGACGACGGCTTGCCTACGCAGGCACCCATTCAACCTACTCACCTACTCACCTACTCACCTACTCACCTACTTACCCAATTCTCCCCTGTTCGCGCCTTGCACGGCCGTCTCCTCGCGTCTCATGGACCGCGGGATGACCACCGCCATGAAAAGGCCCGCCAGGAGGAAGATCAGGCCGATCCCCGGCAGGACGAAGGTCTGGCCCTTCATGCCGGGATCGAGAAGGCACTCCTCGGGGCTGCCGGGCTTGTAATGGACCGTGACGCTGCGGCCCATCGGATAGCGGTCCACGATGCCCCGGGCGTGCGACACGCTGCTGGAGCCGTAGTCGCCGTAGGCGACGCGGTTCCCGTTGAACGTGGCCCCGCCCACTTGGAACTCGTAGCGGATGCCGGCGTGGTAGGTCACGCTGGTCTTCCTGTTCCTCCTGCTCTCCTGGCGCTCCACCGACGAGGCCACGACCGTCCCCGGCGCGGTGGGCCACCCCGTGCTCGCCCGCGCCTTGGCAAGGCCCAGCCACCCGGCGTACCCCACCCCCGCGCCCGCCGCGATGAAGATCAGAGGAAAGACCCGCGAGAAGAAGAACCTCATGGCCGGCGACTGCGAATTCACGGACGACCGCATCGTTCACCCCTCCTGTCAGCCCCCCATATCGTAACACTGGAGGAGGACGGGCTTCGATGGGGGATCGTGGGCAGGTGAGGGGATGACGAGATGAGGGGATGAGGAGATGCCGAGATGGGGGCGTGGGCGGGCCGTCGAAGGCAGCCATCCGATCCCCCGTAGCGGCCGATCAAGCTTGCCCTGAGGACTCCCCTCGTGGGCTTCCACCGAATGGGATCGGCCGAACCCATCGGCCTAGGGTGAGGCCTCCTACGGCCGCCATGCACCGCTGCAGGAGCGCTCTCCTGAGCGCGATCCGTTTTCCGATGGGGGGCCGATGGGGGATCGTGAGTAGGAGAGTAGGAGAGGAGGTGAGTAGGTGAGTAGGGCGGGGGTCTGCCTCTGTGGCAGACGCCGCGAAGAACGTCATGGCGCTGCTACATTGCACGGTGTGGCCCTAATTTTCCGAGGCGGCCAGGCATAGCTCAGCCTGCTTTGTACTCCTTGAAGCCTTCCATCACTTGCCGGAATGAGCTCGGCTTATACTTGTCGAAGCTCTCTTCGTCCACATAGACGAAGTCATACACCACAGCGGCTTGCACTCGATTGATATCTTCGCACCACTGGCGCAGCCGGGCCATCTTCAGCGGTACATCGAGGTCTTCCCGCCCTTTGGTTTCGACGATAACTACGCTTTTATCGGAGACCTTGACCATAAAATCGGGGTAGTAATTAGAAATGTCGCCATCGGCGTTCACATAGTCCAGCTTGAAATGCACCGCCATGTAGTTCTTCCCGTAGGACACAATATCGGTGCACTCCTCCAGGAACGAGGCGAATCGAAGCTCAAGGCCCCCATCGCCGATGATCCGGTTGAAGACGCTCTTCTTCGGGACGAGGTAGCCTTGATCCTTCGCTACAAAAGGCCGGGTCTGTCTCAATTTGATGGTATCCCGGATTTCGGCGTCGCCTTTGTCCCGCACGGTTAGGGCGTTGATGGCCTTCTTGAAGGTCTCCATCAGCGTTTTGGTGGCAGCCAGCTCAGAGAGATTGCGCAGGGTGTTGGGGTCTTCCAGCTCAACCGTGCGCCCGAATAACTCCCCTTGCACAAAAGCCTTGATCTTGCCGTAAAGCACATCGTAGCCACTGACCAGGCGCAGGTCTTTCATGATGGTCTGGGCAAAGAAAGCGATCACGCTGCGGTAATCGGCAACGCCTGCGCTGTCGAGAATCGTCGTGTGCGCTATGTGGCCGTCGGTGATGTCCTTAAAGACGATTTCCCGCTGCTCTTCTTCGCTGAACTGCACATACAACGCCCGCTGATGGCCCATCAAGGCAACATCCATGTCGCTCAGGTTTTTGTATTCCCGATAGACACGGGGAGTCAGCACGGGGATTTCGATGTCCAGTGCGGCGATGTCCTTCTTTTCGTTCTCGTTGTCCACTTCGACGACCAGCGGCGCCTTCGGCCCCGTGCCTTCGCCCATCGGCTTGCGCTCGAGCACGACGCCTTCCGCCTGAATGGATTCCACGAACTCCATGAAGGCGTTGGTGCCGACCACGCTGACATACTCCTCGATGTCGCCGGGGTACATCTTCCGCAAGCCGCGCCCCAGCGTCTGCTCCGGCAGGATGTTGCTCTGAGAGGAATACGCGCGCAGGCCCACGATGGTGGTGACATTGCGCACATCCCACCCTTCTTTCAGCATCATGACCGAGATGATGGCCTTGAAAGGGCTCTCCATCCCGTCAATCTCGTTGGCCTGTTTGCGCAGCCTCTCCAGCTCTTCCTTGTCCTTGCCCGAGGCCGACTCGGAGATGTCGCCATTGTTCTTGGTGTGGATGACCAGCACCGCATCCTTCAAGTCGGGGTAGGTCCCCTCCAGAAATTCGGCCACGTCGTCGCAGTTGCGCGTGTCGTCGGTCATGATGAACAGGATCGCCTTCTTGCCCATCTTCTCGTGCTCGGCGTAGGCTTTGCGCCACTCGATCACCCCGAGATGGATGTAGTCGGCGTACTTTTCGGTGTACTTGGCGCTCTGCCGTTCCTGCAATTTCGCGCGGCTCGGCGCATCGGGAAGCACGGGATGCTTGACGACATTTTGCGAGATGGCTTCCACGAGCGGGTAATCGGCCACGGTTTGCACGAAGATGGCACCGTTGTTGTGCTTGGGGGTGGCCGTCGTGTCCACTTGCATGGAGAGGACGCCCCCCTTCTGCTTCAGGCGGTTGTGGATGTCCTCGATGGATTTGAACCAAGCCATGCGGGGGTCGTGAATGTGGTGCGCCTCATCGTTCAAAACCATCAACTCATCGATGTCCCTTACGATCATCCCCAGATCCACCTTGGAATCCGTGGTCGCGCCCGTGGGCCGCTTGCCGAGGAAATAGTCCATCGTGTTCTCGTCCTCGGGCGAAGCGGGGATGTCCTCGCCCGAATAGACTCGGTGGATGTTTGTAAGAAAAATGTTACCCGTGGGCCGGGTGATGCGCACCTCGTCTTGCAGGTGCAGCGTCAGTTGAAAATCGTCGCGCCAGTTGCGCCCGTCAACGCCGTTATCCGGAAGAACCGGATCGTCGAAGAAGATGCGGAGGCCTTGAAAATCACGGTAAATCCGGTCCAGTACGATGATGTTCGGCGTGATGACCAAGAAGTTTCGAGAGAGTTCCGATTCGGGCTCATAGAGCTTATGAAAGAAGCTCCACGCAAGCGCCAAGCTCAGGACCTTGGTCTTGCCGCTACCCGTCGCCATCTTGACCACGAACCGCCGCCAAGTCTCGTCGAACATCCCCCCTGACACCAACCCGCTCGCATCGAAGCGCATCAGGTCATGCTTGTCCTTCACCCCGACCACATCGTAAAGGTAGACGACCGTTTCCAGCGCCTCGCGCTGGGCAAAGTAGTATTGAAACTCCGCCATCGTCCCGTCAGACTTGGGCAGGAGGTGGGGCGTGATGAACCACCAGTTCAAAAGGCTTCGGCTCGTGTCTGTTGCTCCCTTGTATCCTTTGTCGCGGAACTCTTTGACCTTGCGGCGCAGTTCCGCCACGAGGGGCGGCATGAGCTTTTCCATGGTGCTCTCGCGCAGCGCCTCGTCGGCGGGGAACCAGCGGATGGAGGGGTCGAGAATCGCGTGCGGGGAGTGCGGAAAATCCTTGTGCAGGGCCATTACTTGTCCTTTGCCTCAAGCCGCTTGAGGCTCAAGTCTTCCGTCAGCAATTTCATCTGATGGATGGCGATCTGGTTCAGCTTGCGAAGCCTCAGCGCCTGCGGAGCGCCCTCCTGGATGAACAGCGCGTTCAGGTTCTCCAGGTTGGACAGGCACACGAGTTGTGATACATCCGCATCGTCCCGGATGTTGCCTTTCCTGCCCGGATTCGCGTCCCGCCATTGCTTAGCCGTCATGCCGAAGAGTGCCATATTCAGCACATCGGCCTCCGAGGCGTACACCAGATTCGTCTCGCGCGCGCTCAGTTCCGGCGGAACGAGGTTGGCCTTGATCGCGTCGGTATGGATGCGGTAGTTGATCTTGGCCAGGTTGCGCCGGATATCCCATCCGAGCTGCTTGAGTTCATCGGCCTTGAGCCGTTGGAATTCCTTGATCAGGTACAGCTTGAATTCGACGGAAATCCACGATGCGAACTCGAAGGCGATGTCCTTATGGGCGAAGGTGCCGCCGTACCGGCCTGGCTTGGAGACGACGCCAACGGCGTTGGTTTTCTCGATCCACTGCTTGGGGGTCAGCGTGAAACTGTTGAGCCCGGCGAGCTTTCTAAACCCGTCGAATTCGACGGGTTTAAAATCCGGGTTATTCAGGTGTTCCCAAATACCGAGGAACTCGATGGTATTGCGGTTCCTGAGCCAGTTTCGGATCAGGTCGTCGCTCCCCTCGGCATTCTTGTATTTCGCGATGTCGGTGAGGCAGATATAATCCTCTTCGTTGTGGGTATACATCGCGATCTCTTTGCTCAGAACCTTGATTTTAGCCGTCACTTCTTCCCCCCGTTCTTCCCCACGCTCACGTCCACGATGGTCATGGTGTCGTTGCCGAAGATGTCCACCACCTTGACGGCGATTTTGCGCCG
>JAKAKG010000129.1:8695-10250 GCA_021813555.1 Acidobacteriota bacterium
CCCATCTCGAACTCGAAGCCCAGGATGTCCACCTTGGTGAGGTGCTTCTTGCGGCATTCCAGGATGATCTCCTCGACATAGAGGCGCGTCACCGGCAGGTTCACCGGCCCGACGGACACGAGGCGCCCCGCCCTCTTGCCGTGGAAGCAGGCGAAGCCCTCGGTCTTCTCCGCGCGGTAGGCCCGCAGGATCAGGTCGAGGAAGGCCGCTTCCTTCACTTCAAGCTGCTTTCGCTGTTCCTCCTCGCGCAGGTTCGGGTTCACGCCGATGTAGTGCTGGCGCTCGTACTTGCCCAGGTTGAGAATTTCGAAGGCGCGGTAGTCCTTGCCCTCGGTCTTGAGGGTGCGCTGCACCCCGATCAGCCGCTTGCGCGTCGTGTGGATGGCGAACTTCCCCAGGTCCGAGACGATCCACTTGCGCCCCAGCTTCTCCGCCACCGCCGCCGTCGTCCCAGAGCCTCCGAAGAAGTCGGCGATCAGGTCGCCTTCGTAGGAAGAAGCTTTGATAACGCGTTCGAGGAGGGCTTCGGGTTTCTGGGTTGGGTAGTCCACATTCTCCTTACTGCCCGCAGCGAGCCCTAAGGAAGTTATCTCCCATACATCTGCAATCTTCTTTGGTTTGAGTAGCTTCGTTCCATCGGGAGAGACCTCAACGAATTTCTTAATTCTTGGAGTTCCTTTGCGCGTCCAATGAATTTTGCCTTCGCTATCGAGTCGCTTGATACTTGCTTCAGTATAGTCACCTTTTGGAATCGTATAGAAATAGCGGCCGGTATCGTCCCTAGCATATTTGGTCGCTTCAAATGGCTCAACCTCCATGTACATCAACTCATTTGCAGAGTTTGCATCGAGGTTCCGAGCGTAGCGGAATATCGTGTCGTGCTTCGAGCCGAATTTCACTGGGCTTGGCGACTGGGGACCCTCATACCACCAGATAATCTCGTTCACGAAATTGCTCGCTCCGAAAACATCATCCAGCGTAAGGCGAATGAGGCCACTCACCCGCCAATCGCAATGCACATAGATGCTGCCATCCTGCGCCAGCAGATCCCGCATCACAATCAGCCGCTCGTAAATCATGGAGATGAAGGAATCGGCGCCCTTGCCCCAGGTGTCGCGGTAGGCGATCTCTTCTAGGATGTTGGGCTTCTTCGTGAAGGTGTTCTCAGTCCCGTCAGAAGACGGGATTTCGATGTCCATGGAGAAGTCGGCGCCGACATCGAAGGGCGGGTCGATGTAGATGAGCTTGAGGCCCCCCTGCTTCTCGATCTCCTCGCGCATCGGCCCGTTCTTCAGCGAGGAGAGGATGAGCTTGTTGTCGCCCCAGATCAGCTTGTTCGTCCAGCCCTTCATCTGCCGTCCGCGCGTATCGAACAGACCGGGCTGAAAGCCCGTATCCTCGGGCTTCTCCGCCCGTGGCTCGTCCACCTGCTCGATCACCTGAAACGGCAGGACGATGTTGCACACCTCGCTCGATTTGCCGTTCCAGACCAGCTCCACCTCCCGCTTGTCCTCAAACAGCAGAAAGCGGTACTTGTCCGGCAACGGTCGGTCCG
>JAKAKG010000153.1 GCA_021813555.1 Acidobacteriota bacterium
ACCAAGGGCACCAAGGGCACCAAGGGCACAAGAATTTGGGGGGGAAGATGACCTCGAAGAAAAAGAAGGGCAGGCCCTTTTCCAAGCTCGCGGCGGTACTGTTGGCGGTGATCTGCATCCTCCATGCGGTTCGAGTCGTCAAGGCCCTGCCCGTCACGGTGGGGCAGACGGCGATCCCCGTCTGGATGAGCGTAGCGGGCGCCCTATTTGCCGGCGTACTCGCGGTCATGGTCTGGCGCGAAGCGCACCGGTAAGCCGGGGTGTGGGGGGACGCACATGGCCGGCCGACGAGCGGGCGGGGCAGCGCCCCGACACGTCACTGGCGTTTCAGGCGGTTGCGATAGAGTCCCGGCACCGATCCCGCGATCTCCACGGCGCCGGCTACGCCCGCGTAAAACTCCACGGAACCGGCCCCTCCGATGACGGCATAGGCGTAGCCGCGGCAGGCCATATCGGCCAGGGCGGCGAGAAGGAGGGCGGCGCCGATGCCCTTCCCCCGCTCTGCCTCGTCCACGCCTGTCGGCCCGAAGAGGCCGAGGGCGGTGGCGTCGGTACAGGCGAAGCCGAGGATCGCGCCCTCGCGCGTGGCGATCTGGCATGCGATGGGCGCCCGCGCAAAGGCCGTCTCGCACTCGCTCGCCCACCCTTCGCCGAAACGGACCCTCACCCAATCGGTGACGAGGTGCTTCTCGTAGGCCATGGCCCTGCGGATGCACACGCCGAGATCCCTGAGGTTTTCGAAGCGTGGCGCCGGGTCGGGAAGATCGTAGAGCTTCACGAGCAGGTCGGGCATGGGCAACTCCTCCATACCATTCTGCCGCATGAAGACGGGAGGGCATAGCCCCAGGCTCGTTCAAATGCGGGAGACGAGTTTACAACCGGACTCCGGCTGAAACTTTGTTTCCGCCCCGGCCGTCCCATGAATCTCGGGGGTGGGGCCCCGAGCGGGCCGAGAGCTCACACGAAGGAGGGGATCATGATGGACACGCGGACAACGATGCATCGCGGAATGGGCCGGCTGCTCCTCGCGGCCGTGCTGTTGGCACTCCTGGCGCTGCCCGGCTTGGCGGGCGACGCGCCGGTCCTCGCGGGACACTGGGAGGGCGCGATCCAGCTCCCCGGCAGCCCCCTCGCCATTTCGGTAGACCTCGCCGCGAAGGGCTCGGCCCTCTCTGGAACGGTCAGCATCCCGGCCCAGGGGGCCAAGGGCCTGCCGCTGGCGAACGTGGCCGCGGCGGGAGCCGGCGTGTCTTTCGACCTCACGGGAGTTCCCGGCCAGCCCCGGTTCAAGGGCACCCTCGCCGGAGATAAGCTGGCCGGTGAGTTCACGCAAAACGGCAAGACGTTCCCCTTCGCCCTGGAGCGCCAAGCCGCTCCGGCGCTGGCTGCCAGGGACGCCCTGGCGGGGTTCGATGAGGAGGTGGCCGCCGGCATGAAGGCCTTCGACGTCCCCGGCATGTCCATAGCCATCGTCCAAGGCAAGGAGGTTATCTACGCCAAGGGCTTCGGGTTCAGGGACGTGGAGAAGAAGCTCCCGGTCACCCCCGACACCCTTTTCGCCATCGGCTCCAGCACCAAGGCATTCACCACGTTCGTCCTCGGCACTCTCGTGGACGAAGGTAAGGTGGAGTGGGACAAACCCGTCAGAACCTACATTCCGTGGTTCAAGCTGTACGACATGTCCGCCACGGAGCGCATCACCCCGCGGGACCTCGTGACCCACCGCTCGGGGCTGCCTCGCCACGACCTGGTTTGGTACAACGACATAGGGGCGAGCCGCCGCTCCCTCGTGGAAAAGCTCGCCTACCTCGAACCCAGCGCCGACCTCCGCGAGACCTTTCAATACAACAACCTCATGGTCCTCACGGCGGGCTACCTGGAGGAAGTGGTGACGGGCAAGACGTGGGAGGAGGCGGTGCGGGAGCGCATCCTGACGCCTCTGGGAATGACGCGGAGCAACTTCGACGTCGCCGTCTCCCAGAAGGATGCCGACTTCGCCGAGCCTTACCGGCGCAAAGACGACAAGGTCGAGAGGATCCCCTTCCGTCCCATCGGCAACATGGGCCCGGCCGGCTCCATCAACTCCAGCGCCAACGAGATGTCCCGGTGGGTCGTGGCCAACCTCAACGGCGGCAAGTACAAAGATGCCAAGCTCGCGGAAGCCTCCACCGTCAACGAGCTGCAACTGGCCCAGATGGTGACGGGGCAGACGGTGAACAAGCCCGAGGTCTCACCGAGCGACTACGCCATGGGATGGTTCGTTGAGACCTACCGCGGCCATCGCCGGGTGCAGCACGGCGGCAACATCGACGGATTCTCGGCCATGGTGGCCCTCTTCCCGCAAGACGGCGTGGGCATCGTGGCCCTCACCAACATGGACGGCACGCCCCTGCGGGAGCTCATCGTGCGCGTGGCGGCCGACAGGCTCCTCGGCCTCGAACCCAAACCGTGGATCGCCGAGGCTGCCGCCAGGCGGAGCCAGGCCGAGGCGGCGGAGAAGGAAGGAAAAAAGAAAAAAGACATGGTCAGGGTTCCCGGCACTCAGCCCAGCCACAAGCTCGAGGACTATGCCGGCGACTATGAATTTCCCGGCTACGGGGCCCTCAAGGTTGCCGTCGCCGGCGGGCATCTGGAGGTTGCCTACCACGGCATCACGACGCCGCTGGAGCACTGGCACTACGACACGTTCAACGGCGGCAAGGCCAAGGACGACGTGTTCGAGGACACGAGGTTCAGCTTCCACACCGATCCGCGGGGCTACGTCTGCTCCGTGTCCGCCCCGCTTGAACCCGCCGTGAAGGACATCGTGTTCGCGCGGCTGCCCGATGCCCGGCTCTCCGATCCAGCTTATCTCAAACGCTTCGCGGGACAGTACGAACTCTCCGGGCGGGTGCTCACGGTGGAGCTGAAGGGGAAGGCCCTCGCGGTGCTGGTGCCAGGCCAGCCCGTGCACGACCTCGTCCCCGCCTTGGGAGACGAGTTCATCCTCAAGCAGGCCAAGGTCATCTCCCTGCACTTCGTCCAGGACGAGAAGGGAACCGTGAACGCCTTTGAGCTGAGGCAGCCCAACGGCGTATTCACGGCGAAGCGGAAGTAGCTCCAGCTCCCGGGACGCGAAGACGGGGGCGGCGCGGGCCGCCCCCGTTTCGCGTGGGAGGCGAACTTGAAAGGACTGAAGGCCGAAGTGTGAGGGTCAAGGGTCAAGGGTCAAGGGTTAAGGGTTAGGAGGAAGGCCCGTGCGAGGAGCCAGCCGGGCGTCTTCCGTGGCCGCCGTGCTCCGGCGGGTGTAGGATGTGTGGCGTTGGGGGAACGGGAAAACCATGAATCCTTGGGCGTCTTTGGGAGGGCTCAGAAGGGAGATCTGGGTTCTGTGCATCTCGACCCTCATCAACAGGACCGGCACCATGGTCCTGCCCTTCCTCATGCTCTATCTGACCCAGCACCTCGGCTACAGCCCGGCGCAGGCGAGCGTGGCGCTTTCCGTCTACGGCGTGGGGGCCCTGGCGAGCGGCCCTCTCTCCGGGCTCTTGTGCGACCGCCTGGGCTCCCTCAGGGTCATGAAAGTGTCCCTCTTTTTCTCAGGCCTTCTGCTTCTGCCCTTTCCGTGGGTGAGGTCCTACGGTGCCATCCTCGCGCTCGTCCTGGCCTGGGCCGTGATCACCGAAGCCTTCCGTCCGGCCAACCTGGCGAGCTTGTCCGATTTCGCGCTGCCCGAACAGCGCCGGGCGGCCTTCGCCCTCAACCGCCTCTCCATCAATCTAGGCATGAGCGTGGGACCGGCGGCGGGAGGCCTTCTGGCCGCCGTCTCCTTCCCAGCGCTCTTCATGGTGAACGGAACCACGACGCTGCTCTCGGCGGCCGTGCTGGCCGTGGCGCTCCGCGCGAGCAGGGCCGGCCTTCAGACGGCCCCGGCCGAGGCTTCAGGCAGTTCGGGCGGGGGCGTGAGAGCGTTTGCAAACCTCCGCTTCCTTTATTTCCTTGCCGCTTTTTTCCCCGCCGCTCTGGTGTTTTTCCAGCTCATGTCCACCATGCCGCTCTTCCTCGTGAGCGGGCTGGGCCTTTCCGAATCGGCCTTCGGCTTCCTCCTGACCATCAACACGGGCATCATCATCTTCGTGGAAGTGCCTCTCAACTCGGCCATGGCCAGGTGGCGCCACGGGCGGACGCTGGCCCTCGGGGCCGCGCTCGTTGGGATGGGTTTCGGGGCCATGGCCTTCGCGCGGGATTTCTGGACCATGGCGGCTACGGTGGTGGTGTGGACCTTCGGGGAGATGATCCTCCTCCCGTCCAGCGCGGCCTTCGTGGCCGACCTTGCGCCGGTGGGCAGGCGGGGGGAGTACATGGGGCTCTACCAGGGGACCTTCAGCCTCGCCCTTATTTCGGGGCCCTGGGTGGGGACCCGCATCTTGGAGAGCTGGGGCGGACAAGTCCTCTGGCTGCTGGCCGGCGCCGTGGGAGTGCTGTCGGCCGTTCTGCTTCTGGCCGCGGACACCGAGAGCCCTATCGCTTCAGAACCTGAACCAGGGTGATCCGGCTCAGGAGCCATCGCCCGTCTCGCTTGATCAGATCGCACTTCAGCTCGTGAGTTTCGTTGATGGCATCGCCATCTTTGGATGTGCCCTGAACCCGGACGGTGGCCGTGGCGTGCGCCGTGCCGTCCGCTGGAAACTCCACGTCCAGGTCGTAGAACTTCACCGAGAGCTTGTCCACGCGAGCGCGCGCCGCGAACACGTACCTGGTGATTTCCTCCAGGGAGACCCGTCCCGAGAGATTGTAGGCTTCTGCGTTCCACTCGCAGGGGTCGGCGAAAAAACGCCCCGCCTCCCGCGCCGTCTGAACCGAGGCCAAGGCGCCTTCGGCTCCATCTTTCCCGGCCCAGGAAGCCAGCGCCTTGAACTGGCGCCGCACTTGGCGCTCGCGGGTGGGAAACGCGTACCAGATTCCCCAGGCGAGAAGGACCACGCCGAGGGACGCGAGGACCTTGTTCCGCGTCACCATAGGGGCGCCCCCACGATGCGGCGAAGAGACGTCTGCCCGAAGTCGTGCTGTTCCATAGGCATGCTCCTATTATCCCCTACGAGATAGACATTGCCCGGGTCCACCTCTCGCGGAGGCAGGTTCCAATCGCACGGCCCCTTCACGTAGGGCTCATTCACGGGGTCCCCGTTGACGAAGAGGATCCCCTGCCGAAACTCCACCTCGTCACCGGCCAGGGCCACCACCCGCTTCAGGTAGACCACGCGCTCGCCCGCCAGGCGCACCGTGACCACGTCGCCTCGAACCGGAGGCGAAAACCAATACCTGGGCTTCCAGATGAAGTCGAAGGATCCGTCCCTGTAGGTGGGCTCCATGCTCTGGCCCCGCGCGAAGAAGGGCGTGCACACGTGGCCGAAAAAGAGATAGGCGCACACCGCCACCAGAACCACCCGCAGAACGAATTCAGGCTTGAGGGAAGGAAAGAAAAATGCCTTGAGTCTCGGATGCATGGGCACCTCAGCGTGCAGAGTACACCGCTGCGCCGCGTGGGGCCAGGGTCGCACCGCAGTGGCCCTGTGGGAGGACGACGGCTTCGGACCTCCCCTCGCCAACCCTTGCCCAGTGGGAGGTTTGGCTGATTTGCACAGGAAAAGCCTTCTGGCGCAAGGGAGTTCACGGCCTTCGTTCAAGGCCCTTATATTTCTAGGCAGTAGGTGGAATAGCTATATAATACAATGCTATGATGTGGACGCGCTGAATCCGTGTGCAACCTGCGGCATCTCCTTGTATTACCGGGAGTTTAAGAAGAACGCACAGGGATTTCAACAGGCTTTTCCACAGAATCTGTGGAAAGGCCAACCTCTTCGCGGTGCACGCCCATGGGTGTTTCATTGGTTGCAACGCGCGAAACGGGCGTCGGTCGCGCAGACCGAAGAAGGGGCAGGCTGGCCGCCGTGCCGGTACGTCTTTATGGTCCAGGCACGAAGGCGGCAAGGGCCAAGTCCCCTGCGGTTACGGAGGGAGGAGTGCGTTGATACCGGCCTCGGGACGTTCCCACCGGGGCCGAAGGTTTAGCCCAGGGCGTTCTTGAGATGATGAATGACGGTCTCCATGACCTTGATCCGGGCCCAGTTCTTGTCCTCCGCCTCCACCAAAACCCAGGGAGCGTTCTCACAGCTTGTCCGGTCCACCATGTCCACGGCGGCGGCTTCGTAGGCCTCCCACTTGGCCCGGTTTCGCCAGTCCTCCTGGGTGATCTTGTACTGCTTGTAAGGTGTGAGCTGCCGGTCCTTGAACCGGCGGAGCTGCTCCTGGGGGCTGATGGCGAGCCAGAACTTGACCACGATCGTGCCGAACTCCGTGAGCTCCTCTTCGAAGGCGTTGATTTCCGCGTAGGCCCGCTCCCATTCCTCGCGGGAGCAGAAGCCTTCGATGCGTTCCACGAGGACCCTTCCGTACCAGGAACGGTCGTAGATGGTGACGCGCCCCCGCCGGGGAAGGGGGCGCCAGAAGCGCCACAGGTAGGGATGGGCCCGCTCCTCGTCCGTGGGCGCAGAGATGGCGATGTGCTGATAATTGCGGGCATCCATGGCGGCGGTGAGGCGGCGGATGGATCCCCCCTTCCCCGCCGCGTCGGGCCCCTCGAAGACGAGGATGAGAGATCGCTGCTTGTCGTAGAGCTTTCGCGTGAGCACGTTGATGTGCGCCATGCCCTTGGCCAGCCGGTGCTCGTATGCATCTACAGGGAGCTGCTGCGCCAAGTCCAGGTTCCTGATGATGTTGATGCGGTGAGGCTTGGGCCTGTCCGGCACGAGCTTCACGGGAGGGGCGGCGGCCTCCTCCGCGAGGCGGCCTTCAATGGCCGCGGCCACGTGCCGCCCCACCGTGAGGTCCCGGTACCGCTGGTCCGTGGCCTCCACGATGAACCACGGCGCCTTGCCCGTGCCCGTCCGGCGCAGGGCTCGTTCGGAGACGCTCCGGAACCGCTCGTACTTTTTCAGATACTTCCAATCACGCTCGTTGACCCGCCATCGCTTCGTGGGGTCTGACGCCAGCTTCTTGAGGCGCTTGCGCAGAGCGTCCTCCTTGAGGTGCAGCCAGACCTTGATGACGAGGACGCCCTCCTTCGCGAGCATGTATTCGAAAGCCACGTTGCGGTCCATGAGGAGGTTGAACCTGCCCTCGCCGATGCCTCCGAAAACCCTGTCCACGATGGGTTCCGTGTACCAGGTGCCGATGTAGATGCCCATGTGGCCCTTGGCGGGCAGGGTCCTCCAGAAGCGCCACATGGGAGGGCGCTCGCGCTCCTCGTCGGTGGGATCGCCCATGACGTGGGTCTCGATGCCCCTCGCGTCCATCCACTCCAGGAGCCGGCTGACCGCCTCCGCCTTGCCGGCCCCTTCCACGCCTCCCACCAGCAGCACCACGGCCGACTTGGACACGGCGAGAGCCCGCTGGGCGGACAGGAGGGCCTCGCGCAGCGCCGGGAGGGCCTTCTCGTAATCCGCCTTGTTCATCTTGTTCCCAACCTCGGCCGTCTCGAACATGAGGTTCCCTCCCGCGTGCCGTCCTTCGCCACGTTCCCCGTCCAACAGATTCGACCCTCACTTACAGATAGTTTGCTATCTTAGAGCCATGGAGTGCAAGGGGGTCAAGCGCCGATGGCCCGGCGCGCGCTCGATGGGATGGATTACGGCGGCTGCCGCCCTTTTGGGGCTGGCGGCGTGGATCAGGTGCGGGCCCCTCCCCGCCGGGTTTCTGGACCCGGCGCCGCACCGGTCGGTGCGAGTGCTGGACAGGCACGGCGCCGTCTTGTACGAATCGCTCTCGGATCGGGCTGCGCGAAGCGCCTGGCTCCCGGCGGAGGCCCTCCCGGCGCCCATGGTCAGAGCCACCCTTGCGTCGGAGGACCACCGCTTCTTCCGCCACCCGGGAATCGACCTGATGGCCGTGGCTCGGGCTGCATGGGTGGATCTTCGCGCGGGCCGCATTCGGGAGGGCGGCTCCACCCTCACCCAGCAGGCCGTGAAACAACTCATGATCCGGCGCAGGTCATTGGGGGGCAAACTGAAGGAGATGGTCTACGCGCTGCGGCTGGAGCACCGGCGGTCCAAGAGGGAGATCCTCGCCCTCTACCTCAACCTCGCCCCTTACGGGAACCAGTACGCGGGTGTCCAGGCCGCCGCGGAAGGATACTTCGGCTGTCCCGCCTCGAACCTCACGGAGGCCCAGGCGGCTTTCCTCGCCGGCCTTCCCCAGCGTCCCTCGGCGCTGGACCCCTACCAGAATCTCAAGGGCGCTCTGGTGCGGCAGAAGGAAGTCTTGCGCCGGATGCGCGAGCTGGGATTCCTCGATTCAGAAGCTTACACGCGGGCGTGCCAGGAGCGGCTCGCGTTCAGGCGTGCGAGCAAACCGTTCCTTGCCCCCCATTTCGTCCAGCAAGTCCTCGCCCGGAGCGAGAACGGCGGTGCCGGCGTCCTTCGCACCACCTTGGACGGCGGCCTGCAAAGGGACGTGGAGGGTATCATCGAGGCGCGGCGGAGCGACCTGGCCCGGCATGGAGCCCACAACGTGGCCGTGGCCGTCATGGATAATTCCACCGGTGACTGGCTCGCGTGGGAAGGGTCGGGGGACTACTTTGACCCGTCCCACGGCGGGGCCATCGACGGGGTGGTCACGCCTCGCCAGCCGGGTTCGGCCCTCAAACCCTTCACCTACGCCCTCGCCTTCGACAAGGGTTACAATCCGGCCTCCGTCCTGCCCGACATCCCCAGCCATTTTCTCACGGCAGAGGCGGGCGTCCTCTACAGTCCGCGCAATTATGACGGCGTCTTCCGGGGCCCCATGCGGGCGAGGCAGGCCCTGGCGGGATCGGAAAACGTACCCGCCGTGTGGCTCCTGTCGCAGATCGGCGTGCCGCCCCTCCTGGACCTCATGCGCTCCCTCGGGTTCTCCACGCTGGACCGCTCCGCCGATTACTACGGCTACGGCCTCACCCTCGGTGACCCCGAAGTCAGGCTCAATGAGATGGTCTGCGCCTATGCAACCCTCGCCCGCGGGGGAGTGTACGTGCCTCCCCGGGCGGTGATGGCTTTTTCACCGGGAGCAGAGAGCGGAGAAGGGGAGTGGGAAAGCGGAATTCGGAAAGCGGAATTTGGAAAAGGAAAAGCGGACCTCAGAGAGCCGAGCGCCCGGGAGCCGAAGGACGGTCTTCTTTCTCGTTTCACTCCTCACTCCTCACTCCTCGCTCCTCACCCCGTCCTGTCCCCGCGGGCCGCTTTCTGGGTCACAGACATCCTGTGCGACAACGAAGCCCGCGCATTCATCTTCGGCCGGGGCGGCGCCCTCGAGTTTCCCTTTCCCGTGGCGGTGAAGACGGGCACGTCCCAGGCCTACCGCGACAACTGGACCCTGGGCTACACGCGGGACGTGACCGTGGGCGTGTGGGTCGGAAATTTCGACGGTTCACCCATGAAGGGCTCCTCGGGGGTCACGGGGGCCGGACCCATCTTCCACGACGTCATGGTGGCCGCCGAGCGCCGAGCCCTGGGACGCCTTCCGGGTCCGGGAGACCCCCCCATCGTGGAGCCCCCGCCGGGCCTCGTTCAGATCTCCGTCTGCGCCCTCTCGGGCCAGAAAGCCGGGGCCGATTGCCCCTCGTCCCTGACCGAATGGCTACCCGTCCAGTCTCCGCCGCCCCTCTGCCGCTGGCACGTTTCAGGGGGAGGCGAGGCTAGGCCACTGTGGCCCGCGGAGTACAGGACGTGGGCCTCCGCTCGAAACAGGGTTATGGAGGAACCCCCGCCAAGTGCGGCGGCTCCCCCCGGCCGCGGGGAGGCAAAGCGGTTCCTCATCGAGAACCCGCCCGACGACGCCACCTATTGGATTGATCCGACCCTGCGGCCCGAGTACCAGGCGCTGGAACTTCGCGTCCTCTCGGACGATCCCGCCGCCTCCGTGGCGTGGACCATGGACGGCCTCCCGCTCGGAACCCGGCCCGGCACCTCCGCCCTTTCCTGGCCTCTGAGTCCCGGCAACCATGCCCTCGTCGCCACGAAGGCTGGCGGACTCCGGGCCGAGGTGCATTTCAAAGTCAAATAGAGGCCGAGGGACAGAAGACGCGTTCTCCGCTCCAGGTGGGGCCAAGGCTTCGCCCCGGGCCATTGACAAAATGGGGGGGGGGGGGGGGG
>JAKAKG010000116.1 GCA_021813555.1 Acidobacteriota bacterium
TGGCTCCCCGCAATGGGGAAACGGCGGGAGAACCAAAGGCGCCAAAGGAGGGCCAAAGGCGCCTGGAGGGCGCGCCGATTTGGCGCACGCTGGAAAGGCGCCACGCGCGCTGGCCTTGAGAATCAAGAGGTTGGCGGCGCCCTGGCGTGGCATCGCTATTGCTTATATTTTCTTGGGGGTTAGGGTCCATGCCCATCATCACCATATCCCGGGGCTCATACTCTGGCGGGAAGGCGCTGGCCGAGTGCTTGGCCGGGCGCCTCGGGTACCGGCTGATCGACCGGGAAACGGTCATCGCCAACGCGGCGCTGTGCGGCGCTTCGGAGGAGAAGCTCCGCGGCGCCATCGTGGACCCGCCCGGGTTCTGGGACCATTTCAAAGAAGAAAAACGGCGCTACATGGTGCTGTTCCAGGCGTGCCTCGCCGAGGAGGCCCGCAAGGACGGCCTCATCTACCTGGGCAACGCGGGGCACCTTCTTCTGGGAGGCATAGCCCACGTGCTTCGGGTGCGGGCCATCGCCCCCATGGCCAGCCGCCTGCGCATCGTTCAGGATGACCTTCACCTAAACCGCGAGGACGCGCTGGCGTACATCGAAAAGAGAGACCAGGACAGGGCCAGGTGGACGCACTACCTCTACGGCGTGGATTGGAGCGACCCGGCCCTGTACGACCTCGTCATCAACCTGGAGCGGGCCACCGTGGAGGAGGCGTGCGCGACGGTGACGGCCATGGCCAAGGAGCCCAGCTTCCAGGCCACCGCCGAGTCCTCGGACGCGATGGACAACCTGGCGCTTTGCAGCCGCATCCACGCCATGCTCCTGAAGCACCCTGAAACGAAAGAGCTGCTGCTGGACGTGGAAGCCCATAAGGGATCCGTCGTGCTTCACGGCAAAGTCCGCAACCGCAAGCAATGGGACGAGGTGGAGGCGGTCGTCCGGCAGACGCCGGGCGTGGACCATCTCGCCATGGATGATCTCGTGCAGGTGCTGGATAGCTGACCGGGGCAACGCAAGGCGGCTTCACGTGTGATTGGCGACCGGGGGGTTGAGCCATGGAAACGCCGCTGGGCATCGTTTCAAGCTCCACGCACTATCGCTGGTACGTGCTCGGGACGGTGCTCATCGGGGCCTTCATGTCGGCCCTCGACGCGAGCATCGTCAACATCGCCCTGCCCGCCATCAACGTCAGCTATAACTCCCGGCTCGGCGTGGTGGAGTGGGTGTCCCTCTCCTACCTGCTCGCGCTCACCCTCATGCTGCCCGCCATGGGCCGTCTGGCCGACATGTTCGGGCGCAAGCCGCTCTACAACCTCGGCTTCGTGGTCTTCACCGTGGGATCCTACTTCTGCGGCTCCGCGCCCGGCATCGTGTCCCTCATCTTGTGGCGGGTGGTCCAGGCCATGGGCGCGGCGCTCCTCCAGTCTAACAGCCTCGCGCTGATTACCCAGGTCTTCCCCGAGCGGGAGCGGGGGCGCGCCATAGGGATTCAGGGCGCGGTCCAGGCCGCCGCCATGTCCTTGGGGCCCTACCTGGGAGGCATGCTCGTCAAACACATCTCCTGCCAGGCCATCTTCTACGTGAACGTGCCCATCGGGATCGCGGGGACGATCGTGGCCCTGCTGGTGCTGCCCAAACCCGCGCCGCGCAAGGGCCCCGTGTCCATGGACTACGCCGGAGGCCTGGCCTTTTCGGTGGCCCTCGCCTCGCTCATGCTCGTGCTCACGCAGCTCACGGCCCACAACTGGGTTTCGGCCCACGCGGGCCTGCTCCTTTTCGTGGCCGCGGCCAGCTTCGTGGCCTTCTTCCTCATCGAACGGCGCACCGCCGAGCCATTCATCAAGCTGAGCCTCTTCAAGGAGCGGAACTTCACCATCGGCAACGTCTCGGGCATGCTCTCCTACATGGCCCTCTTCGCGCCCATGTTCCTGCTGCCCTTTTACCTTGAGAAGATTCTGAAGCTCGACCCGGAGAAGGCGGGCGTCCTCCTGACGCCCGTTCCCATCGCCCTCTCCGTGGTCGCCCTTTTGAGCGGGTACTTCTCGGACAAGCTCGGCGTGCGGCTCTTCACCGTGGGCGGCATGGCGCTCACGGCGGTGAGCCTCTTCGCCTTGAGCACCCTCCACCACGATTCCACTCTTTTTGACGTGGTGTGGCGGCTCGCCCTCCTCGGCGTGAGCCTGGGGCTCTTCACGCCGCCCAACAACCGCTCCGTCATGTGCGCCGCGCCGGAGGAGGATCTCAGCGTGGCCGGCGGGCTCCTCAACATGATGCGGAGCCTGGGCATGATGTGCGGCGTGGCCTTCGCCCAGATCATCTACAGCGTGGAGCTGCACGACCTTCTGGAGGTGGCGGCCCAGGATGCCGAGCCGGTCACCAAGCGGCTGCGCCACCACGACATGATGATGAGCTTCGACAAGGTCTACTTCACCATGATCTTCGTGGCCCTCGTGGCGGCGGTCCTTTCCCTCGTGAAGGAGCGGGAAGAGCTGGCGGGCCGCAAGCACACCGACCTGCCCATGGAGTTCTAGCAGGGGCGTTCGCCGAGGCCGGGGACCATGGCGGCGGGGAGGAGGACGGTGAAGGTGGTCCCCTCCTGGGGAGAGCTTTGGACGCGGATGTCGCCGCCGTGCTGGCGGACGATGCCGAGGCTGACAGAGAGGCCGAGGCCCGTGCCCTTGCCCTTGGATTTGGTGGTGAAGAAGGGGTCGAAGATGTAGGGCAGTACGTGGGGGGGGATGCCGTGGCCGTCGTCCGACACCCGCACGCTCACGTAGCCGGGATCTTCCTTGCCGCCGCCGGCGGAGATCCGCACGCTTCCGCCCTTCTGCACGGCGTCGAGGGCGTTGAGCAGGAGGTTCAGGAAGACCTGGCTGAGGGACTGCTTGTCTCCGTACACGGGGGGCAGGTTCTCGGGGATGTCCATGAGGATCTTGGCCCCCGTGAGCTTGATCTGGTTGGCGGCGAGCCCCGCCGTCCGGCGGAGGAGCTCGGCCATGTCCAGGCTCTCCGTCTCCATCTCGCCTTCGCGGGCGAAATCGAGGAGGTTCCTCACGATCTTCTGGGAGCGGCCCGCCTCGCCCACGAGGTCGTCCACCATCTCCAGGCGCTCCGCGTCGCTGAGGGTGGTGTAATCCTCCTTCAACATCTCGGCCGTGAGCATGATGTTGTTGATAGGATTGTTGAGTTCGTGCGCCACACCGGCGGTGAGGGTGCCCACGGCGCGGAGTTTGTGGGATTGAACCAGGATCTCCTGCCGGTGGGCCACCTCCCTCATCATGGTGTTGAGGGCCACGGCCAGATCTGAAAACTCATCCCTGTACTTTCTCGCGGGCGTGATGGGCGTGAAGTCGCCCGTGGCGATGCGCTGGGCCGTGGCCATGAGGCGGCTGAGGGGGCCGAGCATCTGCCGCGCCAGAAAGTTCACGATGAAGGCCACCAGAAGCAGGAGGACGATGAGGAAGGCCACGGGCAGCCGCTTGAAAAGGGCGAGGGTCTGGTTGACGCTGTTGCGCTCCTTCTGCGACAGCTCCATGGCGAAGGAGACCATCTGCGAGCCGTGGGCCCTCACCTCCACCTCCACGGCGGCCTGTTTGGCGGCCCGGTCCGCGGGGGCGTTCTTCTCCATCTCCACGAGGCTCTGGATCAGCGCCTCGTAGCGGTCCAGGTGGTCGCGCATGCGCCGCAGATCGGCGGCGGAGAGCACCTTGAAGACCTCCGCCTCGGAGGAGCCCAGCAGTTTCCGCGCGTTGGCCACGTGCTCCTGCACGTCCTGAAGGTTCGTGCCGTAGAGAAAGTAGTTCTTCTCAAAGCGCCGTGCCTGCTGAATCTCAAGGGTGTAGCGGTCCGCCACCTCCAGGAACTTGAGGCGGACTTCGAGGCGGGAGAGCATGATCCAGGCGGCGGCGGTGACGGCGGCGGCGAGGAGGAAGAACGCCAAAAAACCCAGGGCGAGCCTCGCCCTGATGCCGAAGCTCGGCCGCTGCAAAAGGGCCTTTTCGGCGCTGCTCACCTCGCCCGGCTCGGGCGCACCCGTCAAGGATGGCTCCGCCATCATGAGCTCCTTACGGGCCGATGTCCGCGAAGCCGGAGTCTTTCTCCAGGACCGCCGCGCGCTGCTTGAGGCGCGTGCTGGCCTTGCGGTAGCCCGCACCGCCGTAGATGACGAGCCAGACGCTCGCCAGGATGAGGGCGCCGTCGAAGAGGCTCCACCAGGAAAGGCCGAAGTACCTGAAGAGGCTGATGCCCAATGTCAGGAAGGCGAGGCCCGTGCGGACGAAGGCGAGGTAGGTCCGCCCCCACGCAAGGTCCGTCCGGTGCAGCGACAGCCGGGTACGCGTCTTGGCCCTGAGAGTGCGGTTCTCGGCCAGGTCGTTTCGTACTTGGGCCAGGTCCGTCCGCCGGATGGAGAAGTCCGTTCGCTGCTCGGCCAGCTCGTTGCGCTTGGCGGCCATGTCCGTGCGGGCGGAGGACAAGCGCGTCCTGTTGTCGGCCATCTCCGTGCGCCGCTGGGCCTGGGCGGTGCGGTCCTCGGCGAGCCGGGTGCGCATCTGCGCCAGGTCCGTCCGCCCCTCCGCGAGGTGGGTGCGCCGCCGGGCCATGTCGGTCCGTCCCACGGCCAGGTCGGTCCGCTGGTTCGCCAGGGCCGTGCGCTCGCGGCCCAGCTCCGTCCGGATGTTGGCGAGTTCCGTGCTGCGCGTGGACAGGCGCGTCTGCTCCCGCGTGAGGGCGGTCCGCTCCTGGGCCATGGCCGTCTGCTTTTCGGTGTGTTTGGCGGTGGACGAGGAAAAGGTCAGCAGGTTGCCGACCCCGTCGTCCATGTGCCGCGAGATCTCGTTGCCGGACTTGGCGAGATCGACCTGCGACTGCTCCGCGTCCACGGCCCTGGCGAGCAGGGATTCGATCCGCTCGAGGGCCTCGCCCGGTTCTGCTCCGCTGCCTTCCCTGGCCATGTGGGGCCTCCTACCCTTGGTTTCGATTCATCAGGTGGTAAATTCCATGCTCGAAGGGCAGCCCGGCTCGTACTCCACGGCCGTCACCCCGGGCACAGCACTCACGATTTCCATGACCTCGGCGAGGGGGGCGTCCTCCAAATAGGGTCCCTCCAGCACCACGGCTCCTCCCCTGGCGCGGGCCCCCACTTCCAGCTCGTGGGTCCGGGGATCGCTCACCAGGGCCGCCTCCACGCGGGTGGCCAGGAACAGGTTCGCCATGGCCTCCATGGACTGGGGCGTGTGCTGGAACTCTTTCTCGCGCAGCGCGCCCACGATCATGTTGCAGATGGCGGGAACGGTGAGCCGGTCCAGGGAGAACCACGCGTCGTAGAGGTGCGGGTCCCTGATGTCGCACCCGTAGACGAACCGGGCCCAGCGGACCCGCTCCTCGTCCTCCTGGAGCACGGCCTCGCTCGCCTCCTCCTTGGACAGGTTGAGGCGCTTCATGGCGTTCTCCACCCGCCGCGCCTTGGTGGTCGTGATGCGGACCCTGAGGCAGCAGGAGAGGTTGGGCAGGAGCAGGTGGCCCGCGTGGCCGTGGTAGACCACGTTGCCCTCGCGCACGAACTCCAGCAGGGCCGACCGCATGAGGATCAGGTAAGACCGGCGCAGCCGGCTGAACTGCTCGTAGGCGCGGGTGGCGTGGTTCAGGCCGTCCACAACCTTCTTGGCCAGCTCCCCGCCCTGGGCATCAACCACCGCCACCAGGTCTTCACGGGAGACGGGGCGGAGGCTGAGCTGCTCGGAGAGGCACGCGGCCAGGTCGCGCCCTCCCGACATGGTTCCGCGTGAGATCAAGACGACTGCCATGGGTCACCTGATGCCCGAAGGGGCCGGGGGCGGCGCCGCGCCGCGCGGTTCGCTCTTCAAGGGACGTCGGGCACCGCCGCGTGGGCGACGCCGTGGAAGCCCAGGGAGTCGGCGGCCTTGGCGATGACGTCCCGAAGCTCCTGGGGTTTGAAGGGCTTGGCGATGAAATCGAAGGCGCCCTTGGCCTCCGCCTCCCGGGCCATTTCCACGGTGGCGTAGCCGGTGATCATGATGACCCGGGTCTCCGGGTTGCGCTCCATGACCCGCTCCAGGACCTCGATGCCGTCCATGTCGTCCATGCGGATGTCCGTCACGACGATGTGGAAGGCCTTCTCCTTGAGGCGCTCCAGCGCGGGCCCGGGGGCCTCGAAAATCTCCACGTCGCATCCGATCTTGGCGAGGGCGGGCTGCAAGCGCCTGCCCACGATGGGCTCGTCGTCGAGCACCAGTACGCTCAGTCTCTCGTCCATGTGCGCTCTCCTTGGGAGGCGCCCTTTCGGGGCCTCCTACGGCTCTCCGGCGGTGGTCCTGACGAGCAGCGTGGCGTGGACCCTCCGCCGCTCCAGGGTGGCCTTCACCACGTGATAAAGCACCAGCGCCGCGCCTCCGATGCCCGCCGCGAACAAGATGGCGGTGCTTCCCCCCTTGAGCCAGGGGACCCACGCCTCGCTGAAATTCAGTTTGCCCATCTCCCGCAGGTACACGGGCACGGCCACGGCCCGGCTCAGCACGGCCAGGAGGATGATGCTGCTCGACACCATCCTCACCAGGACCTCCTTGACCACCTTCGTGCCGTAGGCCCCGATGTAGACCCCCAGGAGGGAGCCGATGAGGAGGAGGCAGGAGAGGCGCAGGTCCACGAAGCCCTGGTAGGCGTAGCTGATGGCGCCCCAGGCGCCGCCGAACATGGCCATGAAGAGCTCGCTCCCCGTGGCCACGGTCGTGGGAACCCCGAAGAGGTAGATCATGGCCGGAACGCCCACGAAGCCTCCGATGGCCACGGTGCCGTCCAGGTAGCCCACCAGGAGCCCCAGGCCCAGGACGAGCCAGAGGGACACCCGCACGTCCGCCACGGGGAAGTGCACGTAGGGAGGGAGGGGCAGCTTGGAGAAGAAGTTGGCCAGCTTCATGGAAGGCCCCGCGCCTTCCTTGGAATCGGGGCTGCGGAAGGCGTCCCGCAGCATGAAGGCGCCCACCAGGGTGAGGACGCCGATGAACACGACGCTGATGTACAGGTTGGACACGGCCCCGCTTCCCGAGCCTTCGCCGTGCCCCTCTCCTCCGCCGCCGAGATTGAAGAGCTTGCTGTTGATCCAGACGGCGAGCTGGACGCCCGCCAGCGCCGTCACGAGGAGGAAGATGGAGAGTTTCTTGTCCACGTTGCCCAGGCCCGCGTGCCGCTTGGCGCCCATCATGTTGTTGCCAAAGCGGTGCGCCATGTTGCTGCCCACGGCCACGACGCCGGGGACGCGGAGGTTCATCATGCCGGGCGTCATGATGAAGGCCGCCCCGCTTCCCGTGAACCCGCTGAGGATGCCTCCCACGAGGCCCAGCAGGACCAGGGCCAGGGCGTTGCCCCAGGTGAGCTGGATGAAGATGCCGCCGATCAAATGAGACATGGTTCTCTCCCCCCCATCCCGTCAATCCATCTTGAGCCATTTCATCATGGACGCTAACACCGATCCGTACAGGAACGCGATGACCGGAGCCATGAGGGCCACGAGGACCGCGGCGAACCAGGGAGCGGCCTTGTGGGCCGGCCCCCCGAGCAGATCGATGAGCTTGTCCTGCCACAGGAAGACCCCGCAGTAGATGAGCACCACGAGCACGCCCGCCACGGCCCCTCTGGCCACTTCTCGGCCGCCGAGGTGCAGCTTGGCGGCCAGGTCGGCGGTGGAGAGCACGGGCGCCTTCACGTGGTCGCCCAGGAACATGCTCAGCTCCCGGACCAGGCGGGTGCGGGTGGCGGGGGGCTTGTCGAGGAAGAGGTCGCCCAGCACCACGAGGCTGTAGGGGATGCTCGGGCTGATCACGGCGGAGAGCCGGTCGCGGCTGCCCGAGACGCGCTGGCCGCCGCCGGAGCGGCCCTCGTGGACGAGCGCCTCCAGGGTCTCCTGGAAGGACTTTTCCTCGGAGGAGGGCCGGGCCTCCGGCACGTCGTCCTCCACGCCGCCCGTGCGCGCCTCCATGGCGGCGGACCGCCCTACGGCCACGGCCACGGCGTCCGAGGGCGCGTCGCCGGGCTTGTACTGGAGGAGCTCCACGGCGGCCCCCCAGCGGCGGGCCAGCTCGTTCACCTCCCGGAAAGTCTCCGAATCGGGCTTGAACGCCTCCTGGATCCAGAGCACGTTGGTGCTGGCCATGGTGCAGCGGATCTCCCGGCAGCCGGGAAGGTCCCCCACCGCGTCCGAGATGAGGGACGCGGCCCTGGCCTGAAGGGGCACGTAGGTGATGGTCAGCACCCCGTCGTTGGCCCGCACCGTGAGATCCACGTCGGCCGTGCGGTCGTCCAGGGAGAGCTTGATGCGCGCCTGGGCCTGGAGGAACCGGTCCTGCATGGCCCGCTGGCTCGCCGGAGTGGGCCTGAAATCGGGGAGCTCGGCGACGCCGCAGAGGGCCGTGGCGGCGTTCTCCAGGTTCAGGTTCTCCAGGTTGGCCACGAAGTCGTACATGCGCGAGTCGTCCATGTCGATGCCGTGGACGAAGCGGACCCAGGCGAGGATGTCGCCGTCGATGTCCCTGAGAAACTTCTCCGCCTTCTCGCGGCTCAGCTTGAGGCGGGTCATGACGGTTTCCACCCGCTGGCCGTGCTCGGGCAAGACGTGGAGCCTGAGCACGTGGCTCACGCCGGGCAGCAGGCGGTGTCCCGCCCTGCCGTAGTAGACCAGGTTGCCGTCCTGCGCCTTCTCGCAGATGGTGGCCGTGGCCACGGCCAGGTAGCGGTCTTTCAGCCGGGCCATGCGCTCCTGGACCGAGGGCCGCTTCACCATGGCCACTTCCAGCTTGCCCACCGGAATGCCGGCCTCGTTCGCCCGGGCCACCACGTCTTCCCGGCTCATGTAGCCATAGCCCAGCTTCTGCGCAAGGCTCTTGGCCACCCTTTCCCCACCGCTGAACGGAACGCTGCAGATAAAGATGATTGGCATAAGGTCCCCCAGACTCCCCGACCCCTCCGCCCGTTTCGGCCCGCCCCCAGGCGTGCCCCCCGGTTCCGCGGCGGCCTTCCGAAGCACCGCTCGCGTACCAACGCGCCCTACAAACCCGTCACGTGCGGCGCGGCGCCGGCCGCGGCTGCGTGGTGACGGCCGCCCCCTCCGCACCCTCCGCCAGAAACCCGTAGTTGCCTTCCACGAACTGCTTCACGTACCACTTCATGGCGTGTTCGCCCCCCATGTACATGTCGAGCTGGCCCGCCGACGCCAGGAGGCGGCCCACGATGTCGAGCTTGGCCTCCGTTTCCTGCGCCGATCCTTTCTTGAACCAGGCGTTCACGATGTCGCCCCGGCGTTCGGCCTGAAATCCGTAGTGGCAGAGACATGCCTCGATGAAGCAGGCCCGCAGGATCCTTCGCGACCGGCTGGCCCCGCCTCCCGCGAAACGGAAGGAGATGTAGTTGTTGTTGGGCACGGCCGAGACGCAGGCATCCACGAGCGAGTAGTGGTAGGCGAGGCGGGAGTTGAGGTTCATGTATTCGTCCGCCACGAGAAGGTAGCTCTTGTCGCCGAGGGGCCGCTGGGCCGAGTGGGACGAGAAGGAGCTGGCCATGACGGAGGCGATCCCCGCGAGGCTGGCGGCCATGTCCCGGTTCCAGCTCACGCCGGGATGGCTCGCGCCCCTCCAGAGGGCTTGAAAGGGCCGCGAGACGATGTGTTCGGGGCGAACGTCCGTGGATGAGGGATCGTCCATCACCAGCCCTCCGCCCAGGTCGAGGACGTGAAGGTTGACGGGAATCGGGGCCACCAGGCGCTTGGCACATCGCGGCCCCCGCTCCAGCTCCACGTCGTTCACCGCGAACATGGCCTCGATGGCCTTTTCGTGGCAGTAGCGCAGCACGTCGTGGGCCGATTTGCACCCCGAGGGGCGGAAGCTGAAGGCCGCCGGGTCCACGAGGTGCAGGGTGAGGAAGCGCCCGCTGATGGGGTCGGCGTCCCTCCGCGCATACCGATCGGGCAAGGCCACCTCCCCCTCCTTCCGGGGCCAGCGCAGTCCTTCGTACAGTCTGGGTTGGACCGCGTCCAGGCTCACGGCGTCATCGGGCTTGATCGTATCAAAGACGTCCTTCATCTGGAAGACGGAGGGGACCTTGAACTCCCTCAGCAGGGCAGCGCCGTGTCCCGTCACGTTTCCCCCCTCGGCCACGAGGCCCACGATGCGGGGGAAGACCTTCACGATCTCGGGCGAAGGGCGGCGCATGACCAGCAGCGCCCCTTGGGGCGTTTTGCTTAGATCCTGCACGTCTTCCACGAGGAAGGCACGCCCCGAGGCCCGTCCCGGATAGACGGTCTGGCCGCCGGCGAGAAGCGGTGCCCCCCGGGTCCGCACCTTCTGGCGCGCCTTGGGGTCGGCCAGGGACAGGGGCCGGGTCTGGACGATCCAGAGGTTGCCCTCCTCGTCCAGGAGCCACTCCACGTCCTGGGGCGCGTTGAAGTGGGCCTCCAGGTGCACGGCCCACTCGGCGAGAACTTGGAGGTCCTCGGTCTGAAGGCTGGGGGCCGAGGCTTCGTCCGGGCTCGCCTGCTCCCGGGTCAGCCCCCCGCCGGGCATGGGGAGGAGGCGCCCTTCCTTGCGCGCGATCCGCCGTTCCATGACCGTGTGGCCGCCCCGCCTGGAAACCACGAAAAGGTCCGCCGCGGTCTGTCCGCTGGCTACGTCTAAGGCCAGCCCCCTGGTGGCCGCGATCCACGCCGAATCCTTCCCCGGATCGCCCGGGTCGCGGGTGTACATGATGCCTGAAGCCCGTGCCCGGAGGGTGGGCATGAAGAGGACGGCCATGGGGCTGTCCACTTCCATCCGCCCCGTGCTGACCCGGTACGACAGGGCGCGCGCGCTGAAGCGGCTGGCCACCACGCGCTTATACGCTTCCGTGACTCCCGCCGGGGCCACGTTGATGAGGCTCAGGAACTGGCCCGCGAAGGTGCCCGTCCCCCCTTCGCCCACGGCGCTCGAACGGACGGCCAGCCCCAGCCCCCCCGTCTCCAGCGCCGCGGCCCGCTCGCTCACGGCCACTTCCACCGCCCTGGGCAGGTCCGCCGCCATGACGAGGGCCGACAGCCGGGCCGAGGCCTCCTGGAAGCCCTGAAGCTCGTCCAAATCCAGGCCTTCCACGGTGTCCCTGATGTGCTTCCACAGGGGGACGCCGCAGAAGCGCCAGTAGGATTCCGTGGTGATGACGAACCCTTCGGGAACGGGGAGCCCGAGCCTGTTCTTGACCTCCCCCAAAGCCGCCGCCTTGCCTCCCGCCTCTGGCGCGGCTTCCGCGCCGATCTCGTGGAGCCAGACGGAGAGGCGCGGCGAGACCAGCGCCTGCCGCGCGGCGACGGAACCTTCCACGTCCCGGCGCTGGGAGGCGAGAGCCTTCCAGAGGACCGGCTGGCGCTCCCCCTCCAGCCGTTCCAGGGCGGCCACGGCCCCCTCGGCCTTGTCAAAGACGGCGGGCACGCGGTCCCCCAGCACGTCCGCCCTCGGAGGGGCATAGCGAAGATCTTCCTGAAGCCCCGCCAGGAGTTCCAGGCAGTCGTTGTTGAGGGTGAGCAGCTCTTTGAAGCTGCCGTACTTCTCCCGGACTCTCGTTTCGGCGGGAGCCGCCGCGGCAGGCTCCTTCCCTTTGCGCCACCATGCACTCATGGCCTAACTGTCCCACGTCCCGGTCCTGAGCGCCAGCGCGCGGGCGTGGTGGACCCAGGGCCCGTTCCGCGGACGTGCGCGGGAGACCGAGGGGCGGAGCGGAGGGCGGAGGACACGGCGGCCCGTCATCAGTGGCCCGCCAGATTCCTCTTGCCGAACCTGGCCATGATGAAGTCGATGCCGAAGCCGGCCACCATGGCGATGAGAACGCACAGCATCCCGTAAAGGTAGACCCGGTTCTTGGCAAGGGCGGCGATTTTTTCGGGGAGGCCCGTCTCCCGCACCTCCAGCCGGGCCGTCGTTTTCGTGGCCACGAGGCCGTCCCGGCACTCGTAGGCGGTGACGTCGTAGAGGGCCGGGGGCGCCTTCCTGGACCAGGGGAGGTCCAGGACGAAGGGGACGCCGCCGGGGCCGGGAGTTCCGAGCTTCACGGCACCCTCCACCTCTTTGTAGAACCCTTGCTGGCTTTTGAGGGAGAGGTAGTTGTCGCGGATCGTCTCCTGATCCATGGCCTTGGGCTCCACGAGCATCTGGGCCTTGATGGCGGCGTCGTCGAGCTGGTCCTGGCTGAGGGATTCGCGGGTGAGCATGTCCTTCACGGGGCCGCTCGAGTAGCGCAGGAAGAGGGAGGGAACGCCCGAGATCGAGACGTGCCCCACGTTGACCCAGACGGGACCGAAGCGCCCCTTCTTGTTGAAGGCCTCCGCCGCCTCGGGCCCGCGGACCACCACCAGGACCTGGGCCCCCGGGGCCACGGTCCCTTCCACCTTCAGGCTCGCCCCGCCGTAGAGTGCCCCCATGTCCACCACGGCCGGTGTCACGCTGAGGCCCGGCGAGCCGCCCTGGACCGAAGCCACCGCCAGGGGAACCATGGCCGAGGAGATCAACAGGCCCGCCACCATCAGTATCCACGTTCGGCGTCGCATGGTCAGTGCCCCTTCGCGTAAGAGAGCAGGCTGGAGGGCGTGAGCACCAGCCCGACGGCCATTTTCACCATCACCAGCAGCACGATGGAGGCCAGGAGGATCTTGAGCTGGTCGCCCCGCAGGCGCTTGCCCGCCCGGGCCCCGATCTGGGCGCCGATGGTGGAGCCCACCATGAGCAGGATGGCCAGAACGATGTCCACCGTGTGGTTGGTGACGGCCTGCATAAAGGTCACCCCGGCGCAGGTGAAGAGGATCTGGAAGAGGTCCGTGCCCACCGCCACGTGCATGGGCATCCTCAGGAGGTAGACCATCATGGGCACCATGATGAACCCGCCGCCCACGCCCATGATGGCGGCCAGGATACCCACGAGGGTGCACAGCAGGAAGGGCACGAAGACCGAGTGCTGGACGCCCGACCGGGGGAAGCTCATCTGGAGGGGCAGCTTGGCCAGAAGGCTCCCCCTTTTGGCCGAAGAATGGGGCTTCCCCGTCATGGTGCCTCGCCGAAGGCTCTGGAGGCTCTCCACGAACATGTAGCTGCCGATGCTGCCCAGCACCACGATGTAGGTCACCACGATGACGAAGTCGGCGTTCCCCAGGCTGCGGAGGATCTTGATGATCTGGACGCCGATGGCGGCGCCCACGAGTCCGCCCACGAGGAGGATGCTGCCGAGCTTGAGATCCACGTTCCCGAGCCGGAAGTGGGCCGCGGCCCCGGAGGCGGAGGCCCCCACGATCTGGCAGGAATCGGAGGCGGCGGCCACGGTGGGCGGGATGCCCACCATCATGAGGATGGGCGTGAGGAGAAACCCTCCGCCTACGCCGAAGAGGCCCGAAAGAAACCCCACGAGGGCCCCCACGCCCACGAGGAGAAAGAGGTCGATACTTACACCCGCGACTGGAAGAAAGATCGTCATGCCCCCCCCGAGATCCTCTTAAAGAATCCACCCCTGGCCCTAGTCCCCCGCCGCCCGACGGCGGCGCGCCACCCGCCACGACGGTTGTATCTCCTCCTACAGGTCCGGCACCTGGACGAGCCCGTCCAAATCCACGGTCCGCCCCGCCGCGGCCTTTTCGGCGACGGTCCGCACGTCGTTCAACTGCGCCGCGCCCCGCACCTTCCCCTGGATGGCCACGGTGCCGCCCTGGGCCGAGACGTCCAGCTCCAGGTCCGCGGTGGACGGACTGCACACGAGATTGGCCCTCACCTTGCTGGCAACCGCCAGGTCCTCCATGGCGGCCATGGACTGGGGCGTCTCCTGGAAGCAGGTCTGCCCGGCCATGGCCACGATCGTTTCGCACGCGTCCCGGATGTCCATGGACTCCAGGTTGAGCACCACGTCGTACAGGGTCGGATCGCCCCAGTTGACACCGTAGAGGTACTGGCTCCACTTGGCCCGGTCCTGGTCCACCCTCGCGATGTAGGCGAACGCTTCGCTGCGGCTCACCTTGAGCGTGTCCTGGATGGCCCTCGCCCGCAGGTCCACGGGGGCGATGATGCGCGCCCGCAGAACGTGGCTGACCCCCCGAAGGAGCAGGTGGCCCGCGTTGCCGTGGTAGACCGCCTTGCCCGCCCGCACTTCTTCGGTGAGGGCGGCTTGGATCAGGGTCAGGTAGATGTACTTGCTGTGCCTGAACCGGTCCCAGAAGGAGGGAGGCTTTTCGAGCGCGTTGCGGAGCTTCTCCTGGGAGGCGCCGTACACGGCGCCCCGCTCCACGATCACGTCCCGGTCGATGCAGCGGTAGCCCAGCCGCTCGGCGAGGCACTCCGCCAGGCGCTTGCCCCCCGTGAAGGAACCCCTCGAGATGGTGACGACGGCCATCGGATTTCCCCCTCGCTCTGGTACAATCCCCGTGTCAGGCGCGGACGGCCGCCGCGCGTGCCCACTGAGGGAGGCTGCCCGCATGGAGAACGATACCCCCGTCGCCGTCCCCCGGCTCGTCATCGCCGGCATCTCGGGGGACTCCGGCAAGACCCTCGTGTCCCTGGGCCTGGCCGCCCTCGCGCGCCGCGAAGGACGGGCCGTGGCGGCCTTCAAGAAGGGCCCGGATTTCATCGACGCGGCGTGGCTCTCGTGGGCCAGCGGCCGGCCCGCGAGGCACCTGGACACCTATCTCATGGGCGTTTCGGGGGCCCGCGACGCTTTCCTGATGCACGCCCTGCCGGGCGGCTTCAACCTCGTGGAGGGCAACCGGGGCCTCTACGACGGCATGGACGCCTCGGGAACCCACAGCACGGCCGTTCTCGCCAAAACGCTGGGCGCGCCCGTGGTCCTCGTCCTCAACGCCACCAAAATGACCCGCACCGCCGCGGCCCTGGTTCTGGGGTGCCAGCACCTCGACCCCGAGGTGCCGCTTCGCGGCGTGATCCTCAACCGCGTGGCCGGCAAGCGGCACGAGAAGGTTCTGAGGGAGTCCATCGAGGGAACCTGCAAAATCCCCGTGCTGGGGGCCATCCCCAAGCTCCCCGGCGACACCCTCCTTCCGGGCCGCCACCTGGGCCTCTTCACGCCCCAGGAGCACCCGCAGATGGAGGGCCTGAGCGATTCCCTGGCACGGATCAGCGCCAGCTACCTCGATGTGCAGGGCCTGATGGATCTGGCCGCGTCGGCCCCGACCCTCCTCCAACCGCGTCCTCAGGCTCGAATCGAAACGGGCTTCGGTCCTACCATCGGGGTCCTTCGGGATTCGGCCTTCACCTTCTACTACCCAGACAACCTGGAGGCCTTGGAACGCGAGGGCGCTCGCCTCGTCCCCGTTTCGCCCCTCTCCGGCGAACCTTTCCCGCGGAACTTGGACGCCGTCTACGCCGGCGGCGGGTTCCCGGAAACGCACGGCGCCCGGCTCGCTGAAAACCGTCCGTGGCTGGACGCGCTCGCCGCCGCGGCCCGCGACGGTATGCCCGTGTACGCCGAGTGCGGCGGCCTCATGCTGCTTTGCAGGGCCATCGTTTGGAAGGGTGAGCGGTTTCCCCTGGCGGGGCTCCTGCCGCTGGAGGTGGAGGTCCTGCCCGCCCCCCAAGGCCACGGGTACACGGAGCTCGAGGTGGACGAAGGGAACCCCTTCTTCCCCGTGGGGACGCGCCTGCGCGGCCACGAATTCCACTATTCGAGGATCGTGGATGGTCCCGGGCGGCCGGCCACGGCCTGCCGCGTCACGAGGGGCGCCGGCTGTTTCTCCGGCCGGGATGCCATCGTCCAAGACCGAACCTGGGCCAGCTACACCCATCTGCACGCCCTCGCGTCTCCGGAGTGGGCTCCCTCGTTGGCCGCGCTGGCCAGGCTCTACCGGGGAGAGAAAGGCGGGAGGTAGGCGGCCCGGGAACCCGAGGTCCCGAACCGCCTTGCCGTCCCGCCCGTTCATGCGCCTTACTTCTTCTTGACGTCGCCCGTGGCCGCGCCGTGGAGCTTCACTTCCACCTTGTTTTCGAGGTGGTCGTAGTACTCCTTGAGGACGGCGATGACCTCAGGCTTGGAGAACTCCTTCGGGACGGGCTTGCCTTCGCTCATGAGCTTGCGCAGCAGGGTGCCGGAGAGGAGCAGCCTGGCGCCGCCCTTGTAGTTGCCCTCGTCGTCGATGACGGCCTTGCTCTCGTGCGGGCAGGTCTTCATGGAGGCCATGGTGCCGCACTCGTAGCAGTAGAAGGTCCAGTCCATGCAGAGGGGCTTGAGCTGAAGGGCGTCGGGGGGGATTTCCAGGAAGATCTTCTGGGCGTCGAAGGGGCCGTAGTAATCGCCCACGCCGGCGTGGTCGCGGCCCACGATGAGGTGCGAGCAGCCGTAGTTCTGGCGGAAGACGGCGTGGAGCAGAGCCTCGCGGGGCCCGGCGTACCGCATGTCGAGGGGGTACCCGGCCATGGCCACGCGCTCCTTGCGGAAGTACTTGTTGACCAGGGCGTCGATGGCCTTCACGCGCACGTCGGCCGGTATGTCGCCGGGCTTGAGCTTGCCCACGAGCTGGTGGATGTAGACGCCGTCGCAGACCTCGATGGCGATCCAGGCCAGGTAGGCGTGGGAGCCGTGCATGGGGTTGCGGAGCTGGAGGGCGGCCACCGTGTTCCAGCCGCGCTCCTCGAACATCTTGCGGGACTCGGCGGGGCGCTGGTAGAGGCCCTTGAACTGCTCGGGGAAGTAAGACTCGGAGAGTACCTTGACGGGGCCCGCCAGGTTCACGTCGGCCTGCTCCATGACCATCTTCACGCCCGGGTGAGCCATGTCGGTGGTCTTGAAGACCTGCTGGCACTCGTGGGCCTTGTCGATGGCGTACTTCTCGGTCACCTTCATGGTGGCCATGAGCGTGTTGGTCTCCGTGTCCCAAAGCGCCACTTCCTCGTTGAGCTTGATGGAGTCGGCGAGGGCCTTCTCGGCGGAGAGGGTGATGGGGATGGGCCAGAAGAGCCCGTTCTTGGAGGGCATCTTGTACTCCTCGCAGACGCCTTTCCAATCGGCGTAGCCCATGAATCCGTCCAGGGGCGTGAATCCGCCGATGCCCATCATGATGAGGTCGCCGGTTTCGCGGCTGGTGATGGGGACCTTCTTCAGGCCTTGGGCCTTCTTGATCTCTTCCTCGAGTGCCTTGCCTTCAAGCAAGAGGCACTTGAGTTCTTTGCTGCCATGCGGGGGGACCAGCTTGCTCATGGACGACCTCCTTAAATTGGGTTTCCGAAAACCACGCTTCCGATGTGCTTCTTCGTCAAGGTTAGGTACCCTACTCGGCCAGGCGCTCCCGAACCGATAACGCGATCTTGTAAAACACCGTGATCATGAGGAGGCCGATGGCCCAGATGGCCACCACGATGGCCAGCTCCGGCGCCGTGGGCACGTACCTCGTGACCACGTTCAGGGGCGACGGCGTGAAGCCGCCGATGATCAGCCCGAGCCCCTTGTCGATCCAGAGCGACGCGAAGACCATGACGCACGTCACCGCGAGCACCTTCTCGTTGCGCCGGTAGCGCGGCACCAGCAGGAGGAAAATGGATGCCGCCGCGAGGATCATGGACGTCCACATCCAGGGCACGAGGGGCGCCTGTCCCTGCAGGCCCACGAAGAGGAACTTGAAGTGCTCCATGTGCTCGGGGATCTGGCTGTAGAAGACCGTGAAGATCTCCATCAGGACGAAGAAGATGTTCACGATCATGGCGTAGGTCACGATGACCGCGAGCTTCTGGATGGGCTCGGAGCCCACGTCGAACTTGGTGAGCTTGCGGATGATCATGCACAGCAGGATCAGGAGGGCGGGGCCCGCCGCGAAGGCCGAAGCCAGGAAGCGGGGCGCCAGGATGGCCGTGAGCCAGAAGGACCTGCCCGGAAGGCCGTTGTACAAGAACGCCGTGACGGTGTGGATGGACACGGCCCACGGTATGGACAGGATGATGATGGGCTTGATCCAGTGCGGCGGAGGCACTTCCTTCCGCTCCGAGCTCAGCGTCACGTAGGCGATGAGGGCGTTGAGGACCAGGTAGCCCGAGAGGGAGATCATGTCCCAGAACATCATGGAACCGGGCGTGGGATGGAGCATCACGTTGAGGATGCGCATGGGCTGCCCCATGTCCACGAAGATGAAGAGCATGCACATGGTGACCGCTGAGATGGCCAGGAACTCGCCCAGGATGGTGAGCTTCCCGAAGGCCTTGTAGTTGTGCAGGTAGTAGGGAAGCACCACCATGACCGCCGAAGCCGCCACCCCCACGAAGAAGGTGAACTGGGCGATGTACATGCCCCAGGTCACGTTCCGGCTCAGGCCCGTGATGCCCAACCCTTCGGTGAGCTGGAGGAGGTAGCAGAGGAACCCCACCAGGATGACCGCGGAGAGGGCGCCGATCCAGGCCCAATATCGCTTGCCCCCGACGACCGCTTTCTCGAACATGAACATGGGCCGCACCTCACACTATGTAATAGATCTCGGGTTGGGTGCCCAGTTCGGGCTTGCGCCGGATGGTGAAGTGCTCCCTCAGGAGGGACCGCACCTCCGACGCCGGGTCGTCCAGATTGCCGAAGACGAGGGCCTTCTCGGGGCAGGCCTCCACGCACGCGGGCTGCTCGCCCTTGGCCAGGCGCTCCTCGCAGAAGGTGCACTTCTCCACCACGCCCTTGGTGCGCGTGGGGAACTCGGGATCCAGGGCCGGAATCCGCGGGCGCGGGTCGAGCCAGTTGAAGCTCCTGGACCCGTAGGGGCAGGCCGCCATGCAGTACCGGCATCCGATGCACCGGTGCCAGTCCATCATGACGATGCCGTCCTCCCGCTTCCACGTGGCCTTGGTGGGGCAGACGCGCACGCACGGCGGATTGTCGCAGTGGTTGCAGAAGACCAGCACGGGCTTGTCCTTGAGGGCCTCGGCCGTGTAGGGATTCTCCTCGCCCGTGAAGGCGTTCTCGAAGGGCTCCTTCCAGATCCACTTCACCTCGTGGTCCTTGTCCTTGAACAGGGGCACGTTGTGGACCTTGTCGCAGGCGCCGATGCAATCCTTGCAGCCCTCTTTCCTCAGACAGCGCTGCGGATCAATCACCATGGCCCAGCGGGTGGCGGCGCCCGCCGCGGGGGCGGCCTCCTCCCCGGCCTTCGCGAGGGCGCCGATGGTGGACTTCCCCGCGAGTGCCACCGCCGAGAGTCCGGCGACGCCAAGGAATGTTCGTCTGTGGATGGTCATCCCTTGCTCCTCTGGACCAGTTTGGGGTCAATGTGGCAGTCCCAGCAGTAGGGTTTGACGCCCGCGTAGTCGTGGCATTTGTCGCAGAACTCGGCCTTGTTGTCGTGGCATTTGAGGCACGTGTTGGTGAGGCTCATGTCGTAGCGCTTGCCGTCGGCGGCCACGTAGGTCCGGTCGTTCTGGCGCACCACCTGGTCTCTCCAGGTGATGAGCATCTCCATGTGGGACATGCGCATGGTCTCGGTGGGAGCCACGCACTGCTTCTCCGTGGTGGGAAGCTTGAGCTCCGGGGGTTTGGAGGAGGTTCCCGATGCGAGGTTGTACCAGACGGGGAACGTGATGAGTCCCAGGAAGAGCACCAGGCCGGTGAAGATCAGCCCTCGGTCACGCATGGGCCGCCTCCTTTCCCCGTAGCGGCGTGCCGCGAAGGTCCGTGGTCCGCTCCTTCTCGCCCTTCATCACCAGGGCGTTGCCCACGAACTCGTGAATGCCCGCCACCTCCACGCCTGGCACCCAGTACTCCATGAGGGTCGAGAGGTTGGCCTTGTCGATGGCGCAGATGCAGGAGAGGACGTTGACGCCCTTGGTCTCGTGCACGTGCTTCACGGCGTTGGCCCTGGGCAGGCCGCCCCGCATGCGCATCTCGAAGTTCTCGTCCGTGCCCAGGCCCGCGCCGCTCCCGCAGCAGAAGGTCTGTTCGCGGATGGTGTTCTCGGGCATCTCGTGGAAGTTCCGGCACGTGTTCTTGATGACGTAGCGCGGTTCCTCGAAGAGGCCCATGGCGCGGGCCGGGTTGCACGAGTCGTGGAAGGTCACGTTCCAGTGGTCGTTCCGGGTGGGATCGAGCTTGAGCTTTCCGTTCCTGATGAGGTCCGAGGTGAACTCCGTGATGTGCACCATCTTCGTGGATTTGGCGTTCTCGAAGACGGTTCCCGTGATGGGCGACTTGGGCACTTCCAGGAAATTCGCGGGGCCGTTCATGGTGTCCATATATTGGTGGATCACCCGCCACATGTGGCCGCATTCCCCGCCGATGATCCATTTCACGCCCAGGCGCTTGGCCTCGGCGTAGATCTTGTTGTTCAAGCGCTTGATCATCTCGTGGCTGGTGAAGAGCCCGAAGTTTCCGCCCTCGCCCGCGAAGGCGCTCCACGTGTAATCCAGCCCGATCTCGTGGAAGAGCTGGAGGTAGCCCAGGAGGGTGTAGTAGTGGGGCGTGCCGAAGTAGTCGGCGGAGGGGGTCACGAACAGGACCTCCGCCCCCTTGCGGTTGATGGGAGCCTCCACCCGGACGCCCGTGATCTCCTCCAGCTCGTCCACGGCGAAGCCGATGGAGTCCGCGAAGCCGTGGGGCTGGATGCCCAGGTGGTTGCCCGTGCGGAAGCAGTTGGCAGCGGGCTCGATGACCCAGTTGATGTTGAGCCCCAGGAGGTTGAGCAGCTCGCGGCCGATCATGGTGATCTCCGCCTGGTCGATGCCGTAGGGGCAGAAGACCGAGCAGCGGCGGCACTCGGTGCACTGGTAGAAGTAGTAGAACCACTCCTTGATCACGTCCTCCGTGAGCTCGCGGCCGCCCGCCAGGGCGCCGAAGGCCTTCCCCGCAGGCGTAAAATAGCGGCGGTAGACCGAGCGGATCAGCTCGGCCCGGAGAACGGGCATGTTCTTGGGGTCACCCGAGCCCACGTAGAAGTGGCACTTGTCGGCGCAGGCCCCGCACCTCACGCAGATGTCCATGAAGAGGCGGAAGGATCGGTACTTCTCCAGCCGGTCCTTCATGCCGTCCAGGATGATCTGCTTCCAGTTGGGCGGCAGCTTCCAGTCCGCGTCGAAGGGCTGCCAATCCCTGGGATTGGGCATGCCCAGGTACTCGATGTTCTTGGCCAGGGCGCTGTAGCAGTAGGTCCCCTTGCGGAAGTCCACGTGGGGGTCCATCCAGCCCTTCTTGGGGGGCCGGTAGTCGACCTGCGCCAGGTCCTCGGGTTTGGGTTGCTTCTCCGCCATGGCTACTCCCTATCCAAAGGCAGGCCAGCCGCCTTGATCTTGTCGTGAAACTCCTCTTCCCACTCGGCGTAGGTGTGCACCTTCACGGGGTAGTCCCACGGATTCACGTGGCGTTTCATCCTGTTGTTGTTGGCCAGGTTGCGCGTGGGGCTGAGGAAGACCCCGGGGGCGTGCATGAGCTTGCTGAAGGGGAAGTAGGCCAGGAGCACGCAGAGGAGGAAAAGGTGCACGAAGAACAGGGGCCCCACCTCCTTGGGAATGACGGGAGAGAAGGTCACGAGCCCGATGGCCAGCTCCTTGATCGCCACGATGTCAGCGCGGGTGAAGTAGCGCATGAGGACGCCCGACCCGGCCAGCCCCAGAAGAAGGAACAGCGCGAAGTAGTCCGTGAAGAGAGAGAGATACCGGATCTGCGGGTCCCGCAGCCGCCTGAACAGGAGGTAGAGGAGGGCCGCCAGGATCACCAGGTCCGTCACGTACAGGACCGGAGCGCCCACCTGGAAGAAGCCGTCCACGTCCGCCAGCAAATTCACCAGGCGGGGCACGGGCTCCATGAAGAACCGCAGGTGGCGCAGGAAGATCACGAGGAACGTCCAGTGAAACGCCAGGGCGCCCAGCCAGAGCCACTTGTTCTCGCCGTAGACGAGCCTGGGGCCGTCTCTGAGTTCGGCTTTGGTGTTGCGGAAGAGCGACCGGAACAGCAGCACTTCAAGGGCCATCCTGCCCATGACGCCGAGGGTCGAGGAGGGGCTCTCCAGGCGGCCCTGCTTGATCCAGGGCAGGGACTTCTGCTGGCCGCACGTGCTGGGGATGCGGAAGGGCACGGGCGTGTTGGCCCACTTCACGACGCGGTACGCCAGGCCGGCCAGGAATACGGCGATGGCCGCGAACGGAATGACCGTCCCGAACAGGACCCCGAGGTGCGCCGCCGCCACGCCGAAGTAGGCCAGGAGGATCAAGACAAGAACGGTCAATAGGGAATACAAGGCACTCATGAACCGCTGCCTCCCTTCTTAAGGCCCATTCGCACAGAGCACCGCCCCGGACATGCCGACTGCCGGCGGCCCCTGGCCTTCAGGATCAAGAGCCGCCGGGCTCGGGATCTTCGTCGAAGAGGCGGCTCGCCTTCTCCAACATGAAGATCTTTCTCCTCATCTCGCCCAGCCGGATGTCGCAGATCTTTTCTCTGTTGGCGGAGTAGATGTCGAACGCGCCCAGGGCCAGATCGTCCACCCTCGCGTCGAAGGCCGCCCATTCGGCGGCCATGGGCGCGGCCCGAAGGGCCTCCCCCGCCTGCTCCCTGGCGATCTGCTTCAGGAAGAAGATGAAGGAGACCACCTGGGAGGCCGTGAAGTCCTGGACGCTTCGCAGTTTGATGAGGGATTCAAGGGCCGGTGCGACCTCGGCCGGTTTGGCCAGCCCGAGGACGCCGTCGCACAGGACGGCAAGTTCCCTGGAGAGGGTGGCTCCCACAGGGTTGGCGAAGGGATCCTTCACCTGCGTGAAGAAGCGTCCCGTCTCCGCGGGATACGTCTCCATCACCCCTTGGAGCCACCTCTCCAGGATGGCGGCTCTCCTTCCGTGCAATGACTCCATCAGGGCCATCGGCCCCCTCCCCCCCTCACGCACCGGCGTACGCCGGCATGCGCGCCGGGAACCGGAGGCCGGGAGCCGGTGCGGCACCGTTGGGCCGCCCGGCTCCCCGCCGCCGATCCCTGCCGCCTCGTCTTACACGCAGCCCGTGGGCTTGGGCAGGCCGGCGAGCTTGCAGGCCCCCTTGGCCGGGCCAGAGGGAAACAGCTCGTACACCTTGTTCAGCGGGAACCCTGTCTCCTTGCACAGCTTGCGGATCATGGGGGCGATCCCGAACTGCAGATAATAGTTCCGCAGGTAGTTGATCATCTTCCAGTGCTCTTCGGTGAGGTCGGTGATGCCCTCAATGCCGGCGAAATCCTTGGCCACGTCCTCGTTCCAGACAGTGGGATCTTCCAAGAATCCGTCCTCGTCCACCACGTAAGCTTTTCCGTTCAGTTCGAGTGTCGGCACGGTCTCTACCTCCTGCCGGATTTGGCCCTGTTCCGGCGTCCAGTGGATCTGCCCCCGAGGGGGCCGCTCGCCAGGTTTCTCCCGCCGGGTTTCCCCGCCGCGGCACCTCTAGATCAAATCGATATACCCGCAGGGGCACTCTTCCGCGCACTTCTTGCAGCCGTTGCATACCTCGAGCTTGATGCGGTAGTGCTCGCCCTTGGGGAGCTTCACGAAGCAGCTGTTGGTGCAGTACATCCAGCAGGTCTCGCAGTCCATGCACATGCCGCAGGACATGCACCGCTTGGCCTCATCCACGGCCTGCTCCGGCGTGAGCCCGAGCTCGATCTCCGTGTCCTTGCCGCGCTGGTCGGCGGGCACGTGCGGCCGCTCGTGGCGGGCCGCTTCCTTGTACCATCCGATCTTCATGTGGTCTGTTTTGACGAGGGTGGGCTTGGCCCGCTTCTCCAGCTCCAAACCCCGGAACCGGGCATCGATGGCCTCCGCGGCGAAGCGGCCCTGGGAGATGGCGATGGTGGCCAGCCCCAGCTCCACGTCGTCGCCGCCCGAGTAAACGCCGTCTTCTTTGGTGACGCCCCACTCGTCCACGGCGATCCAGTTCTTGCCGTCGCGGAGCGATTCGAACCCGTCGAAGGCCGGTTCCTGGCTGATGGCGGCCACGATGGCCGTGGCGTCCATGTCGAACTCCGACCCCGCCTTGGGCACGGGCCTCCGGCGGCCCGAGGCGTCGGGCTCGCCCAGTTCCATGCGGATGCACTTGAGGCCCACGGCCGTCCCGTCCTTCACGAGGACTTCCACGGGCGCCACCAGGTAGTCGATGGCCACGCCCTCTTCCAGGGCCCCCTCGATCTCCGGGGCAATGGCGGGCATCTCGGCCCTGGTGCGGCGGTACAGGAGGGTCACGTCCGCGCCCAGGCGCTTGCTCACCCTCGCCGCGTCGATGGCCGTGTCGCCGCCGCCGATGACGAGGACCTTGGTACCCACCTGAACCTCTTCCCCGCTGTTGACCTTGTTCAAGAACTCCGTACCCGAGAACACGTTGGGAGTCTCTTCTCCGGGCACCCTGAGCTTGATGCCCTTGTGGGCTCCGAGCCCCACGAAGATGGCTTTGTACTCGCTGCGCAGGTCGTCGAGGGACTTGTCCTTCCCGATGACGAAGTTGCACTGGAGGTTCACGCCGAGGTCCAAGATCCGCTGGATCTCCGCGTCCAGGACCTGCCGCGGGAGCCGGTACGCCGGAATGCCGTAGCGGAGCATGCCGCCGGGCTTGCTGAAGGCCTCGAACACGGTCACGGAGTACCCGCGCCGGGCGAGCTGGTACGCGCAGGAGAGCCCCGCGGGGCCGGCACCTACCACGGCCACTTTTTCCGGCCGCGTTTCTTCCGTGAGCTTTGCGGGCTTCAGGCCTTTGCCGAGGGCGAAATCGCCGATGAAGCGCTCGATGGCGTTCACCGCCACCGGCCCTTCCTTCTCGTTGCGGTTGCAGCCCGCCTCGCAGGGGTGCGGGCAGACCCGGCCGCAGGTGGCCGGAAAGGGATTCTTCTCGGTGACCAGGCGCCAGGCCAGTTCAAAGGCTTGGTCGTTGGTGCGCCCGTAGGCTTCCGCCTGCGCGATGGTCGTGAGGAGGCCTCGGATATCCGTGCCGCTGGGGCAATTGCCTACGCAGGGCGGCGTCTTTTCCGCGTACTTCGGCCGCATCGGGCTGATTTCTCCGCCCGTGCTCCCGCCCGCCTTGATGATCGGTTTCTTCACTTCCTTGAAGAGGCCCATTTTTCCATCCTTTCGAAGTGAGTAGTGAGGTGTAAGGAGTGAGGAGGCCAACAGACATCGACCGACCTCGCTCCCTGGATCGCTCCCCCGCTCTTTCTCCTCACTCGCTCACTCTTTGCTCCTCACCGTCTTTACGCGTACGGGTAGAGATTTCGCTTGAAGTCCTCGAGCTGCCCAAGGAGCCTGTCGTGCTTCTTCTCGTCCTCGATGAGGTAGGTCAGCAGGTGCCGCTGGGCGAAGAGCCGGCAGTTCTTGCGGGCCTTCTCGGCGAGGGCGATGGTTTCCTTCTCCATCTCGGCGTGCTTCTCGATCATGTCCCATACGTCGCCGAGTTCCTCGGGCGTGAGCGAGATGGCCTGCTTCTCCAGGCTGTCCAGAATCACCTGCTGGACTCGCTTGTGCATGGCCGAGTCCTGCCGGATGATTTCCATCACGAGCCGGATCAGGGGATTCCCCGTCTTCTCCATGACGGCGGTGGTCTGCGCGACGGTCTGGACTTCGATGTCCTGCCAGCGCTTGAGGAGGGCCACCAGCTCTTCCAGATTTTCAGCCGCTTTCTGTGCCATGGTTTCGTCCTCCGCTCAAACCCTATCTCCAACCATTGAGGGCGGCGGGCCGGGTGGTCCCCGTCGCCCGCCCGGCTCGCCGTCAATCGGGCGCGGCGCCTTCCTTGTGGGGCAGCGTGATGAAGCTTCCCCCGAAGTAGCTGTACACGCAGCGGCCCGAATCCATGAGGATGCGGATGGCGGCCTTGCAGTCGTCCTTCGTGCACTCGGCCTCGCCGTATTTCGCGATCATGGCCTTGGTCAGGTCACCCGCCTTCAGGTTTTTCTTGCCATAGTATTCGGACACCATATGGAACATCTCGTCGGCCAGCGCTTCATGGGTCACGGCCATGGTCCTCTCCTATCAGCGAGCCGGAGGGGAGGAGCAAGGAGCGAGGGAACCGCGGAGCACGCCGGTCACGGCGCCTTCGTCGTTCGTCCCGCCCGCCTTGCTCCTCACACCTCACTCCTCACTAGAACTTGATGTGGGTCGACCTGGCGTAGGTCAGGCCCGCGTTCTTGAAGTCGTCGATGTGGTAGCGCGTGAACTCGATGCCCGTCAGCTCGAAGAATTTCGGCCAGCCGATGCGCTCGATCCACTCGCCCATGCGCTCGTATTTCTTGGCGTTCTTGGCGTAGACCTCAACGATGTTCACCACCGCCTCCACCACCTCGGGCCAGCGCGGGGGGTTGTTGGGGATGAAGGGGATGGCCAGCTTGGAGAACTTGGGCGTCGTGCGGGCGTTGCTCACCTTGCCGCCGACCCAGATGGAGATGCCGTCGTTGTCGGGGTCGTTCAGCGGCATGGACGGGCAAACCGTGTAGCAGTTGCCGCAGTACATGCACTGGTCCTCCACCACTTCCACGGACTGCTTTTCGTTGACCGTGGCGGGGCGGATGGCGCCCGTGGGGCACGAGGCGATGAGGGTGGGCACTTCGCAGGTCTTGGGCAGGGTGTCGTGGTTGACCTTCGGGGGCTTGCGGTGGACGCCCAGGATGGCGATGTCCGAGCAGTGCACGGCGCCGCACATGTTCAGGCAGCAGGCCAGCGCGATGCGGAGCTTGGCGGGGAGGTTCTCGTGGGTGAAGCGGTCGTACAGGGCGTCCATGACGGCCTTGACGATGCCCGACGCGTCCGTGGCGGAGGAGTGGCAGTGGACCCAACCCTGCGTGTGGACGATGTTGCTGACGGCGTTGTTGGTGCCGCCCACGGGGAAACCGTTGGCCAGAAGGTCCTTCTTCAGCGCCTCGATGTTGTCCTTGTTGTCCATGAGAAATTCGACGTTGTTCCGGCTCGTGAAGCGCAGGTAGCCGCCGCAGTACTTGTCCGCCAGATCCGCGAAGAGCCGGATGGACTGGACACTGAGCAGGCGCGGCGAACCGGCGCGAACCGTGAACAGCTTGTCGCCCGATTCGGCGACGTGGCACAGCACGCCAGGGGCCAGGGTTTCATGGTACTTCCACAGCCCGTAGTTCTTTTTGATGACGGGATGCAGGAACTTCTCGTAGCTCGGCGGTCCGATATCGGTGATCCTCTTGACGGGTTCTGCTGCCATCGTTCATCTCCTCAATCTCGAAGGGCCGCGCCTTACGGCGGCCCGAATTCCCTGCGAAGCCTCCCCTATTCCTCGCCCTTGAAGAAGATGTAGGGATTGTCGCGCGGCGCCGTGACCATCTGCGGGATCGGGTCCAGGCCGATGGCGTCGAGGAAGTTGGACATGCCCACGCGCTGGATCAGCTCGCCGATGCGCTCGCGGTTCTTGCCGTACTCATCCCAGAACTCCCAGACCCTGGAGACGAGTTCCTTGAGGGTGTCCATGAGCTCGTCCGCGGGGACGAAGGGAACCAGGACCGAGGCGAGCAGGGCGCCCTGGACGATGGGGGCCTTGGCGCCGATGAGGATGGTGGCGCCCCTCTCCTTGCCGGGCCTCAAGGCCTTGGGCATCACGTTGATGCAGTGCATGCAGCGCACGCATTCGTGATTGTCGATGCTGAGCTTCTTTCCGTCCCACTTCATGCACTTGCTGGGGCAGTTGGCGCAGACGTCGTTCTGGATGTCCATGCCGGCGGCGGCGTAGGCGGCGACCTCGGCGTCGTCCTGCTGGATCTCGTCCTTCCACGTGCCGATGACGGACATGTCGGAACGGGCGATGGAGGCCACGCAGTCGTTGGGGCAGCCGGAAAATTTGAACTTGAACTTGTACGGGAACGGGGGCCGGTGCAGCTCGTCCTGGTACTGGTGGGTGACGTCGTTGCACATCTTAAGGGTGTCGTAGCAAGCCCACTCGCAACGCGCCATGCCCGCGCAGGCCGAGGGCGTGCGCATGCAGGATCCCGAGCCGCCGAGGTCGAACCCGGCTTCGCCCAGCTCCTTGAAGCAGGGCTCCAGTTCGTCGGTCTTGGTGCCCAGGAAGACGATGTCGCCCGTGGAGCCGTGCATGTTCGTGAGGCCGGAGCCGTGGCGCTCCCAGATGTCACAAAGCGTCCGCAGGGAGCCGCTCGTGTAGAACCAACCCGAGGGCTGGTTCACGCGCATGGTGTGGAAGTGGGCCACCTGGGGGAACTGCTCGGGCACGTCGCTGTAGCGCCCGATGACGCCGCCGCCGTATCCCATGACGCCGACGATGCCGCCGTGCTTCCAGTGGCCCTTCTTCTCTTCGTACGACAGCTCGAGCTGTCCCAGAAGGTCGTCGCACACCGGGCTCGTCTTGGAAGCGTTCTTGATTTCCTTGACGAAGCTCGGCCACGGGCCCTTCTCAAGCTCGTCCAGCAGTTTCGTGTCCCTCTTCTGATCCGCCATCACTAGTCCTCCTAAAATCCACGCCTAGGATCATCTGGTCGCGGCTGCCTGACCTACGTGCCGAACATCCTCCTCCGATGATGGTGCTCCACCGTTCCTTGGCTCATCGCCGGCTCACGTCCTCTTTCTTGTGGCCGCCATGGCCACGGTTCGGTACGCCATGTGGGCGAACTTGGTGTACGGTGCGAATAAGAACAATGCGAAGATCAAGACCAAGTGAACGAAGTAGACGGTGTACATGGCGGTCACCAGTTGCCCCGTGCGCAGGAGCTCGGCGGCGATGCCCGTGCTCACGATGCCCACGAGGATCAAGAGGAACGACCAATCGAAGTACGTCGTGGCCTTCCTCTTTTCAGAGTCCGCCAAGCGGTCCACCAGGAGGATCAAGCCGCCCACGAGGACCACCGCCGCGCAAACGTTGGCGAAGATCTTCCACGGATTGGTCCAGGCCAGCGGCGTGTGCATGAACCCCGCCATGGTGCCGATGCCCACCACCGTGCCCATGAGGGCCAGCCCCGCGAAGCCCCAGAGGGTCAGCAGGTGGCCCCAGAAGCGGTTCTTCTCCTTGCCGCATTCCTTGAAACGCTTGTGGGTCATGATCTCCACGGCGGCCGGGATGATGCCCGCCAGGATGGAGCCGTCCGCCCCCGAGGATCTCAGTCCCTTGATGAATTTGAAGAGCCCCATGGCGAAGGCCAGGAGCACGAGGCCCGACACGGCGAAGAAGATGGGTTCGAGCACGTGGAGGGGGAAGATGTTGGCGAACTCCCTCGGCTCCGTGATTTCCTTGGGCCCCCAAAGGGCCAGGGCGCCGAACACCACGATGCCCGGAACGAAGAGGAGGGGCCACGCCTTGGGGCTCGTGGCCATGCGGCTCAGGCACGAGGGCGCGGCGAAGTGCTGTATGGCCTGGTTCCGCAAGGCTCCCAGCACGTTGCCGGGCTTGGCGCCACGGGGGCAGAGGGTAGTGCAGTCCCCACAGTTGTGGCAGAGCCAGAGGGCCGGGTCCGCCAGGAGCTTGTCCTTGAGCCCCCACTGGGCCAGGATCATCTGCTTCCTCGGGAAGGGCGAGTCTTCGGGCGAGAGGGTGCAGGCGACAGAACACGTGGCGCACTGGAAGCACTTCTTGAGGTCGCCGCCTCCGGAAGCCAGAACATTCTTGATGAACTCGGTGTCGGGCGTGAGAAGAATGGGTTCGGCCATGTCGTCCTCTTCAGAGAGGTGAGGAAGTGAGGAGGTGAGGAAGCGAGGAAGGACGAACCGCCGGTCTTGCCTTCATCGCCGCTTCCATCTTCCCGCCTCCCCTTCTTCCTGACTTCCTAACTTCCTATCTTCACTACTTCCTAACTTCCCGACGCCTAGAACCCCTTGTAAGGATTGGGGCCAATCTCACGGATCTTGTCCATGAATTCGTTGATGAGCACCGGCAGTTTGCCGTATTCATTGATGGCGAGCTGGGTGACCTGGATCCGCTCCGACTCGAGCTGAAGCCGCTGCAGCGTCTCCTTCACGTTTTCGAGGCGGCGGTTGGCGAGCTCGCTGCCTTTGGCGAAGTGGCACTGGTAGTCGTCGCCGTATTTGCAGCCCACGAGCATGACGCCGTCGATGCCGCCGGAGAGCGCGTCGGCGATCCAGACGATGTTCATGGAGCCCAGGCAGCGCAGGGGGATGATCCGCACGCTCGGGTCGTACTGAATCCGGTTCATGCCCGCGATGTCCAGGGCCGGGTAAGCGTCGTTCTCGCACATGAAGACCAGGACGCGCGGCTTCTCCTCGTCTTCCTCGGGGACCTCGATGGCCTTGATCTGAGAGGCGATCATGTCCACGGAGTAGTTCTTGAAGGAGATGATCCGCTCGGGGCAGGCTCCCATGCAGATGCCGCACCGCCGGCAGCGGTACGGGTTCGGTTTAGGCGTGCCCTTCTCGTCCTCATCCAGCGTGCCGAAGGGGCACTCTTCCGTGCAGCGCTTGCACTGGGTGCAGCGCTGGAGGAAGAAGCTCGGGAAGGACATGTCCCTGGACCGGGGATGGACCGCCTGTCCCTGGGCCGCCAGCTCCGTGGACTGGATGGCCTTCATGGCCGCGCCCAGCGCGTCCTCCTGCGCGTGGCCCGAATCCATGGGCGCCCGCACGGTCCCCGCCGCGTAGATGCCCGTGCGGCGCGTCTCGTAGGGGAAGCACACGAAGTGAGAATCGGGGAAGCCGTAGCGCAGGAGAGGAAGATCGGGGCCCTGCCGGTAGGTCAGGTGGAGGATCTCCGTGCCCTCGTGGGCCTTGAGCTCCTCAGCCTTCTTTTCGGCCTCCTGGCGCTGGGTGTCGGACTCGTTCCGCAGTACCTTGGCCTGGGCGTCGTGGAGCTGCCGGATGGCCTCGCCGTCCGCCGAATTGGGAACCATGCCCGTGGCCAGAACCACCAGGTCGACCACGACTTGGATGGACTCGCCCAGCAGGGTGTCTTTCACCCGCACCGCGAGCTTGCCGCCCGCGGCCTTGTCCACACCGTCCACCTCGCCCTTGGTGAGGAAGGTCCCGGGATGGTTCTGCACCTTGGCGTAGTACTTCTCGTACTGGCCGGGGGTCCGCATGTCCTTGTAAATGATGTAGACCTTGGCGTCGGCGTTCTGCTGGTGCACGTACTCCGAGTGCTTCAGCGTGGCCATGCAGCACACGGAGGAGCAGTAGGGCAGATGGGCCTGATCGCGTGATCCCGCGCACTGGACGAAGAGGACGCTCTCCACGGCCTTCCCGTCTGAGGGCCGCTTGAGGGGCCCCGCGGCGGCCATGTTCTCGAACTCCACGTTGGTGACCACGTCGGGCGTCAGGCCGTAGCCCAGGTGCCCGAGCTTGGAGGCGTCGTAGGGTTTCCAGCCCGTGGCCATGACGATGGCGCCCACCCGGTGAACGATGGTGTCGCCGTCTTTCAAAAGGGTCACGTCGAACTGGCCGGGCTGGCCGGAGGTCTGGGTGATGGCCGTGGAAGTGTAGACCTTGATTTTGGGGTGGTAGGTGGCGGCCTGAATCTGATCCGCCAGGTCCGCGGGTTCCATCTCCGTATACGGGGCCTGCCGGGGGAAACGGCTCTTGAGCGTTCCCACGAAGCCGCCCAGTTGCGCCTGCTTCTCCACCAGCACCACTTCGTAGCCCGCCGCCGCCGCTTCCAGGGCCGCGGTCAGGCCGGTGACGCCGCCGCCCACCACGAGGATGGCCTTGCTCACTTCATCGGACACGGGCTCAAGGGGCTCCATTTTCTGGGCCTTGACGATCCCCATGCGGAGGTAGTCCTCCGCCATCATCTGGGTGTCCTCATCCTTGGGCTTCTGGCACCACGCCACGTGCTCGCGCAGGTTGACGCGTTCCTGCACCATGCACGGGTCCAAGGCGAAGGCCTCCGCCTTCACGCGGGGAGAGCAGGCGGCGATGACCACCGAGTCCACGGAGCCTTCCTGGAGATCCTTGTGGATCAGCTCGACCCCCTCCTTGCCGCAGAGAAAGGAGTGCACGCGGCAGACGGGAGCCTTGTATTCTTTCTGGGCCACCTGGGCCAGCTTGTCCGTGTCGAGGGCGTCGCCGATGGAACACCCGCTGCAGATGTAGACGCCAAGCTTCTTATCCATGGTGAGCGCTCCTTACAGCGCACTGGAGGGCCTTCAAGGCCGCACCCGTCGCGTCCTGCACCGTGGCCGAGACCTCCTCGGGCCGTCTCACGCACCCCGCGCCGTAGAACCCCGTCTTGCCCGGCCGGTTGTCCACGAAACCGAACTCGTCCAGCGTGGCGGCGGCGGGCAAGCCCTGGGTCTGGGGCACGATGCCCGCGGCCAGCACCAGAAGGTCCACCCGCTCCGTGATCTTCTTGCCATGGAGCACGTCTTCCACTTCGAGGATCACGTCTTTGGTGGCGGGATCTTCCTCCACCTTGGCCACTTTTCCCTTGATGAGTTCCACCAGGGGGTCCGCGCCCACCTTGGCGTAGAAATCCTCCAGGCGTCCTGGCGTGCGTATGTCGATGTAGAAGATCTTCACCTTCGCTTCGGGATAGGCGCTCCGGACGTAGGTGGCCTGCTTGAGCGAGGCCGAGCAGCACACCGCCGAGCAGTAGGGCAGATGGTTCTCGTCGCGGGAACCGGCGCACTGCACGAAGGCCACCGTCTTGGGCTCCTTGCCGTCGGATGGACGGAGGATCTTGCCTTGCGTGGGTCCGCTGACGGAGGCCAGCCGCTCCATGAGGACGTTGGTGACCACGTTGGCGCAGCGGCCGTAGCCGAGGTTCGTGATCTTGGAGGCGTCGTAGGGAACCCACCCCGTGGCGGCGATGACGGCCGACGCGCTGAAGGTTTGGGTTTCGGCCTTTTGGTTCAAATCGATGGCGCCGTAAGCGCATGCCTTGACGCACAGGTCGCAGCCTGCGGGGCACGCCTCCCGCTCCAGGGCGTAGAGGGCTGGGAAGGCATTGGCCTGGGGAAGATACACGGCTTTCGTCTTGCCCATTCCGTAATCGAACTCGCTGGACCGCTCGGCGGGGCAAACCTTGACGCATTCCCCGCACTGGGTGCAGGCGTCCGTCACGTACCTGGGCGAGACCTTGACGGTGGCGGTGTAATCTCCCGGCGAACCCGCAAGATCCTGGACCTCGGCCTGGGTGAGCACCTGGATACCTGGATTGGACTTCATTCGCTTGAAGTTGATTTCCAGGCCGCAGGCGGGCGGGCACAGCTTGGGGAAGTACTGGTTCATCCGGGCCACCCGTCCCCCGAGGGATGGCGCCTTCTCCACCAGGACCACCTGGCATCCCGCCTCGGCCGCTTCGATGGCCGCCGTGATGCCGGCCACGCCGCCGCCGATGACGAGGACCTTCTTCGCGTCGGGCTTTCCAGAAGCTTCTTGCGTCATGCTATTCCCTGCCTCTTAGGACGTCTATGGGGCTGAAGGGGCCGAAGGCGCCGCTGACTCGGCGGCCTTCCGCCTGGCCTCGATGACCGACTTGCGAACCTTCATGGTCCGGTCCCCGAAGAGGCTGAACCGGAGCCACTGCATGGCGAAGTCCAGGAGTTCCTCGTCGTCCATGGCGATGGCCTCCGCGAGGGCTTCGTCCACCTCGAAGTACTCCATGAACTTGGTCTCGAACACGAACCGGCGGAAGCGGTCCAGGTCGTAGCAGGCCATGTAGACCATGTCGAGCTTGCCGGCCGGAATCCCTTCGGATTTGCTCCAGCCGGGGTGAAGCATGAGCGATTTAAAGGAGGCGCCCATCATGTCGTACTCTTCCACGCCCTGGTTGGCGATCCACTCCCGGACCGTCCATGTTCGGCCCTCGCCGTGCCCCTTGCAGAGGTCCTCCTTGAGGAGGAAGTGGAAGGCGTGGTCCGTGGGGTTCGGGTTCTCGGGTTCCGCCGCCCCCAGCGGATACATGCGGCACGCCCAGGGCCGGTCGCCATACACCGAACAGCCCTGTTCGCCCACGAAGGGGCAGCGCTTGGCCTCGCCCTCCATCTTGAGCAGAACCACGGGAAAATTGGGCTCGCTGGTGACACCCGTGATGGTGTGCTTCTCCAGAAAGTCTGAGGAATCCATGTTCAGGACGCGGGTCAGTCTCAGGACGTCGTAGGGCGTGAGCACGATGGAGACGTCCTGGCAGCAGCACGTGAAGCACGAAACGCCGGGGCGGCACTCGAAGACGAAACGCTCGTCCGGCTTCATCCGCGGATAGTCTTTGAGGATGCTCTCTCGGGTAATGGGCTTGTCAGTCATGGAGGGGTTCCTTCTCGGCGAGAATGCCGTTTTTCAAGGCGTCCCGGGACCAAACGGGCAGCGGGCCCTTGTCCCCGGTGGCAGGATCCATTCGGTGGCGGTAGGACGCGGACACGTTGAACTGGCTCTGCATCCACTCCCAGCCGCGCACGAAGTAGGGGCAGTCGTCATTGAAACACACGAACTGGAACTCGCCGCTCCAACTTCCCATTTCGGGATTGGCCCAGCGGGCCATGGGCTGGCTGCAGTGCGGGCAGAGGACCGGCTCTTCCAGAGTCATTCGGGCGCCTTAAAAGAAGTGGAGGCCCCCGCCCCCCCGCGGGGGCCTCCGTCAATTAGGAACTGATCAACGGGCGAGGAGTTCGTCCTCCTACGCCTGCGGGAAGATGTGCTTGATGGGACGTTTGATCATCTCCCAGTTGCCCGTCTTGGGATCGCACTTGCAGTTCGCGAAGACGAGCCAATCTTTGTCATTGATCTTGGGCGTATCGGCGCGGAAGTAGTAGCCGGGCCAACGCGTCTCTTCACGGAACAGCATGGTGCGGACGTGCGCTTCGGCCTGCCACATACGGTGCTGGTTCTCCCAGCAGCGCATGAGCTCGTGCAGGTTGGAGGCGGCCAGGTTCGCCGCGTCTTCCTTCAGCAAGCCAAGGAGTTCCAGCGCCCGCTCGAGCTGAGCCTTGTTGACCATGAACTGGGAGGACACGCCGCCCGCGTACTCGTCCATGATCTTCTGGAGGCGGAACATGAACATTCTGGGCTTGATGTAGTTGGGGTTGATGTCGGGATCGGTGGTGGCGTTCTTGTGGGCCTCGAAGGTCTCCATGGGCTTGAGGATCGCGGCCTTGAGGGCGTCGATCTCGGCCTGGTCAACCTTGGGCTGCGTGTTGTTCTCCACGATGAACTTGATCGCCGCCTTGGCCGTGATGCGCCCTTCGGCGTGGGAGCCCGAGGAGAACTTGTGGCTGGAGGCGCCCGAGGCGTCGCCGGCGCAGAAGAGGCCCTTCACGGTGGACATGTTGTCGTAGCCCCAGAAGTACTCGCTCTTGGTCTCGGCGGTCTGGAGATCGGCGGGGCCGGAAACCCAGGCGCCTGACGCGCCGGAGTGGGAGCCGATGAAGTAGGGCTCGCAGGCGGCGATCTCGGAGCTCCGGGTCTCGGGCTCCACGTTGCTGGCGGCCCAGAGAATGGCCTGGGAGATGGTCATGTCGAGGAAATCTTCCCACGCCTCGGACTCGAGTTCCTTCATCTTTTTCTTGTAGGCCTTCGGATCGTCCTTGTACTGCTCGGCGATCTTCTGGATGGCTTCCTCGGTCCGCATGAAGATCGGGCCCTTGCCTTCGATCAGATCGAGCATGCCGAGGTAGTTGCGGAGGTTGGCCGGGATGGGCTTCACGCGGCCGTAGGGGCCCCAGTTGTCCAGCTCGGGCCTGCGCTCGACCATGTACTCGCCGCCCATGGCGTTGGTGGCGCGGGACTTGAAGAGCAGGAACCACGCACCCACCGGTCCGTACGCATCCTTGAAGCGGACGGGGATGAAGCGCACTTCCTGGCAGGTCATCTCGGCGCCGGCCTTCAGGGTGAAGTAGGCCGAAGAGCCGGAGTTCCACGGCGGATACCAGGCGCGGCCGAGGCCTTCGCCCATGCTCCGCGGCTTGAAGACGTGCACGGCGCCGCCCATGGTGGCCATGGTGGCTTTCGCCTTGAAGATGTAGAACTTGTTCTCGCGCACCGAGAAGCCCACGGCGCCGGCGACGCGGTCGCCGTCCATGAGGGGCCCGACGATGAACACGCGCTCGAAGATCTGGCCCACGCCGCTCTGCAGCAGGGCGTTCTTGGCGGCTTCCGCCACGATCACCTTGTAGGATTCGCCGTTGATCATGAGCTGCCAGCGGCCCTCATGAACGTAGGCGCCCTTCTCGTCCTTCCAGATGGGAAGGCCCCACTTCTCGAAAAGGTGCACGGTGGAGTCCACGTGGCGGGCGATGTTCGCCACCAGGTCCTCGCGGGTCACGCCCATGAGGTCGTTGCGGACGTAGTCCACGTAATCCTTGACGCTGTTGGCCCCATCCTTCAGGCCCACGTACTGGTTGATGGCGGAAAGGCCCATGGCCACGGCGCCGGAGCGGTCCATGGCGGCCTTGTCGACCAGGGTAACCTTCAGGCCGTTCTGCTTGGCCCAGTACGCTGCTTCCACCGCTGCTCCGCAGGCAGCCATGCCTCCCCCGAGGATCAGGAGGTCGGTCTCTACGACGACGGTCTCAAAGTTGGCCATCTTTTTCCTCCCTCCTAACCTTTCAGGGTGAAGATCGCGTTAAGGCCCGAGGATTCGGGCTCGGTGAACAGCGCATTGCTTCCCAGATCGGCCTTGGTGGCGAACCCGCCGTCAGGAACCGCCGCCCCTTCGGGGGTCGTACGGATGGGGAACTTGAAGCGTTTGACCATGCCGTTGCGGAACTTCACCGTCCACATGATGGAGTCGGTGGAACGCAGCGGGGTGACCGCGGCGCCCATGGGGACGAAGTCCGCGTAGCCGCGGATCTCGATGGCCTGCGTCGGGCAGATCTTGACGCAGTTGTAGCACTCCCAGCACATGGAAACGTCCTGGTTGTAGGCCTTCATTTTGTCCTTGTCCAGGACCATGAGGTCATTGGGGCAAATGTGCTGGCAGGCTGTCTTGTCCAGCGCCTTGCACCCATCGCATTTTTCAGGATTCACATAGCTTGGCATCCGCTAACCTCCACTCGGATCAGAACCAGTGCCAGCACTTGGTCGTCACGAAGAAGACCAGTCCTTTCCGTCTTGTACCCTCGATTAAGCCCCCGGGGCGGATCGCACCTCCTTTCGTTCTGGTCTTACGCGGCCCGCAGGAAAATCGGGGGGGATTCATGGGTGACATCCCTTCTCGTCCTCAGGGGCCGCTAAATTAATAACTATTAATTCAGAGTCCCCCGCGATCTTCCCTAGTGAGTATTGGGCTGGGGCTTCCGTCAATTCAATCCATTGCAAATAAAGACAAAAGGCGTGGGCGAAAAGACCCATTACGAGGTGTGAGCGGACCCCTTCCCTTTGGTTTCAAGCAATTATGCAAATAATAACATGGTGCCATATATGCACTTCGGTATCCTTACTTTTCGATATTTTGGGTGATCTGAACACCTGCTCGGTCGAAGCGTAGATAGGCCAACAGCTTGATTATAAAGGTTATATTCAATTGTAAAGGGCTGGCAAGCGGTTCCATTCTAAGTGACGAGATGGACCTGCATACCAGCCAGATCCATCCTGGTTATGCATGAGGCTCTCCCCATTTCCGTGGTATAGTGCGCCCTTTCCGGGCCCCCGTGCCCCAGATGGGCACCTGGGAACCCCGTCGGAGCGGATGTCTTTAAGCGGCTGGAGTCTCGCCATGGCCAAGGCTTTTGAGGAGCTTTTCCCTTCTGAGGAAACCTGCCACGAGCACCTGTTCCGCCTGCGGTGGCCGGAAGGGTTTCGCTGTCCCCGCTGCCAGGGCCAGAAAGCCTGGCGGGTCCACGGGGACCTCTACCGTTGTCAGCAGTGCGATCATCAAGCCTCCGTGACCGCGGGGACCATTTTCCACGGCAGCAGGCGCCCCCTCCTCATGTGGTTCCGCGCCATGTGGTACGTGACGAACCAGCGCTTCGGGGTGAGCGCCCTTGGGCTCATGAAGGAGCTGGACCTGGGGAGCTACCACACGGCCTGGGCGTGGATGCAAAAGCTGCGGACCGCCATGGTCCGCCCAGGCCGGGACCGCCTGGCGGGGACCATCGAGGTGGGCCTCACTTACCTTGGGGCCCACAAGCCAGGCAAGCGGGGACGGGGGGCGAGCGGCAAGGTCCTGGTGGTCGTCGTGGTTCAGGACCTGGGGAACCGCATCGGGCGGATCCGCCTCCGGAGGATCCGCAACGCTTCGGCCGATAGTCTGGCCACGGTCATCTGCGAAGAGGTGGAACCGGGCAGCCGCGTGTTTACGGACGGCTGGAGGGCTTTCGGCGGATTGGCCGAGCTGGGATACAGGCACGTCGTCGTCCCCAAGGAGGGCGGACCGGGGGAAACGGCCCTCCCCCTCGTGAACCGGGTCGCCCACCTCATCGACCAGTGGCTGTTGAAATCTCACCAGGTGGCCGTTCGGCCGTCGTACCTGGACTATTACCTGGACGAGTTCACGTTCCGCTTCAACCGAAGAACGTGGCGCTCCCGCGAATGGCTGTTCTTCGCCCTGATCCAACAGGCCGTGGCCGTTGCCCCTCTGCCCGCCAGCATGATGAACACGCCCAGGCCCCTGGCTCCCCCTCCGGACAAGGGCGCGGGACCGCCGAAACCGCCGCGGGCCCTCACGCCCGCGGGCGGGAAGAGGGGCGCCTAGCCGACGGAGCCGGGCGCTCCATCGAAGAGCTCTCCCCGCGCGGCTCGGGATGCCGGGTTGCGCGCCCGCCCGAAGTTGCGGGACGCATACAGGGTGTATCAACCCACCTTTGCCTCCTTCCCTCTTGACAGCGTTGCAGTACCCCGAAGGCGGCCCTAAAGTCACCTCAACGAAGGAGGGACGTGACAGGGGTCGTTCGGTGGCGGTTCGGCAGCCAATTTGGGGGGGAGGAGACATGCGCAGACCGAGGCTGAGGGCGGCTGTAAAGTTCTTTTTCTGGGCCGCGGCGACGTTGGTGGTATTCACCTACGCCATCCATTTTTACAGGTCCGGAAAGATGGTGCACTGGTACTACTACAAGGCCAAGGCCGACGGGTTCGCCGTCAACACCAAGACATTCGCGGACGCCTCGCCGGAGAAGCCCGCCTCGCTCGCGGTGGGCGACTTCAAAATCCTGGACGGCCTCAAAGCCACACCCGTCAAAGCGGGCGACATACTGCCCGCGGAGACCACGGGGGTCATCGACCTCCGAACCGTGGAGGACGGGAAGCGCGTTCGGCTCAGGGGCGACCGCCTCGACATTCTGGTCCCCTGGCAATTCAAGGAGGCCAAGGGCTTCAAATACAAGGATTCGTTCACGCACAAAAACATCAAGACGAACCCCGTCTCGGGGGTCTGGAACCTCGTGATGGTGGGCCTTATCGGCCTGTGCCTGGGCTACCTCGCGGAGGGCTTCACGGACTTCATCGGCCTGAAATTCAAGAAGATCGACCATACGGTCGGCCACTGAAGAGGGGGGGGCAACATGTTTGACTTTCTCATCGCTGGCATCCAAGCCCCGGCCTTCCTGCTCATCTTCACGGGCTTCACGGTGGGCGTCGTGGGCGGGTTCATCGGCGTGGGCGGCGGTTACATGGTGACTCCCGCCCTGATCGTGTTCGGGTTCCCGGGGTACATGGCCTCGGGCATTGACATGACGCACATCGCGGGGAAGGGCATCGTCTCCACGGTGAGGCACAAGCAGCTCGGGAACATCGACTGGGTCCTGGCCCTGAGCATGGTGGCCGGAACCATGTTCGGCGTGGAGGAGGGAATCCGCCTCCTGGGCTACTTCAAGCACCGCGGGCTCTCCACCGTGGCCCTCCTCACCGCCTCGGTCTTGCTCATGTTCACCCTCTTTCTCTACACCCTCTACGAGACCCTGAAGTCGCACCGGCGCATGGAGCAAATGGCTCGGGACGGCCAGAGCATCGCCCGGGAGGTCATGACCTCCAAACTGCCCCAGATCTTCCAGGGGTTCGCCCTCGCGCCCATCGTCCGGTGCCGGACGGCCCGCGTCGTGGTGTCCATGTGGGTCATCGTCCTGGTCGGGGTCATCACCGGCGTCCTCGCGGGATTCCTGGGCGTGGGCGGCGGCTTTATCCGCGTCCCGGCCCTCGTGTACATCGTGGGTGCGTCCACCCACATCGCCGTGGGCACGGACCTGGTAGAGATCGTCTTCTCCGGAGCCTACGGCTGCCTCCGCCATTCCATCGAGGGCAATGTGGACTTCATCGCCGTGATGTTCATGATCTGCGGCGCCATGTTCGGAGCGCAGGTGGGATCCATCGCCACGGCCTTCGTCCGGGGACCGGCCATCCGTTACATGCTCTCCTTCTCGCTGGCGCTGGCCACGCTGGGCGCCGGACTCCCGCTCGCGAACCTTCTCCTGGGCGGCAAGTTCAAGGTTCTCGTGGCCCTGTCGGTGATCATCACATTGGGCCAGATGTTCTTCCTGTGCCTGTTCATTTTCTCCTTGGTTTACTTCGCCTACCGCAACCGGCGCAACCGCTGGGTGCCCGAATGGGTGGCGCCGCTCCTGGTTCAGAACGTCACCGAGTGAGGGAGGACTGCCATGAAAAAAGTGCTGGACAACATGTGGTCCTTCGTCTTCATCCTGCTCGCGATCTCCATGGGACTGTCCACCCTGGTGTTTTTCCTGTACATGCGCACCCTGGTGTAGGAGGAGGCCGTGAAGAAACTATTCCAGGTATTCGCCAACTTGCTCCTCTACGGCTTTCTCTTGTTTTACGCCGTGGAATCGACGTTTTTGAAGCCGGACCCGTGGTTCGCCTTCGTCGTCTGGTTCCTCTTGTCCGTCGCGCTCCTCATTACGGTCACCCCAGGCCTCCACGCCCGCGGGATATCCCCGGGCGAATATCCTTATGAGGATTGAGCTTCCGGAGACTCAGCCGGAGGTCGAAGCCCTGAGGGAAAAGCTGGCGAGCCTTGCGCGCCGGTTCGAGCTGGGCGACGTGACGCCCAAGCGTTACGCCCGAGGCAGGCAAGACCTCCTGGCCTGCCTCGGGCGAGCCAAGATCGCCACGGTGAGGGAAGCCGGGGAGACGGTCCTCGCGGAACACCATTGGGTCGAGGGACACGCGCGGATTCCGGACTCCGTCTTGCGGGAGACCGCCCAGGTGGCGGAAAGCCTGTACGCCACGGACCGCCGCCTCTTCCGCTGGCGGTTCCAGGATCAGAGCGCCCCCAGCGCGGCCCTGGTGGACGGCGTGGAGGAAACCTTCGAAGACCGATGGTACAAAGATGTGGCATCCATGGACGTCCGGCGCCTTTACCGCTGGGGCGAAGCCCTGGCGGGGGCCGGCATCGGGGCGGCCGCCCTCCTGCTGGGCCGCCACCACGGCCTGACGGCCTACGTTCTCGCCGGAGTGGGCCTCTTCGGCATCCTGCACGCCCTCCTCATGCCCACCCGCTGGATCGCCGTCACGAGCCGAAGGGAGGGCGACGAGCCCTGGGCCGTCTACGCCGCCCGTACGAAAAGCGGGCGCGCCCTTCTGGAGGAGGTTGAGCGCAGAACCCGTTCCGAGCGAGGATGAACCCGGAGAGCCCATGCAGAAGCGCCGATCGGTCCTGCTGGTGGATGACGAAGCTCTTTTCCTGGCCGCCATGGCCAAGGTGCTGGGACGCCACGGCCTGGAGGTTCTCACGGCCCCCGGCGGCGGGGAAGCGCTGGCCCTCCTGGAGAGCGCGGATCCCGACGTCGTCGTACTGGACGTGAAGATGCCCGGCCTAGACGGGCTGGCCACGCTGAAGGAAATCAAACGGCGGCGCCCCCATGCTCCGGTCATCCTCCTGACGGGGCACGGCACGGTGGAGTCGGGGCAGGAGGCCTTGCGGCAGGGGGCCTTTGATATGCAGACCAAACCCGTCAACGTGGCCAAGCTCCTGGACCTCATCGAGGAGGCCATCCGGTCCCGAGGGCTCGCCGAAGAAGCCGCCCGGAGGGAGGGTTAGGATGATCGCCGCCGCCAAGCGCCGGCGCGCCACCCTCTACCGGCGGCTCCTGGAGAGCATGCTCCTCATGTGCCTGGTTCCCCTTTTCCTCGTGGGGGGAGCGGCCTACGTGCAGTTCCAGCGCTATGCCAGCAGGATGGTTCTGGATCAGCAGGAGCGCCTGGTCCTGAACCACAGGAACTTCATCGAGTCCTATCTGCGCGGGCGGAGCGCCGAGCTGGCGGCCATCGCCAACCAGTACACGCTGGAACAGCTCAGAAACGGGGAGCTGGAGCGAGCTTTCGCCGTGATCCAGCAGGGGGCTGGGATCTACACCGACATCGGCATGATCGATGACCGGGGAAACCACCTCAGGTACGTGGGCCCCTACAATCTTGAAGGCCGCAACTACAGCAGCGCCGAATGGTTCCTGAAACTCAGAACGCAGGACATGGTCATCAGCGACCTCTTCACGGGTTACCGGGCGGTCCCCCATTTTATCATCGCGGTGAAGCGCACCACGCCCACGGGGTACTGGATCCTGCGCGCCAGCCTGAGCACCGACTACTTCAGCCAGCTCGTGGAGCGGATCCACGTGGGCAGCACGGGGGAGGCGTTCCTCCTGGACCGGCACGGGCTCTACCAGACCAAGACCCTCTTCGATAGCGCCCCCCTCCAGCCCTCTCATTTCCCTTTCCTTTCGCCCCATGAGGGAGTGCGCACGGTGGACCTGAACTTCAGAGGCCGGACGTTCTTGTGCTCGCACGTCTGGATCATGGGGGACCAATGGCTTCTTGTGTTTCGCCAGGAGCGGGCGGAGGCCTTCGCCCCGCTTCACCGCGCCCTCTGGACCTGGGCCCTCATCACCCTCGCCGCCCTGATCGTCGTCTCCCTGGCCACCTTCGCCATCGCCAGGAACCTCGTGGGCTTCGTGGCCCGGGCGGACGCCGAAAAAGAGAACCTTCACGCCCAGCTTCTGGCCAGCTCCAAGATGGCGGCCATCGGAGAGATGGCGGCGGGGGTCGCCCACGAGCTGAACAACCCTTTGGGCATCATCGAAACTCTCAGAACCTGGATCTTGGACCTGATGCCCGAGAAGGGCCCGGCCGAGGCGGATGTCCCCGAGGTCATCGATTCGGCCCGCAAGATCGGGGACCAGGTGGAGCGCTGCCGGCGCATCACCCACGACCTCCTGAAGTTTTCCAGGAGGGTCGAATCGGAGCGCACCCTCACGGACATCAACGCCCTCCTCGTGGAGATGCTTCAGATGGTGGAGCACCGGGCCAAAGCGGATAACGTGGCGTTTCATCTGGAGGCCGGGGCTCTCCCATCCATCGTCACCTCGCCGTCGAGGCTCCAGCAGATCATCCTGAACATCCTGAACAATGCCGTGGACGCCATGGAGGGCAGGGGCGGCACGGTTACGGTGCGCACGGGCATGAGGGGCGGCGCCGTGGAGATGGTTTTCAAGGACACGGGCTGCGGCATTCCGGAGGAAAACCTTCAGCGGATCTTCGAGCCTTTTTTTACGACCAAGCCCGTGGGAAAGGGGACGGGCCTGGGTCTCGCCGTCTGCTACGGGCTCGTCCAGCAGATGGGAGGTACCCTTGAGGTTCAGAGCCGGGTCGGTGCCGGCACCACCTTCACGCTGACCCTGCCCGCCACATCCGCCGAGCCCGGTGAGGCTCACTGAGGGCGCCATGGCCGAGGCCAGGATTCTCATCGTGGACGACGAGAAGGAGTTCCGGGATACCCTGGTGAAGCTCCTGGGCCGGAGGGGCTACGACGTCTCAACGGCCCAGGACGGGGCACAAGGTCTCCGCGTGGTGCTGCGAGGAGGCATCGACGTGGTCCTGCTCGACCTCAAGATGCCCGGCCTGAGCGGCATAGACACCCTCAGAGAATTCAAGCGAATTTCCCCTGGACTCGAGGTCATCATTCTCACGGGACACCTCCTCAAATCCACCGAGCAGGAGGGCATGACGCTGGGAGCCTTCGCCTACCTGACCAAACCTTGCACCGTCGCGGAGCTGGTGCAGACCATCGAGGCGGCCCGCGCGGCGCGCGCCGCGGGTGAGCCCTCCGGCGAGGAGGGCCTATCTTGAGCGGGGGCGATCCGGGCGGCCGCGCCTCAGGCATCCCCGAGTCGCTCCGGCGTCTGGGTCGAGCCTTCCTCACGTTCCTGGAAATCATCGGGCTGAGACAGGAGCGGACGGCCGGCTTCGAATCCCGCCTGAGCCGGCTCAAGCTCAGATATTTTCACTTTCGGACGTTGCTCTCCGCCAACAACGACCTGCTCGAAGCCATCTCCGAGATGGAAGTGCGGCTCGCCTCCGACGCGCCCCTCACCCTCGACGAAGTCCGGCCCAGGGCCCTGGCAGCGCAGACCAGCGCCCACAGGATGGCCGCGAGCTTCTCCACCCTGTCGGAGGGGGCGTATCCCGCCGTGGACACGGTCCTGGCGAACCTCCATCAGCGCATCGCGGGGTGCCTCCGGGGAGACGAAGCCGGCGAAAAGGCGCCCCTGGTGCTGCCTCTGGACCGGCTCGACCTGACTCACGCCTCGATCGTGGGGCACAAGATGGCGGCCCTGGGCGAGATCAAGAACAGACTCGGCCTTCCGGTGCCCGACGGATTCGCCATCACGACTTCAGCTTTCGAGCGGTCCATGGGCGCCGCGTGGCTCGGCGGCCCGAAGGGAGCCTCCCTCGAATCGGGACCCGGGCACGCCGCGGCGCGGGACCACCTGCGGGACTCTCCTCTCCCGGAGGAGGTAGGCGCGGCGATCCACGAGGCATACGAAACCCTTGCGGGCGGACGGAAGCCTCGCGTGGCCATGCGCTCCAGCGCCCTCGACGAAGACCGGAGCGCCTCCTTCGCGGGGCAGTACCTCACCATCCTCAACGTGGGCGAAGAGGGCCTGGTCCCCGCCTACGGACGGATTCTGGAGAGCGCCTTCGAACCTGACGTCCTCTTTTACCGCCACATCCTCGGGTTCGACGATGACGACCCAGCCGTGGCCGTGGGCTGCATGGTCATGGTGGACGCGCTCGCCTCGGGCGTCGCCTTCTCCAAGGACCCGCAGAGTGATGCCACCGGCAGGGTCCTCATCCATGCGGCTTGGGGGCTCGGCCCCTCGGTGGCAGACGGCACGGTGAACCCTGACGTGTACTGGGTCGGACGGGAAGGAAGCCCCCCCTCGGTGGAGGTCCGGACCTCGCGCAAGACATGCCGCACCGTGGGTCTGGCGGGCGGCGGCGTGCAGGAGGAAGGGGTCCCTGAGGACCTCCAGTTCTCCACGCCCCTTTCCCGAAAGGAAATCCTGACCCTCGCCGAGTGGACCCTGAAGCTGGAGGAACACTTCGGTTCCCCTCAAGACGTGGAATGGGCCATGGACCGCGACCGCCGCCTGTACCTTCTCCAAAGCCGGCCCAGCACCTCGGCGGCCCCTGGGGACACACAGGCGCCCCCCGTTGAAGGGGCCCCCATTCTCCTGGAAGGGGGGGATACGGCGGCCCCCGGCGCGGGCGCGGGCCCCGTGTTTATCCCCGATGCGGACGACGGGCTGGAGAACTTTCCGGCGGGGGGCGTCTTGGTGGTTCGGCATTCAAGCCCCAGATACGTTCGCGTCATGAAAACGGCCTCCGCCATAGTGGCCGACGTGGGGAGCGCCATCGGCCACATGGCGTCTCTGTCACGAGAACTGGGCATCCCCACGATCGTGGGCGCGGAAGGAGCCACGTCCCTCCTGAAGCCGGGCGAGACGGTCACTGTCGATGCCACGAGGCGCCGCGTCTATGGGGGCCGGCTGGAGGCGCTCCTTGCCGTGGCCCGCCCCTCCCCGCCGCGCAGGCCCAGAAGCCGAACCCATCAGGCCATGGCGGAAGTAGCGCGGTACATCGTTCCCCTCACGCTCACGGACCCGGCGGATCCGGGATTCACCCTGCGCAACTGCCGCTCCCTCCACGACCTGGCGCGCTACCTGCACGAAAAATCGTTCCAGGAGATGTTCGGCATCGGCCAGCTCGTGGGAGACGTGCGCCGCGAGACGCCCCTCCTCGACGTCTTTCTCCCCGTGGACCTCTACGTCATCGATCTCGGCGGAGGCCTTCAGGCAGAGCCGGGCGCACGCAAGGTGAAGCGGGGCCAGATCCGCTCCCTGCCCTTCGCGGCCCTGGTGGCGGGCATGCTCCACAAGGACATCCCCCGCTTCGGGCCTCGCGCCATGGACGCCAGGGGTTTTATGAGCGTGATGTTCCGCCAGGCCTTCGCGGGTCCGGACCGGGACGGAACGCTGCGCGATCCCAGCTATGCCATCGTCTCGGACAAGTACGTGAACCTCGCCACCCGCGTGGGGTTCCACTTCAGCGTCGTGGACGCCTACTGCACGGAAGCCCTCAACCAGAATTACATCACCTTCCGCTTCAAGGGGGGCGCGGCGGACAAGGTTCGCCGGATCCGCAGGGTGGCGGCCAT
>JAKAKG010000059.1 GCA_021813555.1 Acidobacteriota bacterium
CTACCTGGGCGAAAACACCTGGGCCTACTACGTGCTGGCCAAGGGAAAGGCGCCGCTGTACCTGGACGGGTCGGCCTCGCTCAATACGGCCATGCCCATCCTGTGCGAGGGAGAACCCTTCCCTGCGGGGGCCACCGCCTTCTTGTGCCCCTTGGGGACGGGGGAGCAGTTTTTCGGGGTTGCGGGTATCATCGGCAAACCTGAAGAGGCCTTTTCCGAAGAGGACCGGCGGGCGGCGGAGCACTTCATTCGCCAGGCGGCCGCCCTGGTCAAACTCTCGGCGCTCAATACCTTCAACGAAGCCAATTCCATCAAGGATGGGCTCACGGGCCTCTTCAACCGAAAGTACTTCGAGGAGCAGGTCGTGAAGGAGATGGCGCGGAGCCAGCGGGAAAGTGCTCCGCTGGGCCTTCTCATGCTCGACGTGGACCACTTCAAAAAGGTCAATGACACTTTCGGCCATCCCGCCGGTGACCTGGTTCTGCGGGCCGTGGCCGGCGCGGCCCGCGCCGCCGTAAGAAAAGTGGACATCGTCTGCCGCTACGGCGGAGAGGAGTTCGCGGTCATCCTTCCCGTGTGCCCCGTGGCGGAGGCCAGAGAGGTCGCCGAGAGGGTGAGAATGGCCGTGGAATCCCTGCCCGCTGGTCCTGGCGGCCTGCCCGCGCCCGTGACCGTAAGCGTAGGCGTGGCCGCTTACCCCCACCCCTTTTCCAGTCCCACGGGCCTCACGAAGGGGGCCGACGCCGCTCTCTACACGGCCAAGAGCAGGGGCCGCAACCGGGTAGAAGTGGCGACGAGGTAAGGGCGGGTGGGCTCACCCACCCCGCCGGATCCAGCCTCCAGGCATTGACCAGAAATGCCTATCTCCCTTACAATGAATGGCTTCGGAGGCGGGATGCGGGTTCTACTCGTGGGGTCGGGAGGGCGCGAGCACGCGCTGGCCTGGAAGCTTAAGCAGTCGCCGCGGCTCAGCCACCTCTTCTGGGCGCCGGGCAACGGCGGCGCGGGCGCGGACGATGAAGTGGTGCCCGTGCAAGCGGAGGACGTGGCGGGTCTCGTGTCCTTCGCCAGGGACCACGCCGTAGCGCTCATCGTGGCCGGCCCTGAAGTGCCTCTGGCCATGGGGCTGACGGACGCCGCTGCGGCGGCGGGCATCCCCTGTTTCGGTCCCGCGCGGGCGGCAGCGCGGCTCGAATCCTCCAAGGTCTTTTCGAAGCAGTTCTGCGACCGCCATCACATCCCCCAGGCTCCTTACACCGTCTGGACCGATGCGGAGGCAGCCTCGGACTACCTGCGGACGTACGGCGGCCCGTTCCCCCTGGTTCTGAAGGCCGACGGCCTGGCGGCGGGAAAGGGCGTGCTCATCTGCCAGAACCGGGAGGAAGCCCTGGAGGGCACACAGCGCATCCTAGGATTGAAGGAATTCGGCGGCGCGGGCGACGCCATGCTCGTGGAGGCGTTCCTTCCTGGCGAGGAAGCCTCATTGCTGGTGTTCTGCGATGGGCAGCGGGCGGTGCCCATGCCCCCCGCCAGAGATTTCAAGCGCGCGTCGGACGGGGACCAAGGTCCCAATACGGGCGGTATGGGTGCCTACTGCCCGGCCACTCTCATGAGCGAAGATCTGATCGATGCCGCCATGGGGTCCGTGATCCGGCCTACCCTGGCGGGCATGGCCTTGGAGGGAAGCCCCTTCCGCGGCGTCCTCTACGCGGGGCTCATGCTCACCGGCGAAGGACCCAAGGTATTGGAGTTCAATTGCCGCTTCGGTGACCCGGAGACGCAGGTGGTTCTCCCCAGGCTCGACGGGGATCTCGTGGAGATCTGCGCGGCCTGCGCTCAGGGGCGGCTTGACGCGGGCTCGGTGGCCTGGAAGAAGGAGGCTGCCGTGACGGTGGTCCTGGCCTCGGGCGGGTATCCCGGAGCGTACCAGACGGGCAAGGCCATCACGGGACTGGACGAAGCGGCGGCGCTCCCCGGGGTCACGGTGTTCCACGCGGGGACGAAGCGGCAGGGCGGGACGGTCGTAACCTCGGGCGGACGGGTGCTGGATGTGACCGCCACCGGGGCCACGCGCGAGGAGGCCAGGGCCAGGGCCTACGAAGCCGTTTCAAACATCCACTTTGACGGAATGCACTACAGGAAGGACATTGCCGCGGTCACGTGATCCATGTGAGGGTGCGACCGGGTGATTGAGAGGCCCTCGCATGCATCCCTTCCTCGATCACCGGGTCGCTTGATCACCCTGATCACCACCGAAAAGAGAGGACAGCCATGACTCCCAACTTTCCCAAATTGCCGCAGATCAACACGGAGCTTCCCGGACCCAAGGCGAAGGCCCTCATCGCCCGGGATCACAAGTACGTCTCCACCTCCTACACCCGCGGCTACCCTTTGGTGGCGGAGGAGGCCTTCGGCGCCATCGTGAAGGATCCTGATGGCAACTACTTCCTGGACTTCGCGGCGGGCATAGCCGTGGTCTCCACGGGCCACTGCCACCCCGAGGTGGTAGAAGCCATCAAGGGCCAGGCCGACAAGCTCATCCACATCAGCGGCACGGATTTCTACTACACGAGCCAGGTGCAGGCCGCCGAACGGGTGGCGCGGCACGTCCACGGGAAAGGCACGAAGCGGGTTTTCTTCGGCAACTCGGGGGCCGAGGCCATCGAATGCGCCATCAAACTTGCCAAGTACCACACGGGGCGCAAGCGGTTCATCGCCTTCTACGGCGCCTTCCACGGCCGCACGACGGGGGCCCTGTCCCTCACCGCCAGCAAGGCCGCCCAAAAGGAGCGCTTCTTCCCTCTCATGGACGGCGTCACCCACGTGCCCTACGGCTATTGCTACCGGTGCCCCTACGGCCAAACCTACGGTTCCTGCAAGATGGAATGCGTCTCCTTCATCGAGGACACGGTCTTCAAGACCACCGTACCGCCGGGCGAGGTGGCCGCCATCTTCGTGGAACCCATCCAGGGTGAAGGCGGCTACGTGGTGCCCCCCGCGGAGTTCATTCAAGGGCTGCGCAAGATCTGCGACAAGCACGGGATCCTGCTCGTGGCGGACGAGGTGCAGTGCGGCGTGGGCAGAACGGGGAAGTTCTCCGCCATGGCGCACTTCGGCGTCTCCGCCGACATCACCTGCCTGGCCAAGGGCATCGCCTCCGGCATGCCCCTCTCCGCCTGCGTGGCCTCGGACCACATCATGAACTGGCCTCCCGGGAGCCACGCCAGCACCTTCGGCGGCAACCCCCTCTCCTGCGCCGCCGCCGAAGTGACCCTCCGGCTGGTGGACGAGCAGCTCGCGGCCAACGCGGCGAGCCAAGGCGAATTCCTCATGGGCAAGCTCAAGGACATGATGGGGCGCTACGAGGTCATCGGTGACGTTCGGGGGAAGGGCCTTATGATCGGAGTGGAGATCGTGAAGGACCGCGTCGGCCGGGAGAAGAACAAAGAGCTGCGCGACGAAGTGGTGGAAGAGTGCTTCAGGTCGGGGCTGCTCCTCCTGGGAGCAGGGTCCAACACCCTCCGGATATGCCCTCCGCTCATCATCGATCGCGAGCAGGCCATGGTCTTCCTTGACATCCTCGAATCCTCCCTGAAAAAGGCCATGAACCGGCTGGGCTATAAGGGGTTTCCTTTCTAAGCCTATAGGACCTGCCGGCGGCGCGCGGAAGACGTGTGTGATCCGGCTCACATTCCGCATCGTTGGACGGATCTGGAACCGGCCCTCGCGTAGACACGGGGGCCGGTTTCGTGATTCACTTGCCGGCAAGAGGACCCATGGACATCACCTTCTGGGGCGTGCGCGGCAGTACTCCTTGCTTTTCCCGGGACAAGGTCCACTTCGGGACCAACACGTCCTGCCTCGGCATTTGGGAAGACGGAGGGGACCGCCTCATCTTCGACGCGGGCACGGGAATCGTAGCCCTGGGCGACCAGTTGGAACAGGCCCGGTTCCCCAATTGCGACGCGATCCACCTCTTTTTATCGCACTTTCACTGGGACCACATTCAGGGCCTGCCTTTTTTCAAGCCCGTGTACCGCAAGGGGACGCGCCTCGTGATCTACGGGCGGCCGGGCGTGGAGGCCGTCCTGAGCGACCAGCTCGTGCCGCCCTTTTGCCCCATCCCCCTCGAAGCCGTGGCTGCCGAGTTGGAGTTCGTGGTCATGGATGGCCCCGTGGAGATTGGCCCCTTGGTGGTATCCCCCTTCGACCTGAATCACCCTCAGGGCTCCAACGGCTACGTGGTGGCGTCGGAGCACAGGAGAGTGGTGTACGCCACGGACACGGAGCCCGACGGCGGCGCCATGGATCGCCTCCTGCGGGACCGGGCCAGGGGAGCGCACCTGCTGGCCATGGATTCGAACAACAGCCTGGAGGAGCGGGAGCGCCGCAAAGGCTGGGGCCATTCCACGTGGCGAGATTGCATCGCCGTAGCCCGGGACGCGGGCGTCTCCCGGCTCGTCCTCAACCACCACGACGCGTTTCAGAACGACGATACCATCCGGGCCAAGGAGTCCATGGCCCGGGCCGAATTCCCCGAAGCCCTCTGCGCTTACGAGGGCCTCAACCTCACGCTCTGAGCCCCGCCGTGGACCGGGCTCCCGCCGCCACCTCCCCGCGCTGCCTCACGGCTCTGGCCCTGGGGAGCAACGTGGGAAGGCGCGAAGCCTTCCTGGCCATGGCCAGAACCTATCTTTGCGCGGGGAGGCTCGTTCGCATTTTGAAAGCCTCCTCCCTCTACGAGACGGAGCCCGTGGAATGCCGCCCGCAACGGTGGTTCATCAACCAGGCCCTTTGGGTGGACACGGAGCTTCCTCCGCCCCTCCTCCTGAGCCATTGCCAGCGCGTGGAGACCCTTTTGGGGCGCCGGCGGGCCGAACGCCACGGCCCGAGGACCCTGGATATCGACATCCTCTTCTGCGGGTCCCTCGTGATCCAAACGCCCGTCCTGACTCTGCCCCACCCCGCTCTGCCGAACCGGCGAAGCATCCTCCAGCCCCTCGCCGAGCTCGCCATGCCCTGGCGCCATCCCTTCCTGGGCGGGGACATCCCCGCCCTCCTGAGCACCTGCCGCGACCGCGCCCGCGCCGTGCTCATCCTGCCCGAGTTGGAGGTACCGCGGAGCTGAGCCGCCGTCCACCGATTCGGTAGCAACAAGGCTGGGGTTGAAGCCAGTGAAAGGGCGCCGGCAGGTATTGCATCTTGATCTTGAAAGTGCGCATAATACATTCAGGGTAGGGTGAGGGTAGCTTCCCCCCAGGGGGACTTCTCGTAAGACCGCAAATATTTACAGCGTTGTAGCGCGTCAGCACTTAGGGCGCGGGATCGGGCCTGTTGCCCTTTGTCTCTAGGCCGCCATGTGAGGGAAGGGACCTGAGCGCGGCCGCGAGGGCGGGGAGTATCGGGAAGAGGTGTCTGCCACAGAAGTAGCGTACCAGAAGAGGGGGAACACAGATGAAATGGCGTTGGGCGGCATTGGCGTGCTTGATCGTCGCGTCGCTGGCGGTTCCATCGGCGGCCCAGAGGGTCAAGTCCGGACATAGTTCCTTGGATGACCTGGCCTTCGCCAGCCCGGAGACACGGGTGGTGGTCCAACAGGCCGATCTGAACGAGCTGAGACCTCTCAAAATCGCGGCGGTGGACAAGGCCGCCGGAGCGTTCGACGCGTTCCTGGCGCGTTCGGGCGGCAACTGGACCATGATCTACGACCGCGTGTCGGGCAACCCGAGCCTCGTGGAGGGCCGGGGCATCGCTTGGCTTGGCGGCAAGGCCTATGCGGCCGACGTGAACACCCTTGATGCCAAGGCGCGCGCGCTCCTCTCGGCCAACAACGGGTTCCTCAACACCGCGCCCGGTACCCTGGTCCTGGATCAGGCGGCCAGCGGCGCCGTCGCCGACTATCTCTACTTCCTGGAATACACCTGGACTTATGGCGGCATACCCGTGGACAAGGCCCGGGTCGTATTCAGGCTCAATCACGGCAACATGGTTCAATTCGGAGCTGAATACATCGACCCCAGCTTGCGCCAGCTTGACCCCAATCCCTCCCTATCTGCTGAGGCCGCCCAGGACATGGTCTTTGGCTATCTGGGCGGGCGCTCGTCCCTGGACACCATCGTGGACAAGGGCCGGCTGCTGATCATCCCCGTGTCCTCGCCTGACGCTCTCTCCGGGGCGCTGGTCGAACCCGGAACCGGTCTTGCCTACCGTCTTGTGTACGTCATCATCCTCCGCAGGGCGGGCGTCATGGGCACGTGGGAAGCGCGCGTGGATGCGCATACTGGCCAGCTCCTCTCCTTCACCGACATCAACGATTACGGCAGCGTGCACGGGGGAGTGTATCCCGGGGACCGCCCGGCCCCCGAGGCCGACCGCCCCATGCCCTTCGCGGACATAGGCGGAGGCGCCTACGCCGACGCGGGTGGTGTGTTCGCGGGCAACGACGCCACCTCCGCGCTGGACGGCAAGTACGTCAAGATCACGGACCAGGGCTGCGGCGGCGGGGCCATCAGCCTCTCCACCACCACCGGCGACCTCAATTTCGGCATGAGCTCCGGGACGGACTGCGTCACGCCCGGCTTCGGCGGCGAGGGAAACACCCACGCGGCACGAACCCAGTACTACGCCATCAACCTTATCAAGATGAAGGCCCTGACCTACATGCCCGGAAACGCGTGGCTCAACGGGCAGGTGAACGACAACGTCAATCTAAACCAGGTCTGCAACGCATACTGGGACGGCAGTTCGCTGAACTTCTTCAAGTCGGGGACTTACGACACCTGGGTTTGCTCCAACACGGGCGAGATTCCCGGCGTGGCCCTCCACGAGTGGGGCCACGGTATGGACACCAACGACGGCAACGGCTCAAGCCCGGACAATGGGACGGGAGAGACCTACGGCGACTGGTCCGCTGCCCTCCAAACCCATAATTCGTGCGGTGGCAATGGCTTCTTCATCGGCGCCAACTGCGACGGTTACGGCAACCCGTGCAACGACTGCACCGGCATCCGCGACCTCGATTGGGCCAAGCACGCCGACAACACCCCCGCCCTTCCTACCATGCTGAACGCCAGCTCTGGCTTTGCCTGCTGGCTAAAGCCCAGCTACGCGGGCCCTTGCGGCTATGAAGGCCACTGCGAATCGGCCATCTCCTCTCAGGCCCTGTGGGATTTGTCGGCAAGGGACCTGGTCAACGTGGCCAAACCCTATGGCCTGGACCAGAATTCCGCCTGGATTCTCGCGGACAAGCTGTGGTACCGGAGCCGTTCGACGGCGACCGCGGCCTACGCCTGCCCCAGCCTGGCCACCACCAACGGGTGCGGCGCCGGGAACCTCTTTACCGTCTTCCGGGTCATCGACGATGACGACGGCGACCTGAGCAACGGGACGCCGCATGCCAGCGCCATTTACGACGCGTTCAACCGCCACGCCATCGCCTGCACCACCGTCAACAACACGGATCACACGGGCTGCACCGCCATCACCGCTCCCACGCTGGGCGGGAGCTCAGGGAGCAACTCGAACTCGCTCTCCTGGAACACCGTAGCGGGCGCGGCCACCTACGACCTGTACCGCAACGAGAGCGGATGCGACGCCGGCTACACCAAAATCTACAGCGGGGCCACGGCGTCCTACGTGGACAACCAAGCCATCGACGGCATGGTGTACTACTACCGGGTACAGGCCATCGGGACCAACATCGTCTGCACGAGCCTCATGTCCAACTGCGTGGCGCTCAGCCCCTCGACGCCTTCCGGCGTGCTTACGGGCACCGTGCGGGACTCTGTCACCAGCAACCCGCTCGCCAACGTCGCCGTTCAAGCGGTCTCGGGGAGCTACAACTACGTGGCCACAACCGATGCCTCGGGCGTGTACACCATGCCTCTGGTGGCCGTGGGGACCTATGATGTGACCGCCACGGTGTTCGGCTACCTCCCAGGCTCCGTTACCGGCGTCAGCGTTACCTTGGGAAATACGACCACCCAAGACTTCGTGCTCTCGGCGGCCCCCAACTTCGCCGTCTCGGGCGCGATCACCGACGCCAATACGGGCTGGGGACTCTATGCCTCCATCCACATCACGGCACCCGGCTGGGCTGGGATGACCACCTTTACCGATCTCGCCACGGGCGCTTATTCCGTCAGCCTCACGGCCGGATCCACCTATACCTTCACGGTAACCTCCCGCGTCCCCGGGTACAACACCGGCACGGCCTCCGTGGGACCGGTGATGGAGCCCATCACGCAGAACTTCGGGCTCGTCCCCGACGCCTGCGGCGCACCCGGGTACGCGTCCGCGCCCATTGTCTCTTGGGACTTCAACGCCGGACAGCCCGCGGGCTGGACGGTGGTGAATGACGGCGGCACCTGCGACTGGGTGTTCGACGACCCCGGCGGCCGGACCAACCTCACGGGCGGTACGGGCACCTTCGCGATGGCCGACGCGGACCACTGCGGCAGCGGAAGCACCATGAACACCGAGCTCCGCACTCCGGCGCAGGACTTCTCCGCCTATCCCTCGGTCACGCTCTCCTTCAAGTCCGACTACAGAAACTTGAACTCGGACGAGTCAGCCGACGTCGATGTCAGCGCGAACGGCGCTTCTGGACCCTGGACGACCGTCTGGCACCAGAACACGAACCAGCGGGGTCCCATGACCGTGACGCTCGACATCTCCGCTATCGCCGGGGGCCAGAGCAACGTCATGGTTCGCTGGCATTACATCGCCCCCGGTTGGGACTGGTGGTGGGAGGTGGACGACGTCGCCTTCCTGGCCTGTCAGGCGCCCGCCGGCGGTCTAATCGTCGGCTTCGTGTCCGATGCGACCACCGCCAATGCCATCGTCGGCGCCTCCGTGGTGAACGCGACCACGGCCTTCACCGGCATCTCCGACACGGAGGGTTTCTACGCGGTCTACGCGGCGGCCGGGGCCAATGCCCTCACGGCCAGCAAGTCCACCTATGGAGACGGCACGGCCACACCCACCGGTGTGGCTCACGCGACGGTCCGTCAGGATTTCAACCTGGCCACAGCAGGCCAGGTCATGGTCACGGGCACGGTGACGGACGCCACCACCGGATGGCCTCTCTACGCGACCCTCGCCTTCTCATCTTCCGGAGTCCCGACCCAGACCGTGTACACCAATCCCTTGACGGGTGCCTACAGCGTCACGATCTTCAGCGGCATGGTGTACAACGTGGGCGGGACGGCCTACGTGGCCGGGTATACCCCCCTGGCCACAACCATCGGGCCCCTTGCGAGCAATGTCACTCAGGACTACACGTTGGCCGCCGACACGATGGCGTGCTCGGCTCCGGGATATGCCTCCACCACGGTGCCCCAGAACTTCGACGCCGTGACTCCTCCAGCCCTGCCTGCGAACTGGGCTATGGTGCGCACGGGCGGCACGGACACGGCCACGGCCTGGGCTACAAGGGTGGGAACCCGCTACCCCTCGGACTACCCGGCCGGCAGCGTGCCCAACCTGGTGTTCTTCAATTCATTCTCCGTAAGCTCCGGCAACAGTGCCCTCCTCTACTCTACGACGCCCGTTGATCTCACGGTGACCGGCGCCTCGATCACCTTCCAGATGTTCCATGACACGGGGTATACCACGAACGACGACCGGGTCCAGGTGCAGGTCTCCACGGACGGCGGCACGACCTGGCAGAACGTGGGCAGCCCCATTTCCCGCTACCTGGCCGCGAGCAACGCTTGGTCCTGGCACACGGTGCCACTCACGGGATTCTCGGGGCCCAGCACCTCGGTCATGGTGGGCATCAACGCCATCAGCGCCTATGGGAACGACATCCACCTGGACAACATCCTGATCGGCACTGCAAGCTGCGCGCCCCCAGCGGGTGGCGGCTTGATTCTCGGGTACACGTACAATGCCGAGACGGGCGATCCCGTCGCGGCAGTCACCGTCACCAACAGCACCGCCGGCACGAGCGCAATTACGGCCGCCACTCCCGATCCTGCCGTGGGTGACTCCTTCTACTGCCTCTACGGCGCAGAGGGCGCTAACGCCATGACGGCCACCAAGGCCTCCTACGGAATCGATGCGCAGACTGCGACGGTACCGCACTATGGCGCGGTGCAGCAGGATTTCCACCTGGCCACGGGCCACCTGGCCACTGCGCCCACCTCCCTGGAAATCACCCTTCCCTCCAACAGCACCGGCACCCAGGCGCTGACCCTCCAAAACGTTGGCGGAGCCGACGCAGCCTGGACTGTCAGGGAGCTTCCCGGCCATGTGGCGCTCACGGGTGCCAACATCCGGGCTTCAGAGAAAGCGCTGGTTCCGGACGTTCCCCAGCGACAGCGCATTATCCTGTCCATCGAAGCGCCCAAGAGCAAGGACGGCAAAGCCGAGAAGGGCGAGCCCGCCAGTCCGGCATTCACGAAGGCCGGTTCGGGTGCTTCGGGGACGCACGCTATGGACACCTGGCCGCCCTCCGGCCCCATCCAGCTCGTCGTGGACGACGGCGTGGCGGAAGACTCGGTCGGGCTGAACAGCAGCTCAGCCGGGTTCCAGTTCCTCTGGCTCAACCGCTTCACGCCGGATGCCGGTTCATTCCCCTTCCTGCTCGATCAGGTCTCGGTCATCCTGGGCTCCGGCGCCGCTCCCGTAGGAGGCGCGCTGGATCTGGTGGTGTACCAGGACACGGACGGCGACGGTGACCCGAGCAACGCCACGTGGCTCGCCACCTACCACGTGAACGTGCAGGTCAGCGACAACGCGACCTGGAACAACTACACGCTCAGCACACCGGTTCTCTGCGCGGGGCCCGGCGACGTGCTGGTGGGCGTCGTGAACCGCTATACCCAGTCGGGTGTGGATGCGCCCGCGTACCCTGCCGGCCTGGACGAAACGGCAAGCGTCGGACGCTCCTGGGTGGCCGGATACAACGCCGACCCGGCGGATCCGCCCGTTCTGCCGGCCGACAACATCTGGGGCACTATTGACAGCCAGGGGCTTCCGGGGAACTGGACACTCAGGGCGAGCGGCTATCCCGCGGACATACCGTGGATTGATGAGGACATCAAGAGCGGGACGGTGCCGGCTTCGGGCAGTCAGGCCATCACGGTCAGTTACGACACGACGGGTCTGGCGGAGGGGGACTACCTCGCCACCTTGTCCTTCAGCAACGACACGCCCTATGGAAACCTCAACGTGCCGGTGACGCTCCACGTGGTGAACTGCCCTACGTCCATCGCCTTCGCACCCGCGTCCCTGCCCATGGGCAACACACATTCGGCCTACAACCAAACCATCACGGCGACTTCAACCCCGGCCGGCGACACCTTCACCTTCTCCGTGACGGCGGGAGCGCTGCCTCCCGGACTGGCGCTCTCTTCGGCGGGGGCCATCACCGGCACGCCGACCCTTGTGGGGAATTACACCTTCACGGTGACGGCCACGGACCCCGTGGGATGCTCGGGGAGCCATCAGTACACTCTTGCCGTCAGCGGCTACGACCTATCCTTCAAGGATGACAACGGCCGTTCCCAGGCATGCGTGGACAGCAAAACGGGAGACTGGCTCTACACCGTGCTTTCAGGTGCGGGCAAAGGCGTGTACACGGGCAAGGGAACCGTCTCCAAGACCTCCGACCGATGGACCTTCCGGTCGGTGGCGGGTTCGCCCCGGCTTATGCTGATCACCTACTACCCCAAGATGTTCAAAGCGACCGGGTCCTACGGCGGGAGCGATTTCGTCTCCCAGCTTTCCGACCGGAACACGAAGGACACACCCTTCAACTGCTCTGGACACTAGAGTTCCTTTACAGGGAAGCGCTTTTGGGGCGGCCTTCGGGCCGCCCCTTTTTCTAATGCTCCGCAGCGAGAACGAGATGATCTTGCAGTGTTCTCAAGGCCGGGGAAAGGCGCCTATTCTTTCCTGAATTTGAGGATGAGGGGGGAGCCTTCGAGGTGGTAGGCCTGCCTGAGCTGGTTCTTGAGGTAGCGGGCGTAGGTGTGTGGGGGCGGGACCTTGGAGTTGGTGAAGATGGTGAGGATGGGCGGGGCCTGGCCCGTCTGGGTGGCGTAGCGGATCTTCAGCTCCTTCCCCTGGATCGTGGGGGGGGAGACTTTGGCGACGATCTGGGCGAGGGCCTTGTTGAGCGCCGCCGTGGGCATGGCCTGGGCGAAATTGCGATGCGCCCTGGCCACCGCAGGGAGGATTTTGTCCGTCCCCCGGCCCGTGTTCGCCGAGATCCTCACCATGGGGAAGTAGTCCATGAAGACCAGCTTCTCCTGGAACGCCTCCTCCGCCTCATGGGCGGCCGTCTCGCCCTTCACCAGGTCCCACTTGTTGAGCACGAGCACGGCTCCCCGGCGGGCCGCTTCGATGAGGCCCGCGATGTGGGCGTCCTGGTGGCCCGGCGGCTGGGACGCGTCCACCACGAGGAGGGCGATGTGGCACTGCTCCAGGCTCCGCCGGGCCAAAACCACGGAGAGGATTTCAGCGCCGGGGCCCGTCTTGCTGTGCCGCCGGATGCCCGCCGTATCCACCAGCAGGAAGTCCTTCCCATGGGCGGTGATGGGAGAATCCACGGGATCCCGCGTGGTGCCCGGAATGGCCGAAACGACGGCGCGCTCCTCTCCCAGAAGGCGGTTGAGGAGGGAGGATTTTCCCACGTTGGGCCGGCCCACGATGGCCACCCGGATGGCACCCCCTTCCTCAGGAGTTTTGGGAGGGGCGTCGGACTCCTCACCCGCATCCTCCACGGGGAGGCCCTCCAGGAGGTAGTCCCAGAGCGGCTCGAAGCCTCCGCCGTGCTCGGAGGACACGGTGAATACGGGCGAGATTCCCAGGGCGTGGAACTCCGCCGCGCGGGGTTCGTGGCCTTCCACGTCCACCTTGTTCACCACCAAGGCCACGGGTTTGCCCAGTTTTCTGAGCCGGGCCGCCAGGTCGCGCTCCAAGGGAATGAGGCCCTCCTTGGCGTCCACCACGAACAGGACCTTGTCGCCGCCCTCAATGGCCACGCCCACCTGGTCTTCTACCAGAGAAATGAGGGGATCCTCGGTGGCGCCCAGAAGGCCGCCCGTGTCCACGAGCTGAAAGGTCCTGCCCTCGTGGCGCACCATGGCCACGTTCCGGTCCCGCGTGACCCCGGGAAGATCGTGCACCAGGGCCTTGCGCCGGCCGAGGAGCCGGTTGAAAAAGGTGGACTTGCCCACGTTCGGGCGTCCCACGATGACCACGGTGGCAAGGCTGGACACGCGCACCTCCACGAGGGAATGGTAGCATGAATGAAGGGGTTGGTAGGGAGGGCGGAGGTTGGATGGCGTAAAGGAGCAAATTGGATTTGGGGTTTGGGATTTGGGATTTGGAAAGACTTGCCGCTCTGTGCACGACGCGGTTCACTCGCGGCTTCCTCCTTCCTGCTCCCTGCTCCCGTCAGAATCTCACCGAGACCTACCCTGATCTACCCAGGAGGAACCTCGCATGAGCGAAACGAACGAAGTGCCACAGGATCTGGAAAAGGCCTGCTACGAGGCCCTGGGGAACGTGGTGGACCCGGAACTGGGCCTGGACGCCGTGAGCCTCGGCCTCATCTACAACGTGGCGGCGAAGGGCTCGGAGGTGGACGTGGACATGACCATGACGTCCGTGGGGTGCCCCGTGGCCGAACAGCTCCTCATGGAAGCCCAGAACGAGATCCTCAAAGTCCCCGGCGTCGAGAAGGCCCGCATCCACCTTGTGTGGTCGCCCCCGTGGTCTCCCGAGATGATGAGCCTGGAGGCGAAGATGTCCTTGGGATTTGCCTAGCCCGCGGCCCGCGAGATCTACCGAGCGGCCTTCAAGGACCGTCCCGTGCCGCGACGGGCTGCCCCCTCCGGATGCGCGAATGGGCTGCACTTGTTACCGGTCCGTATCAGTCCTATACTTTCCCAAGGTTGAATGGGGAAAGCGATGCTGGAGAGCCCGACCCTCCTGGTGACGGACGATGATCCCGATACGGTCAAAATCCTCACGCGGTACCTGGACGGATACGACTATCACATTCTGACCGCCGGCAACGGCAAGGAGGCTCTCGCGATCATCGAGCGCGAGCCCGTCCACCTCCTGATCACCGATCTGGTCATGCCCAGCATGGACGGGCTGGCCCTGACCAAAGCCGTCAAAGCGTATAATCCCGCCATCGTCGTCCTCATGGTCACCGCCTTCGCCTCCATCGAAACGGCGGTGAAGGCCATGCAGGCGGGCGCCGCCGACTACATCACCAAACCCGTCATTCCCGAGGAACTCAAGATCAAGGTCTCCAAAGCCCTCGAGCACTACAGCCTCCAGCAGGAGGTGCGGGAGCTGCGCGACCAGCTCTCCCAATCCGCTCGGCCGCCGAACCTCATCGGGGACAGCGCCAAGATGAAAGAGGTCCTGTACATGGTGGGCCTCGTGGCAAGGCGCGAGGTGCCCGTGGTCCTCACGGGGGAGAGCGGCACGGGCAAGGAGGTGGTGGCGCGCGCCATCCACGCCCTCAGCCCGCGTGCCTCGCAGCCTTTCGTCCCCATCCACTGCGGCGCCGTTCCCGAAACCCTCCTGGAAAGCGAGCTCTTCGGGTACCAGAAGGGTGCCTTCACGGGGGCCACGTCGGCCAAGAAGGGCCTCTTTGAGGAGGCTCACGGCGGGACGCTCCTTCTGGACGAGGTGGGCGACGCGCCCCTGTCCATCCAGATGAAGCTATTGCGGGCATTGCAGGACGGCCAGGTGAGGCGCCTGGGCAGCACCCAGACGGTCAGCTTCGACGTGAGGGTTGTGGTGGCCACCAACAGGAGCCTCGAGCAGGAAATCGCCGCGGGGAGATTCCGCGAAGACCTGTACTATCGCCTCAGCGTGGTCACCATCGTCGTGCCGCCGCTCAGGGACCGAAAAGAGGACATCCCCCTCCTCGTGGACCATTTCATCCGCCTGTACGGCCCGTCGATCAACCCCTCTGTAGAAGGAATCACCCCCGAGGCCCAGCGCAAACTCCTCAGCCACAACTGGCCGGGAAACGTTCGCGAGCTGGAGAACGTGGTGCGGCGTGCTCTCGTCCTTTGCCGAAGCGGCCAGATCACCCCCGATGACGTGGTGCACCTGGGAGCCGACGCCGCCGCCCACGGGGAGCCGGAGGTTCTGGCTCCGGGCGGGCTGAACGAGGCCCAGCGCCGCTTTCTGAGGAAGTATTTCCTGGAGGCGCTCGAACATCGCAGGGGGAACATCAAGCAGGTGGCGGAGGATGCGGGCATCAGCCGGAAGAACGTGTACGAGAACCTCAAACGGCTGGATATCGAACCCGCGGCATTCAGGGGGAGACGATGAAACCGGACGACGAACAGCTCTTCTTCGGCCACGATCTTGCCACGCCCTTGACCAACCTCCACGGAGCCCACTTTCTCCTTAAGGCCTCCCTCAAGGGCGAGAACCCCGCCGCCCAGGAGGCCCTGGACATCCTCCAAGGCAACATCCACAGCATGGAGCGCATGCTGGGATGGTACTGGCGCATCCGCGAGGTGGAAGGCCAGCTCCAGCCCGTGGACCCCTGGCCCCTTTCGGGCCTTTTCGCCCGGCTGGCCGGCCGCATCGAAGGCGAGGAGCTGCCCGTGCACCCGCCTGCGGCCGTGGCCTGCCAGGGCCGCACGCAGGTGCCCCAGGAGCCGCTGGAGATCGGCCTTCTGGGGGCCGCCATCACGCTGAATTCGGCGTCGGAGCGGGAGGTGCGGTGGACCTTCGAAGCGGGCGAAGGCGTCCTTTGGAGCCACGTCGAGGTGGACGGAGACCAGGATCTCCTCGATCCGGGCCGCCTCTTCCGCAAGGTTTACTGGCCCAGCCGCCGGAAGATCAGTGCCTGGAGCGACCCGTCCTTTCCCTACCTTCGGGCCGTTCTGGAACCCTTCGGAGGTTCCCTGGAGCTGGTCTGGGCCGGGGACCTGTGGCGCCTTACGGCGTCCGTGCCCGTCGTGCCATGAAAACCGTGTTGGTGGTGGAGGATGATCCCCACCTCCGCCGGGTCTTTCGGACGCTTCTGGAAAACGAGGGGTTTAGCGTGATCGAGGCCGCCGACGGTGTCGAAGGGCTGGCCGCGGTCCGGGCCCATGCGCCCGCGTGCATCGTGACGGACACCATGATGCCCCGCCTGGACGGCATCGGTATGCTGGTGCGCCTGGCGGAGGCCGGAGGAACCCGGCCCACGATCATCGTCTCCGCCGTCCATAAACTGCCGCCCATGGAAGAGCTCCAAACCCTGGGCGTGAGGCAGGTCTTCGGAAAGCCGTTTGCCTTCGACCAGCTCCTCGCCGCCGTGGTGAAACTCGCGGGGGAGTGAGAGGGGACGGAAGACACGGGACGCGGGAAGCAAGACGCGAGACGCGAGACGCTAGACTCGAGACGCAAAAAAATGTAGCGGGAGCTGCCGGTGGTTTTCCTAGTCCCCTAATCCCCTAGTCCCCTAGTCCCCTAGTCCCCTGATCCCCTGGTCCCCTAGTCCCGCAATCCCCTCATCACGGCCTTCCCCTCCTCACGTCGTGAATCGTCAATCGCACCTCGGGGAGAAGCCTGTAGAAGAGATCCACGGGGAAACCCACCACGTTGTGGAAGGAGCCCTCGATGGCGCGGAGGAAGACGGCGCCCAGGCCCTGGGCGGCGTAGGCTCCCGCCTTGTCCATGGGCTCCTTGCTGGCGACGTACCAGGCGATCTCCGCCTCCGTCATGGGATGAAACGTGACCCTGCTCTCGCTCAGGCCCGCCGCCTCGCGGCGTAACCCCTCAACGCCGCTCCGGCCAGATCCCTTCTCGATAGCCCGCAGGAGGCACACGCCCGTGAGCACCGTGTGGGTGGCGCCCGACAGGAGGCCCAGCATGGCGGCGGCCTCCGCTTCATCCCGGGGTTGGCCCAGGACGCGCCCGCCCAGGACCACGAGGGTGTCCGCGCCGATGACCAAGCCGTACCCGTCCCGCCGGGCCGCCACGTGTTCGGCCTTGGCCCGGGCCAGACGAAGAACCTGCTCCGCGGGCGTTTCGCCGGCCAGGGCGTCCTCGGGGACCCCCGAGGGGGCCACCTGGTGGGGCACGCCAAGCATGTCCAGGAGCTGGGTCCTTCTGGGGCTCCTGGACGCGAGAAGGACGATCACTTGGAGAATTTCACCACGAGCACGATGGCCAGGAGCAGGCCCACGAGGGTCAGAGGATTCACGGACAGGGAAATGCCGAAGATCACCTGGATGACGCTCAGGTCGAGGTGAAGGGGCTCTTTCAGGCCGATGGAAACCCCTTTAAAAAAGATGTCGTGCCAGGCGCCCGAGGGCAACAGCATGCCCACCACCTGCCCCAGGATGGTTCCGATGACGGTGCCCAAAAGGAGGACGAGGATCGCCCCGAACCACCCGAGCTTCACTGGATGGTTCCCTTCGGCATGATGGGGCCCGCGGGTTCCACGGGGATGGGCCCGAAGGCCCGCTCGTAGCGTTCCAGATTCTCCGTGAGGGTCTGGACGACCTGTTTGAGGGCGATGGGATTGGTGAGCAGGCGGGACATGATCTTGACCTCGGGCTTGCCGGGGACGATGCGGCCGAAGTCCATGACGAATTCGGCTTGGTTATGGAACACGGAGAGAAAATTCACGTAGGTGCCTTCGGCGGTTTTCTCGTCCACCTGGATCTTGAGCTCAAAGGGCGGGTTCTTGTCAGCCACGGTCGGCCTCCTCCACGCCCGATTGTACGGCCCCCGGGGCTTTGCCGTCAACGGGCTTCAGCGCGCTTGGAAGGTGGGAGGCGCGTGGGGATGTGACGACGCAGTCCACGCCGCCGTCCCTGAAGGCGAGGGAGAGCTCGGTGCCCGGCGGGGCCTGCGACGCGCTCGTGATGGGAAGGCCGCCTGAGGCGAAAGCGGCGGCGTACCCGCGGGCCAGCACGCCGAGGGGGCTGAGGGAGTGGAGGAGTCGGACGAATCCGGCGAAGCTGTCCTCGGCCCTCGCGAGGGGAGCCCTTCCCGCGGCCGCAAGGCGCGTTTGTGCCGCCGCGGCCCGCTCGCTCAAGCCCTTCACCCATCGCCTCACGGCTTCGGGGGTGAGGGCCCGCTGGCAGTAGGCGAGGCGCTGCATATCACCCTGGAGCCTGGCGGCCATGGCGCGCTCGGCGGCCTCGGCGGCGCGGTCGGCCCCCTCTTGGACGCCCTGGAGGCGGCGCCCGGCCAAGCCGCCCAGACGCTCGGGGCGAGCGCGCTCGAACCGCTCCTTCACGAGGAAGAGGCGGCTTTGCATCTGGCGCGCGAGGCGCCGCTCGGCCTCCTCGGCTTTCATCCTCGCCTCTGCCGTGGTGGCGGTCAGGAGCTCCGCCGCCACCGAGGGCGTGGGGGCGCGCAGATCCGCCGTAAGGTCCGTGAGCACCGTATCCACCTCGTGGCCCACGGCGGACACGACGGGAACGGGGCACGCCGCCACGGCTCTGGCCAGGGCTTCGTCGTTGAAGGCCCACAGGTCCTCCATGGAACCGCCCCCCCGCGTGAGCAGCACCACGTCCACGTCCGCCGCCCGCGCGGCGCGGTGCAGCGCCGCGGAGAGGCTCGCGGGCGCCAGAGCCCCCTGCACGAGGGCGGGGACCACGAGCACCCCGAACGTGGCCCGCCTGCGCCGAAGCACGGAGAGGACGTCGCGGAGGGCGGCGCCCTCCAGGGACGTGACCACCGCCACGCGGCGGGGGAACGGCGGAATGGGCCGCTTCCGGGCGGGGTCCGTCAGGCCCTCCTCCATGAGGCGCTTCTTGGCCTGCTCAAGGGCCATCTGGAGCGCCCCCAGCCCCGCGGGCTCAAGGACCGTGGCGTAGAGCTGGAGATCGCCCGCGGCTTCGTAGACCGACAACCTGCCCCGCGCCAGGACGATCCTTCCGTTTTCGGGCTCGAACCCGAGCCGCATGGCGTGCGTCCGGAACAGGACGACCTTCAGGGAGGCCCTGTCGTCCTTCAAGTTGAAGTAACAGTGTCCCGAGGCGGCGCGCTTGAAGCCCGTCACCTCGCCTTCCACCCACACATCGGGGAAGGCGGCCTCCAGCTCCGAGGAGAGGAGGCGGACGAGTTCGGAAACCGCGAAGACCGGCCGCCCGGCCCATTCCTTCGTCATGGGGGAAGTGTAGCAGAAACGGGAGACGGGAGACGCGATTAGGCGAGACGCGAAATGAAAGGTGGGGCGCGAGACGCGAGACCGGGTAGGCGCGACGCTAGACGCGAGAGGCAGTAAGTGGATCGGATGATAGCGTGGTGATCGGGCGATTAGTTGCAGGGTGGACAGCGCAGCTTTGCTGTCCACCCTCTTGTCATATAAAACAAGCGGCGCCCTTGGGCCGCACCATCGAGCCGGGCCATCCCTCCGGGAAATGGCATCGTGGATGAACGCCTCAGCCCCTTGAAGGCCGGCGCCCAACGTGCCACACTCCCTCCGCGGGGATGCAATGTCAGAGCGGATGGACAGGTGCAATGCCCTTGCAGTACGCGAGTCCGGCCAGAAGCCCCGATTCCGCGTTAAGCGCCTAACGGATAAAAAGGTGTCCTCCGATGCCCCAAGGCAAGCGTTTGGCTGGTCCTGCCGTTCAAGAAGATGGCGAGGTTATGAGAAAGAAGTTTCGCCGCAAACTCGAAAGGCAGATCAAAAAAGCTAACGATCCAAGGAGATATCTCATCGCCTCGCGAATCGCGGGTACGTGGGCCTTCTATTACGATGTTGGCACCGATGCATTCGTCATGAATGAGCCGAAGTGTGCAACCATTTTCAAATCAAGAAAGATAGCGAGAGCCGTCAAGAAAGCATTAGGCAAAAGATACAAAATCGTCGCCGCAATCAAAGGAAGGAACGGGGGGCTACGAATTCCAGCAAAATACAAGTCGCCAACAAAGGGACGCGCGCCTGCCCATTCAAAGAAGAAACGAGGCGCCTAACCAGCTATGGCACCGGCCCGGACCGCGGGGTTGCTACACACATTGCCCATTGGGGGTTATCCGTTTCACCATTTATTCAACATGGACTCGGTTGCCAGGCCCGTTACATGCGGCGTTTCGCTAGCAACCGGCAAGGCAACGTTATTTCCTTGAGGGGGACGACCATGAAGAAACTGGTGGGTATGTGCTGTTTGCTGTTGCTGTTCGCGGCCGCTGCTTTTGCCCAGAGCGCGAAGGAGCGCAGATTCATCTGCAAGGGGATGAGCGAGGGCGAGGTCCTCGCGAAAATTGGAAAACCCGACAGCGAGTCCATCGACACGGGCAGCGAAGCAATCAAAACCATCAAGCGATGGATTTACCTCCCTTGCGCAGATGACCCCCAGACGGTCACAACGGTGGTTCTGAAGAGCGGCCGCGTTATAGAAGTAACGCGCGAAATATCGCGCTGAAGTACTCAGGCACATTTCAAAGAAGCGCCGAACCAGCCGTGGCACCGGTCTGGTCCGTGGGGCCGCTGCACGCGGCGCGCCCCGTAAGACCGCTACATCGATAACGCTCCACGGATGGTCACCCGGGTCGAAACGCGGCGCAGTATGCAATGCAGCACCCTCCAGCTATAATCTCAAAGGCGATACCCCGCAAACCCTCTCCAGAACCCCAAGAGAGCGGAGAGGGTTGCTGCAGAGGGGGCTTCATGGGACTTGGCCAACCCTGCCCATGTGTTCACCTGAGGGGCACCTATGCAGCAAGGGCACCGGACCGGACCACGGGGTTGCTCCCCGCTCTTTGTGGCTTATCCATCGCGTTATTTGCTAAACTCCTATCCAATCGCCCGGCCCGGGGCGGCCAGCGCTGGATGTGCGGAAATGCCGCTGCATCCTCGTTGCGGGAGGCTTTCATGATCGTCCCTATTCCGTATGTTCATATTGGCCTTGGAATCTTGACGGTGGCCTTGTCTCTTCCGCTCATCTTCCGAAAGATCCCCATGAATCATGCCTACGGCATTCGCATCCGGAAGGCGTTCGTTTCCAGCGAGAATTGGTATTCCATCAATGAATACGGCGGCAAGCTCTTCTTCGTATTTGGCCTGATCTTGCTCTGCTTCAGCGCGGCAACTTGGCGGATGGCACCTCCGCCCCGAAGCATCTGGGCACCCGTCTACCTGGTGCTTCCCCTCCTGGCCATCGTTCCCCTCATCATGCTCATCAACCGCCGCGCCAAGAGCCTGCCAGAATGACGATCACCGCCGCCCGCATCCGGCCATGAAAACCGGCTGTCCGGATGGATCGTCATCGAGCGGCGCATCTCGCTGGAGTCCGGAGAGGCAGGGGAGATCACGGGCCTCGTCGCCAGCGCGTCGGCGAGACGGACGGGCATCGGAAAAGCGCTCGTCTGCGCCGCCGAGCAGTGGGCCGCTTTGCAAGGACTGCCGTCGATTCGGGTCCGTTCAAACATCACGTGAATCGAGGCGCACCCTTTCTATGAGCGCCTCGGCTACGTGCGAAAGAAGACCTAACACGCCTATGAAAAGCCCCTGTCCGCCGCGGTTTGACGTCGCTGTGAGCCGGTCCGCCGGCGGGCCGGTTAGGTACGGATCAGCACCGCGAGCGGTTGCCGGGCCCGGCGCGCGCGGCTCACGTTTGTTTTCTCGAACAGAATATGACGGCCACGCCCGCGGGTTCCGCGCGGCCTTCAGACATCAGCCACGGAGGTGACCATGAGGGTGACCACCTTGATCGAGAACAGGCCGAGCACGGAAGACCCGCGCCTTGCGTTTGAATGGGGTCTGTCGCTCCACATCGCGGTGAACGGCCGCAGCCTCCTCTTTGACACGGGCGCCTCCGGCTCTTTCGCGAGCAACGCCGAGCGTCTGTCGGCCGACCTCGCGTCCGTGGACGCGGCGGTTCTATCCCACCATCATTATGATCACGGCGGGGGCCTCAGACGATTTTTCGAGATCAACTCCGACGCGGCCGTTCACCTGGGGGCGGCGCCCGAGGGCTCGTGCGCCGCCAAGCTCTTCGGGATTGTGAGGAAATATGCGGGCCTGGACAGGGCCATCCTGACGGACCACGCCGGCCGGTTCAGGACGGTCACGAGGCCCGCCGAAATCCTCCCCGGCGTCTTTCTCTTTCCCCACGTGCCGGGCACCCATCCCACACCCGCCGGGAACCGGCACCTCTATCTGAGAAGCGGCCATACCTACACGCCCGACAGTTTCACCCACGAGATCGTCATGGCGATCCAAGAGGACGGCAAGCTGGTCGTGTTCACGGGGTGTTCCCACAGCGGCGTTCTCAACATGGTGGACACGGTGGCTAGGGAGCTGGGCGGCCTCCCCGTCAAGGCGGTGGTGGGCGGGTTCCATCTCGTGTCCGTGCCGCCGTTCAACGTGATGGCGGACCGCAAGCGGGACGTGGAAGATCTCGCCAGGTCCCTCCTGCGTTACCCCGTGGAAAGAGCCTATACGGGGCACTGCACGGGAAAGAAAGCGTTCGGGGTGCTCAAAGGCGTCATGGGCGACCGCCTCGCGCAGATGCGGACGGGCACTCGCTTCGAGGTCTGAGGGCAGTACGGCCTGGACCGGGGCGAGGATGGGTATCCTCGCCATGTTAGGAGGCGGAGATGGATGAGAATCCACAGGGCGCGCGCGTATCACGCGCCAGCGGCGAGGCCGTGCGCTTCGACGCGTTGACGCGGCGCTTCGGGGACCGCGTGGCGGTGAACGGCCTGACGCTCACGGTGAATGAGGGTGAGTTCTTCGGTTTTCTCGGGCCCAATGGGGCGGGCAAGTCCACGACCATCAAAATGGCGACGGGGCTGCTGCGGCCCACGAGCGGCTCGATTCGCGTCTTCGGGCTGGACCCCTTCACCCGGCCCATGGACGTGAAGGGGCGGATCGGCCTCGTCCCTGAGGAGTTGGCGCTTTATGAGCGCTTGACGGGATTCGAGGCCCTGACTTTCGCGGGGCGTCTTTACGGCCTGGACGAGACGACCGCCAAGCAGCGGGCCATGGACCTCCTCGCGTGGCTCGGCCTTGAGGAGGACGGCGGCAAGCTCATCGTGGACTACTCCACGGGCATGAAGAAGAAGGCGGCCCTGGGATGCGCGGTCATCCACAGGCCGCGCCTGCTCTTTCTGGACGAGCCCTTCTCGGGGATCGATCCGCTCGCCCTTAAGGGCATCAAGGAGGTCCTGCAACAGATGGTGAGGGAGGGGGTCACGGTCTTCTTCTCCTCCCACGTGATGGAGCTGGTGGAGCGTCTCTGCACCCGCGTTGCTATCCTGCACCGGGGCGAAGTCCACGCCGTGGGAACGCTGGCGGAGATGAGAGCGAATCTAGGTCTGGCGGGCGATGCGACGCTCGAAGATGTCTTCGTCACGGCGGTGGGCGAGCCCATCGGCGGGGAGGAGGCGGCATGGCTCACGGAGTGAGCGCCTCCCGCGGACGGCTGGGCGTGCTCGTGCGGCTCCATTTTCTGCTCACCTGGCGGCCGCAGAAACGGGGCGGCGCCTCGGACTGGGCGGGCGGGCTCCTTCTGGTGCTCCTCGCGAGTCTCGTAGGCCTGATGGCCTTCGGCGTGTCATTCGGCATGACCATGGCGGCTTCGGACAAGCCGGCGGTCCAGGAGTTGGTGCTGTGGGCGGGTGCGGGAGTGCTTCTCCTGTTCTATGTCCTGATGGGCTCCATGGCGGAGACGGTGGCGGGAGGCATCGACGTGAGTCTCCTCTTCCACTACCCGGTCACCCAGCGGGACATGGTGCTCTCCGAACTGATCGCGCGGATAGCCGGCCCGGCGAGCTTTCCGGGCCTGGGCTTTTTCGCCGGGTGCGCCGCGGGCGGCTTGTGGGCGGGCCGGCCGGCCCTGGCCCTGGCGGCACTGCTGGCGCTGCTGATCTGGCTCGTGCAGGCCAACCTCCTCATGATGGCCTTGGACTATGCTCTCTTTCACATCCGGCGGTCGCGGAGGTTCGGGGAAGCGCTGGCGCTGGCGGGGAGCGCGCTCTTCGTCGGCCTCATCCTCCTCCAGAACATCATGGCTCAACACGCCGCGGGCGCCTCGTCCCAGGGCGTCGCTCTCTCCGTGCCCGGCTGGCTCTCGGCCGCCGGCCGGGTGCTGGTGCCGCTGGCGCCCCTCCTGCCCGGCGCTTCGGCGGCTTCCTGGATCGTGGGAGGCTGGGCGGTCATCCCGAGGGCGGGTGTGGCGGGGGCGCTGATCGCGGGGCTCTTCGCGGCGGACCGGCTCCTGCTGATGAGGCTGGCCCAGAGCGGCGCAGTGGAGTCAGGCCGGCGGCCGGCGGGGCGGGCGGTGGATCGGCACGTGGCGAGGGGGCGGAGGAGGGTAGACCGATTCCTTCCATGGCCATTCTTCGTCAAGGACCTGCGCTACTTGGCCAGAGACCCCCTGCTGCGGACGTCCCTGCTCAGCATCGTGGCCTTACCGTTCTTCGTCGTGTTCATAATCAACGAGCCGTCGGGCCTCTTCGCAGGCGCCTGGTTCCAACACTTCGGTTTTCTTCTGTTTCTGCTCTTGGCCCTTTCGCGGTTCGCTACCAACAACCTGGCCATCGAGCGCTCCGGCCTTGGCCTGGTGCTGGGTTCTCCCGTGCCTCGGTGGGCGGTCTTGGCGGGCAAGAACATGGCCCTCATGGCGCTGTTCCTGTGCCTGCTCGTGGTTCCGATGGGGTTCTTTGTGTGGAAGGGCATGCCGCCCGCCGAAGCGGGGGCCACCGTCCTTACGGCTCTCGCCACCTGTGCCGTGTACCTCGGGCTCGCCAATCTCTTGGCCGTACTGATGCCCGTGCCCGTCGCACCGCGAGGACGCCGCCTCATGCCGCAGGTTTCGGGCGGCGTGATGTTTCTGCTCGGGCTGCTGAATGTCGCCGTGGTGGCGGCCACCGAGATCGCGCTCCTTCCGCTCCTGCTCGGGCGGCTGGCCTTCTCGGACGCTCCTGGCCCCGTAGCGGGGCTCCTTCTGGCGCTGGCCGGGGTTCTCTACGGCCTCGTCCTCTATCTCCTGCTCCTGGCTTGGGCGTCGCGCCTCATGGAGCGCCGCGAGAGCGCCATCTACGAAGCCCTCGTTCGCGGGAGTTGAGCGGACCCGCCTCGGCAGCCGGCGGCGTCCGGACCCGGGCTTGACAATGGCTGTCTGAGCCCCTACATTTCCCGCATATTCGTGGTCCGTTCATGTAGGCGCGCCTCCGTTGGGTTTGGGGTGAGGCGTGAGGGTGTAAGAAGCCAAAGGCGTTAGCGCAGGCCAGGCGCGAGGGGGTTCGTTTTCTCCTCCGCCGGAGCCGTTCCCACGGCGCGATGGCAAGGGGAGGGCCGCGGTTGAAGTGACCTCAGGTTAAAGCCGCGAGGGCGTCGGCACCAGGCGGGGGAGTGCTGGATGCCGGTTGGGTGGCACCGAGCCGCGGGTGCGGCCAAGCGCGGGGCGGCAAGACACGCGGCAAACATGCCCGGAGGCTTTGATCCGGGGGCTTAGATGGTCACCTCGCCCCCGAGGAGCCAGAGGTGAAACCGGCCGGCGCGCTTATCGGCGTGACCGGTTTTTTTGTCTCTAAAGGAGGTGGTGGATTTGAAGGAGGCTGACGGGTAGCGCTGTCTTCGCCGGGAGAGTTCGTGACGTGGCCGCGCAATTTGGCCGGAGGGTGTCATTCCGCGTAAGACGCCGGCCGAAAACGGGAGGTTGATACCATGGTACATACTCACTGGAGTACCAGCACGCGTTTCGGTTCTTTCCTTTTGTTGATGGCGGCCGCTCTGCTTGTGAGCATGCCGGTTCTGGCCCAGGGCGGCGGTGGCGGTGAGATTGAAACGGCTGGCAACAACCTCTCATGTCCGGTGATCTTGGCTGGTGGGGCGTCTCTATCCTTTCGTGAGCCGCCGGCCGGCACGGATTACAGCCTCCTGGGAGCCTACTGGTATGGATGGATAGACCCCACAACCGGTCTACAGATGGCCTGCGACCCTGCCGTATTGGGTTGCCCACCCGAAGGAGTAGAGATCTCGCGCATCTATCTGCAGAAGGATCCCCTGAGCGTCTGGCAGGCCGGACATGTGGAATCGAATGTGCCGGTGCCGGCGGCCTACTTTGATTGGAGCGACGACATCGAGTCTACCCTTTGGAGCAGCAGTTCCGTCGTCCGAGTGGAGACCGTGCCCTTCGCGTACGCGCCGGGCATGCTGGGGTTCCAGATGTGGTGGGCAAGTGGTAAAGGCGTCGATGAAGTGTGGGGGGCGCGAGCCTCTGGCACCGATCCGCCTGTACCGACTGAGTACCCTTCCTCCCCCAACTATGCCACGGTCTACTCCACCAACGCGTGGCTAACCCTGCAGAAATTGGAGGCCGGTGGGGGCAGCCTGGCCGTGCCTCCAGACAGCAGCGGCTACGTCTGGAACGCCAGTGCCCATCAGTGGGACAATACTGCCGCCCACACGGTCCGCGTCGAACCCTGCAGCGCCGAGATCAATGTCGGAGGCAAGGTAATCTACGGTTTCAACTGGATGCTCAAGCGCCAGATCATGGCAGCGGGTGAGGCCAAAGACGGCTGGTGGCGGCTGACGTTCTCGACCAGCGAGAATACGATCCTCGTTACGGAAGGCACCGTGCTGACGCCACCTCCCCCGGCGGTTCCTCCCGCTGAGCAGTCCTTCTTCGCCAAAGTTGATCCCGTCAACAACGTGACCTACATCGATATCTATATCACAGCCGCCAAGGGCGGCGGTGGAGGCAAGAAGGGTTAGGCCCCGCTCCTTCTTGCGCCTATTCAACTCTGCGTCCGGTTCGGATGTTTCGCTCCGAACCGGACGCTCTCGTTTGGGGTGAAACGAGTTGCGCCGCGCTGCCGGCCCTCCTCCGCGCCTCCCCTCATCCCCTCATCCCCGCATCTCCTCATCTCGGCATTTCGGCATTTCGGCATTTCGGCATCTCGGCATTTCGGCATCTCCGCATCCCACCACTTGAACCTGGGGTATGCTTCTTCGGGGTGGCCCATGGTGATCACCGAGCCCGTCATCGAGGGGAAGCTCATCAAACGGTACGCCCGTTTCATGATGGACCTTCGTCTGGAGGACGGCTCGGTGGTGACGGCCCACTGTCCCAACTCGGGGAGCATGGAGGGCTGCCTGCTGGAAGGGGCGACGGTCCTGGCCACGCAAGCCTCCAATCCCGCGCGGCGGCTCAAATACACGGCGGAGTATGTGAGGCTGCCCACGGGCTGGGTAGGCATCAACACGCACCGGACGAACCTCCTGGTGGGGGAGGCGCTGAGGGCACGCGCTATCCCCGAGCTGACGGCCTACGACGGCGTCCGCGCGGAGGTTCCTTACGGCGCTCACAGCCGGGTGGACTTCCTCCTCTCGGGCGCGGGGCTGCCCCTCTGCTTCGTGGAGGTGAAGAACACCACGTGGCCCTCGTCAGACGGAGGCATCGGCTTTCCCGACTCGGTGACGGAGCGGGGGCTGAAGCACCTGAGGGAGCTGCGCCGGGTGGTGAGGGAGGGGCACAGGGCGGTCATGTTCTATCTCGTGAACCGCGAGGACGGGACTTTCTTCCGACCCGCCTACGAAAAAGATCCGGTCTACGGAAAGGCCCTTGAACGGGCCGTGAAGGCAGGGGTGGAGATCATCGTGCGGCGGGCCACCTTCGCGCCGCCGGTTTTCGGCGTGGGCGGCTCCCTGCCCGCCCTGCGGCTCAGAGGGAAAACTTTGGTACCCCTCAGATCGTAAACTACAGCTTCGGGAGGCCGAATGCGCACACGTTCTCTAGCCGCCGTCCTGGGCGCGGTCCTGGCCACGGCTGCGGCGGCTCAGTCTCCGCCCGTCCTGTTCCAAACCCCCATGTCTCCCCGGAACGCCAATTACGCCATCGACGCCAGCCTCGATCCGGTGAAGCATGCCTTGAAAGGGGATGAGCGCATCCGCTGGCGCAACATCCAGCAGGCGCCAGCCACGGACGCGTGGTTCCACCTCTACCTCAACGCGTTCGTCAACAGCCAGTCCGTCTTCATGAAGGAGTCGGGAGGCCAGCACCGGCAGTTTCAGTTCGACGACAAGAGCTGGGGCTACTGCCGCGTCACGGCCATCGCGCAGATCGTAGAGGGCAAGGCGGTCCCGCTCAAACAGACGTTTCCCCGGGAGGATAGCACGGTCATGCGCGTGGAGCTGGCCGCGCCGGTTCCGCCGGGCGGTGAGGCCCAGTTCGTGATCGCGTTCGAGGACCAGCTCCCCAAAGTCTTCGCCCGCGCGGGGTACCTGGGCTCCTTCCACATGATGGGCCAATGGTTTCCCAAGCTGGGCGTCTTCCAGGGCGATCGGGGCTGGAACTGCCACGAGTATCACCTGAACAGCGAGTTCTTCTCCGATTTCGGCGTGTACGACGTGGCGGTGACGGTGCCCAAGGCCTACGTGGTGGGGGCCACGGGCGTCCTGTGGAAGGAGGCGGACAAGGGGGACACCAAGACCCTGTCGTTCCACGCGGAGGACGTGCACGATTTCGCCTGGACCGCCTCCCCCAACTTCGTGGTGGCCGAAGAGACCTGGAACAAGGTGAAGATCCGGGTCCTCATGCAGCCCATCAACAGGGGCGATATCCCGCGCTACATGGCCTCCGTGAAGCGGGCGCTGGACGACTTCGGCCGGTGGCTGTGGCCCTATCCCTACTCCCAGATCACCGTCGTGGATCCGCCCCTGGGCGGCGAGGGCGCCGGCGGGATGGAGTATCCGACCCTGATCACCGCCGACGCGAACCCCTTCATCCCGCGCTCCGTCCTCTTCCCCGAGATGGTCACGGTCCACGAGTTCGGCCACCAATACTGGTACGGCATGTCGGCCAACAACGAGTTCGAGGAGGCCTGGCTGGACGAGGGCATCAACTCCTACTACGAAACCCGGGTGATGGATGAATGGTTCAGCCCCAACCGCTCCATCGTGGACGGCTTCGCGGGCTGGCGGATGGGCGACGTGGCCATGCAGCGCCTCTCCTATATCGGGGTCCCCGGCCTGGACCCCATCGTTCTCCCTTCGTGGAAGTATGTCTCCAACGGCGCTTACAACGCCATGAGCTACGCCAAGCCGGTCCTCGTCCTCAAGACCCTGGAGGGAGTTCTGGGCAGGCCCAAGATGGACGAGGTGATGAAGGCCTTTTTCATGAAGGCCAAGTTTACCCATCCCACCACCGAGGACTTTCTCCGCATCACCAGCGAGGCGGCGGGAAGGGACCTGAGCCCCTTGCTCCGGCCCATGCTCTACGGCACGGGCACGGTGGATTTCAAGGTGGCCAGGGTCACCAGTCTTCCCGAAGAGACGCTGAAGGGATACGACATGAGCGTCTCCCCGCCCCGCCTGGCGGAGAAAGCCCGCACGGCGGATCAAGCCCGGGAGAGCAAGGGGAAGGACAAGGCCAAGGAGGAGGACCGACGGCCGGCGAATCGACTCTTCGATTCCTCCGTCGTGATCCAGCGCGAGGGGGAACTGGTGGTTCCCGTGGAGGTCCTGGTGGCCTTCGAGGATGGAACGTCCAAGCGGGAGACGTGGGACGGCCAGGGGCGATACACGGCCTTCAGCTACCACGGCCCCAAGGTGGCGAAGGTCGTGGTGGATCCCGACGGGAAGGTTCCTCTGGACCTGCGCCGCCTTAATAACGGCTGGGTCAAGGAGGGCGGCGGCCTCCCGGCCCGCGCCCTCAAGGCGCGCCTGCGCACGGTCGTCCAGGGGCTGCTCGTGATGCTTTTCAATTGGATGTGAGGGACCCATGCGCTGGATGAGCTCGGTCAAGAACGGATTCCTCTGCGGGCGCGGCGGCGCCCTGAGCGCGGCCCTCTTCTACCTGGAGGCCTTCCTCCTGAGCTCCATGGCCCTGGCACCTCTCGGGGCGGGCCTCCACCGGGTACTGGACGGGTCGCCCGAGGCCCTGAGCCTGGCCTCCGGAGGCGGCGCGGACCTGCTCGGCGAGCTCGCCTTCAATCAGCCGGGGCTCTGGGCGGCGGGGTTCGGACTGCTGCCCTGGACGATCCTCCTCCACGTGGTTTTCGCGCTGGTTCTCACGGCGGGAACCTACGGTCTCGCGGCGTCGGATGAACCACGCCACCCGTGGGGGGACTTCTGGAAAGGGGCCCTCCGGCTCACGTTGCCCTTCGCCGGCGTTTTGGCCCTCAACGTCGCAGGGTGGGGAGCCGTGACCGTGGTCCCCGCGATGGCGCTCATGGGCGTTGCCAAAGCCGTGGAGGGGAGCACGTCGTCCGCGGCGGTCTGGGGCTTGGTGGCGGGATGGGGGTCGGCGCTCCTCATCATGGCGGCCCTTTTCAAGGGGAGCCTCGGCTTCGGGCAGGCCCGGTACACCTTGTCCGGGAAGGAGGAAGGGTTCGGCCGCAGCCTTCTCAACGGAACGGCCTTCTCCCTGCGGCGCGTGGTGCCCGCGGCGGGGATCACCCTCCTGTTCGGAGCGGGGAGGTTTCTCGCCTTCTGGGGCCTCTACTGGGTCCTGGCTCCTGGGTTCGCCACGGGCGGCAGGGCCCTTGCGTCCATGGTCCTGCAGCAGGGAGCCTTTCTCGCGGCGGCGTACCTTCGCGCGGCCGAAATTCGTGCTCAGGTGTCTTACATGAGGTCCTGGGACGAACTCGCCCGGCGGCCGGCGGTTGGAGCACCTGCTGACTCGCAGGCCCCCGGCGCGCTTCAGCCCGCCCCGGCGTTGGACAGCTCCGACACCCTTTTGTAGAGGGCGCTCTTCTCCTCGGGGCCCAAGTGCTTGCTCGCCTCGAAGAGGAGGAAGCTCAGGAGGTGGTTGAGGCCTTCGCCGAGGGCCTTGAGGCGCTCCTCTACGTGGAACTCCGCCACGTTGGCCGTGAGGACGTGAGCGTCCAGGCGGCCCTCGCCGTCGAAGTGGACTCCCTCCAGGATCGGAGATTCGGCTGACGTGAAGGCGCTCTCCAGCAGATCGGCCACGGCCATGGGTGAGATGTGAACGGCCAGGTAAGCGCCGATCTGGGTGAAGACCCTGTTGTACGCATCCACCAGGGTTTCCAGGGCCAGGGAGTCTTCCACCTCCTCGCCGCCCGCCCCCGATTGCGTCTCGGGCATGCGTATGTAGCGGGCCAGCACGAAGGCCATGAGGAGCCGCAGGGTCTCGAACTCCTCCAGATTGGACAGGTAGATGATGTCCCGCACGGTCCGCTCCCCGTCCACCAAGGCGAGGATGTCCTCTTCGGCGCCGAGGAACTTGACGGTCTTGTCCCGCCGCTCAGGAGGTGAGAGGGCGGGCACCAGCCGGTCGTTGGGGATGATCTCCTTGATGCGGGGCCACTCGTCGAGGCGGCGGATCCCTTCCATCACGATATTGGTCGTGGAGGTGGACAGCTTGATTTTCTCCTCGTAAGGCTCGGGCGTCTCCTCGAAGAAGAATCGCCCCTCGTGCACCGAGAAGACCGAGTAGATGATTTCAAGCACCTGGTTCTTCACGGCCCACCAGAGGGCCTTGGGCGTCAGGATGCCCATCTGGACGAGGATCCGGCCCTGGCGCTTGCCCGGTTCCACCATGAGCCCCGATTTCATGTTCTGCTCGGGGGTGATCCTGCCGTGCCGCACAAGGAAAGCGCCCAGGGACTCCTCGGGGTCGGAGGAGGAGGCGAAGATGATGTCCCCGTGCTCCCAAAAGACCTTCTGGCTGCGCTCGCCCTGATGCAGGGTTAGAACGCCCGTCTTCTTGATCAGGTTGATGAACGTGAGCAGGTCCGGCATGCTGATGGCCCGGAGCGAACCTTCCAGGATCCGATCGGACATGGTCTCTCCCCATAACAGCTTACCGAATTAACGGAGGGTTGCCAAGGGATTGGGGTGCGTTCCCTTGAAGGCGGTTGACTCTCGTCCGGGGGCACCTTATGATCATGGCGTGAGGCAGCAGACACGTGTGGCGGTTTTTGGCCGAGCCGATCTTCTTCCCGACACTCCAGGCTACGCGGAGGCCTACATCGCCATGAAACCCCGTGCGGGGACCATGGCCGAGGTGGCCAACCTGTGGGCCCTGCGCAAGGCGGGGCACGTTCCGCCCCGGCCTTTCGTTCTGGTAGGGCCGGCGTGGGCCCAGGTGGCCAGCCAGTTCGAGGCATTAGGCACGGTGGACGCGAATCTGCTAGAATGGTCTGTACGGGTCCCTGGACCGAGGGAGGCCGTCAAGGTGGTCCGAGAGGCCTATCAGGAAGAACGTGCCCATGGCTAAAGCTAGAGCGAAGGCGGAGCATGCCCCCTACGGTCCCGGTGTCCCGGCCAAAGGGATGGTGAGGGAGTATTGGGAGACCATCTGCGTGGTCCTCATTTTCGTCCTCTTCGCCCGCACCTGGATTTTTCAGAACAGCAACATCCCCTCCGGTTCCATGAAGAACACGCTCCTTGTGGGTGACCGGCTCCTCGTGAACTCGTTCATCTACGGCCCCACCCTCTGGGGCTGGGAACGGACGATTCTGCCCATGCGCGAACCCAAGCGGGGGGACATCGTGGTCTTCAAGTTCCCCGGCAACCCCCAGGTTCCCTTCATCAAACGGGTGATCGCCAAAGGCGGAGACACCGTCCAAGTGGTGAACAACCACGTCTTCGTGAACGGGAAGATGCTCGTGGAGGGGTACACCCTCCTCGACGCAGACATCAAGGGGACGTACGTCGAGCCACCCAAGCTACCGGCCGTGGTGCCCGAGCTGCCGGACTACCTGCAGCAGCCCGAGATGTTCGACGTGGAGACCTCGCCGGGCCGCGTGGACGTGACCCTGAAGGACCCCAAGGGGGTGGACGTCATGGGGCGGTCCTACTTCGGGCCCTACCGTATCCCCAAGGGCCACCTGTTCATGATGGGCGACAACCGCATGAACAGCGAGGACAGCCGCTACTGGGGGTCTCTCGACGAGAGAATGGTGCTCGGGAAGGCTTGGATCATCTGGTGGTCCTTTAAGGAGGGCGACTACGATTACCTCAAGAACTCGCCGGGGGACATGGTCCGACGCCTGGCGGACAAGGTGGGACACTTTTTTGGAAAGACCCGTTGGGACCGCATCGGCATGCGGCCTCGATAGAACGCTGGCCCAGGGAGGGATGCGATGCAGTTGACGCAGCAGGTTCGGGAGTATCTGGCCAAGACGGATTCGGACTTCCGGCGCCTCTACGAGAAGCACCAGGAGTTCGAGCAGGAACTGGACGCCTTGGCCAAGAAGGGCTTCCTAAGCGCCGACGAAGAACTGCACGTGGCCGAGGTGAAAAAGAAGAAGCTCACCATCAAGGATCAGATGATGGTGATCGCCAAAAGGTACGAGCACCAGATCAAAGACGTCCAGTAAGCGGCGCGCGCCGGCGGCGAGGTACGAGGGAGAGAGGGAGGTGAAGGGTGGCCGCAAGCCGGTTGCCCTTCGGTGATCCGTTCGCGGAGAACGCGGGCCTGAACGGGCACCTGAGGCAGTTGATCGAAGACTTGGTCCGCTCGGGAATCACCTGGAAGGAAGCCCAGGCCGAGATCGAGCGGCTCTATATCGAACGCACCCTGTTGGGGTGCGACGGCAACCGCAGCCGCGCCGCCCGGAAGCTGGGCATGCACCGCAATACGCTCAACGCCAAAATCGAGCAGTACGGCCTGAACGGAGACCACCGTTCGTGACTCCCCTCCACAGAAGCGAGCAGGCCTGGATCGAGCACATCCGGGCACTCTGGGGTCGCTCCCGGGCCGACGTGGGCCCGGGCGACGACGCCTGCGTCCTGGCGCCAGCGCGCAGGGCCGTGTCCACGGACATCCTCGTGGAGGGTGTGGACTTTGAGCTGGACTGGGCCCCTCCCGCCGCCGTGGGGTATAAGGCTCTGGCGTCCAACCTGTCCGACCTTGCCGCCATGGGAGCCACGCCCGACGGGCTCCTTCTCACGCTGGGCTGGCCCGAAACGCTGGAGGACGCGTACGTGGAGGGCCTCCTCGAAGGCATCCGGGGCTTGGCGCTTCACGAGGGCGTGGACCTCTTGGGCGGGGACCTGACCCGAGCCCCGCGCCTCCTCGTGGCCGTGACCATCTTCGGCCTCCAGGAGCATCCTCCCCTGTTGCGCTCGGGCGGCAAGCCCGGTGATCTCCTCTACGTGTCGGGTACCCTGGGTGGCCCCGCGGCGGCCCTGGAGCGATTCCAATCGGGAGACCGGCTGATCGCCTTTGACGCCGCGGGCCCATCGGCTCAAGGGGGGCAGGGGGTCCTGGACCGCTTCTTCAGGCCGCCCAGCCAGACGGCCATGGGCCTGTTCTTGGCGGAACGCGGCCTGGCCACCTGCTGTATGGACGTCTCGGACGGGCTCGCACGGGATCTGAGGCGCGTGTGCGAATCGAGCCGGTGCGGCGCCGAGGTGGAGGAGGCCAAGGTTCCCCTGGACCGGGCCTTGGCGGGGGCGCCGAGGCACGCGGCAACGGCCACCGCCCTCCGGGGCGGCGAGGAGCAGATCCTCCTTTTCGCGGTGGATCCGGGCAGGGTCAACGAGTTGGAAGGGGCGCCGGGTCCCGTCCATCCTTTGGGGCACCTCCAGGGCGAGGGCGGCCTTTGGATTCTTCGAGAGGGAGGGCTCCGTGAGGCTCTGGCCGAACCGGGCTACGACCACTTCCTGGCGTGAAGCCTGGGGCAAACTGGCCGGCACGGGGCAGCCTCCTCTTCGGACGGCCGCCGCCGTGGGGCTCGGCCTGGCCATCGGCTTCCTCCCCGTCATGCCCTTCCAAACCCTCCTGGCACTGGCCTTCGCTTTCGCTTTCCGGTTGAACCGTGTGACCGTTTTCTTGGGAACGCTCATCTGGCAGCCGTTCACGGCGCCCTTCATCCTCGCGGCCGAATACGGCCTGGGCCGGTGGCTCATTGCCGCTCCCGCCGGCGCGTCCTCAGGGTCTCTTTGGCAAAGGTGGGGGTGGCCCCTCGCCGTGGGGGCGCCTCTGGTGGCCGCGGCCTGCGGGGCGGCGGGCGCTGCGCTGGCCTACCTCATCCTACGGCGGCGCTCTAGACAGAATGCCTCGCCATCCGTCATGCAAGAAGGTGGGGAGTGACGGCCTCGTTCCTCGCCGGCCTCCTCCATGCGGCTCACAAGGGTGATGAGGCGGCCTTTCGAAAGCTCGTCGAGGCGACGCGAGAGCGGCTTTTCTGGACGGTGAGGCGGATGGTGGGACGAGAAGCCCTGGCGGACGAAATTTTGCAGGACGCGTACTTGGCCTTGTGGTCCCTTCCCGCGCGTTCGGGGCCCGACAACCCCGAGGCCTGGCTGAGGCGCACCTGCGTGAACCGCGCGCTGGATCACTTGCGGCGCGAGGAGACGAAAGCCCGTCAGGCGGCGGAGGGGACGCTGGACTTCCTTCCTGCCCCCGGGGGCATCGAGGAGACCATGGGAGTTCTGGAGCTGGAGGCGGCTCTGCACCGCGCGCTGTCCACCCTGCCTCCCCAGGAGAGGGCCGCCTTCGTCCTGAGGGTCATCGAAGGATTGGACTACCCGCAGGTGGCCTCGTCCCTCGACGTCTCCGAAAGCACCGCGCGCAACCAAGTGATGCAGGCCAGGCGAAAGCTCGAAAAGGCCCTGGCGGCTTTGGGGATTGAGGCATGAGAATCGAGGATCTCAGGTACGCCCGCCGTCCCGAGGTGGAGTGGGATGGCTTCATGGCCGCCCTCGACGCCCGCCTGAAGCACGAGCGGCGCCGCAAGGCTTGGTCCTGGGCCGCCGCCGCGGCCATCTTTTTGGCGGCCCTGTTCAGCTTCTGGTTCCTGCCGCGCACGGAAGGGGGCCGGCCTTCGTTGCGGGCCGACGTTCCCACCCTCTCCTCGCCCCTGTTTACGCCCACCACCGGCGACGCTCTGGCCGTCGCCGGCGGGACGGTTCTGGTCATACCGGAGGTCCACACATGAGGCTTCGAACGTGGCTGGCGTGGTCGCTCGTGGCCAGCGTGCCCCTGTGGCTCGCGGCGCAGCAGATCGAGAAGCTCACCTACGTCCTCAAACACCGGGATGTCCGCTCCGTGGCCGCACGGGTGGCCGAGGAACTGGGTCCCCAGGGCCAGGTGTGGGTTGACGGAGCCCGAAACCAACTGACCGTGCAGGACGAGCCGGGACGGCTGTCCCAGGTCCGCCATCTCCTCTCCGAGCTGGACGCGCCCGCCCGCCGGTTTGCCATCGCGGCGCAGCTGGACGTGTTGCCCAGGACCGACGGCCGGGGCCTTTTCAAGCCCGCTCCCGAATTCGTGGACATGACCGCCTGGGCCCAATCGGCCAAGCCCACGGCGACCTACGAGTGCGTCCTGGACATCACGGAGGGCAAGGGCGGCGCCTGCGCGCTCGGGAAGGGCTACAGGCTGGAGGCCAGGGCCCAGGGATACGATCCCTCCCGGCGCCGCCTCGCCCTGGAGTCCCTCGCCCTGCTCAAACTTCGCGAACCATCGGACGCCGGCGTACCCGTGCTCCAGGGGGCCGCCGTCCTTCCCGTGGGGGCCCCCACGGTGCTCCTGGTGAATCCCACGGCGGAGACGCCGCCCCTTCGGCTCCGAGCCACGCCCAACCTCCTGCCCGAAGTGCAGCCCCCGGAGGCCCGCTGATGCCGCGCTTTGTCTGCCGGCTGGGCACGACGGGGGGTGACCTGGTGGTCCAGGAACTGGTTGCGGCCACCGAGTCCGTCCTCAAGGCCCAATTGCAGGACAAGGGCTATTATGTCTTCTCGATCAAGCCGAAGCACGCCCTCGCGGGCTTCAGCACGGCGGCGTTGCAGCGCAAGAAATCTGTTCCGGCCAAAGATTTCGTCACGTTCAACCAGGAGTTCTCTGCCCTTCTCAAGGCGGGGCTGCCCGTCCTCACGGCCCTGAACCTCCTGCTGGCGCGAAAGGGGCAGGGCTTCTTCCACCAGATGCTCACGCTCGTGAGGGACGACGTGCAGGGGGGCACCAGCCTGAGCGACGCCTTCAAAAATCGCGGGAACGCCTTTCCCCTCATTTACTCGGCCACGGTGGCGGCGGGCGAGCGGAGCGGGGAGCTGGTGGAGGTGATCCAGCGCTACCTGTTTTTCCTCCGCACCATGCAGGCCATCAAGAAAAAGATCGTTTCGGCCATGATCTATCCCATCATCCTGCTGACCCTTTCCGTGGGATTGGTCTTCCTCCTGCTGACCGTCATCGTGCCCAAGTTTTCCACGTTGTTTCTGGGCGCGGGGGCCAAACTTCCCGCCCTCACCCAGTTCGTCCTGAGCGTGTCCAAGGTCTTCCAGTACGGCTGGCCCTTCTTCCTGGCGGTGCTCGTGGGCGTTCCCCTGGGGCTCAAGGTTTACGCCTCCCGGCCCGAGGGACGCTTCGCCCTCGCCAAACTCAGGCTCCGCATCCCCATGCTCGGCATGAACGTGAAGCGCTACAACATCGCCCAGATGTGCCGCACGCTGGGGACCCTGGTGGCCGGCGGCATTCCCGTGGTGTCGGCCCTGGACGTGGTGGCCGAGGCCATGAGCAACGAACTGTACAAGGTGGAGCTCAAGCAGGTGCGCCAGCACGTCATGGAGGGCCAAGCCCTCTGGGCGAGCATGGAAAAGACCCGCATGATGACGCCCATGGCCGTGGAAATGATCGAAGTGGGAGAATCCACAGGTTCTCTGGCTGAAATGCTCGACCAGGTGAGCCAGTTCTACGATGAGGAGCTGAGCACCGCCGTGGAGCGCTTCGTGGCCCTGCTGGAGCCCATGCTCCTCCTGGTCATGGCGGTGGTCATCGCGGTGGTGGTCCTCTCGGTTTACATGCCCCTCTTCAGCATGTACAACCTGGTAGGGAACTGAGGGTGGGGAAGGGCAAGTCGGAAATCGGAATTCGGAATTCGGAAATCGGAATTCTGAATTTGACATGCGCTGGCTGACATTCAAGGTTCTACGCTCGATCGGAGTTGACGACGATGGCATCCACACCTAGCGACATCATGGCGAACCTTCCGTCGGAAGGCGAACTGCTCAACGAGGAGAAGAACGCCAGGCGCCTCGCGGAAGTGTTGCACCTTCCCTTCGTGTCCCTGCAAGGCTTCCGCGTGGATCCGGACCTCTTCCTGTCCATTCCTGTGGAGCTTATGTTCAGGTTCAATTTCATCCCCTATCGCGACGAAGGCGGGTCCCTCGCCATCGTGGCCGCCGATCCCTCGGACGTGACCATGGTGGACGAGCTCGAGGTCTTCCTCAAGCGCCCCGTGAGGCTTCACGTGGGCATACGCAGCGAGATCCAGGAGGTGCTAAAGAAGTCCGAATCCAGCCAGCGGGTCCTGGAAGAGGTGAGCGAGGATTTCCGCCTGCAGATCGTCCGGGAGGACGCCGAAGAGGGCGGCGAGGAAGTGGTCTCCATCGACAAGCTCTCCGCCGACACGAGCCCCATCATCAAGCTCGTGGACTACACGGTCTTCAACGCCCTCCAGCGGAGGGCCAGCGACGTCCACGTGGAAACCCGGGACAACGAGGTGATGATCAAGTACCGCATCGACGGCGTCCTCTATCCCGCCATGGACCCCATCGACAAGCGGTTTCACGCCACCATCATCTCCCGTATCAAGGTCATGGCGGAGCTGGACATCGCCGAGAAGCGCATCCCGCAGGACGGCCGCTTCAAGCTGAAGGTGAAGGGCAAGACCGTGGACTTTCGCGTGAGCATCATCCCCACCATCCACGGCGAGGACTGCGTCATCCGAATCCTGGACAAGGAATCCACCAGCGAGGAGTTCAAGCAGCTCAACCTGGACGTGTTGGGCTTCCAGCCGGAGGTGAAGCGCCTCATCCGCCGCCACGCCGCCGAACCCTACGGGATGCTCCTGGTGACCGGGCCCACGGGCTCCGGCAAGACCACGACGCTGTACGCGGTCCTGAGCGAGATCCAGTCCTCGGAATACAAGATGATCACCATCGAAGACCCGGTAGAGTATCAGCTCCGCGGCATCACCCAGATTCCCGTGAACGAAAAGAAGGGCCTCACCTTCGCCCGGGGCCTGCGCTCCATCCTGCGCCACGACCCGGACAAGATCATGGTGGGCGAGATCCGCGACGAGGAGACGGCCAACATCGCCATCCAGTCGGCGCTCACGGGCCACCTGGTATTCACCACGGTCCACGCCAACAACGTGGTGGACGTGCTGGGCCGGTTTCTGAACATGAACGTGGAGCCCTACAATTTCGTCTCCGCCCTCAACTGCGTCCTGGCCCAGCGCCTCGTCCGCAAAATATGCCCGAACTGCTCGGAGAGGATCACCTATCCCACGGAAGTCATCGCGGAGAGCCACATCCCCGTAGACCAGGCGGCGGCCGCCGAGCTCTTCGAGGGCAAGGGCTGCCTGGACTGCAACGGCACCGGGTTCAGGGGGCGGATGGCCATTTCCGAGCTGCTGGAGCTGAGCGACCACATCCGCGAGCTCATCCTGGACCGCAAGCCCGCCAGCGAGATCAAGAAGGCCGCCCGGGAGGAGGGCATGATGACCTTGCGGGAGTCGGCCGTCCACCAGTTCCTCATGGGTAAGACGACCCTCAAGGAGATCAACAAGGTCACCTTCGTCGAGGAGACGCATAGATAGTGAATAGTGAAAAGTGAAAAGTGAAAAGACCTGAACGGTGGTTCGCCGGGTGTAAACGGGGGACGCGAGACGTGATTGAACAAAACGAGAGACGCAAACGAAGAACGAGGCAGCGCGAGAGCTGGCCGGTTGTCGGCGCCCTGCTTCATCGCCTGGTCGCGTCTTGCCATGATGCCAACCTAGGAAGCCTCCCATGCTGACGATGCTCCAACGGTTCCGTCCATCGCTGCCGCCCGTGGCGGTGCTCCTGGAGTCGCCCTCCGTCCTTGCCCTGCGGGTAAACAAGGCGGGCAAGGGATTCCAGCCCCTCGTGAAGCACGAGGAGACCATGGATGCGGTGGTGGAGGCCCTCATCCCCGGCGAGGGCGGCGGACGCCTCGCGGACGCTCTCCTGACGCGCCTGGGCCGGCCCAAGCGCCTCTCCCTGATCCTGGGAGATCCTTTCTTCCGCATGCAGGTGCTCACCCTCACCGATTTCCCTCGCCATGAGGAGGAGCGCAACCAGGTCATCCTCTGGCATTTGCGCAAGACCCTCAATGTGCCCGTGGAAACCCTGAGGCTGCGCTACGAGGTGATCCAGAAGGCCCCGGGGTCCGTGACGCTGTGGCTCGCCCTCTCGCAGGAAGAGGCGGTGCAGGCGCTGGAGCGCGCTTTCGCGTCGGCGGGCTGCGAAGTGGGCTACGTGGGCGCCGCCAGCGCGCAGCTCCACAACCTCGCCCTCGCCGCGGGCCTGCTGCCCGAAGAAGGTCCCGCTCTCCTCCTGAACCGGACGCCCACGTACCTCTCCTTCCTCTTCACGGATGGGGGCCAGCCGGTCTTCTTCCGGTGCAAGGAGACGGCTCCCGACGAGGGGGGCGACGGGCGCATCGAACAGGAACTGCGCCTGACCATGGCGTACCACAGAGAGAAGCTGGGTTTCGGCAAGCTGCAGAAGGTGCTCGTGCGCAAGCATCCCGAGTCCCTCCCGCTCCCTCTGGAGGGCGTACTTGAGGAGGACGTTCCCGTCACGGATCTGGTGGCGGAGCATTCGGGAACCGGCGGCTGGGGATCGCCCTGGCTTCCCCTGGTGGCGCTCATGGAGGGCGACTGACATGAAGCGCCTCTCGGTCAACCTCGCCAGCGAGCCCTTCGTGAACCGTGCGGTTCCCCTCGCGGCCGTTTCGGCGGCCCTGGGGGCGGCGCTCCTTCTGACCGTCTTCAACCTCGGTTCCTTCGTGGTGCTGGGCCGGGAATACCGTGCCCAGCGCGAGGAACTCAAGGGCCAGGAAACCAAACTCCAGGACCTGGGCAAGGACATGGCCGAAAAGGAGAGGCAGCTGCAGAGCGGGGCCGTGGCATCCTTCGCGGAGGAGGCCACCTACGTGTCGGGCCTTCTCCAGGACAAGCGGTTCTCGTGGATCACGTTCCTTCAGGATCTCGAGAGCGTCAAGGCCTTCGGGGTCCAGCTTCAGAACGTGAGCCCCCGGATCACCAAGGACGGCCTCGTCCAGGTGAACCTGCGGGGGATGGCGAACCCCAGGAGCGAGATGCTGCAATTCGAAATGAACCTCTTCGCCAGCCCCCGTTTCAAGGAAGTCCAGATCACGAACGAGCAGCGGGATCCCGGCAGCCCCCTGACCAACTTCAGCATCACCTGCGTCTACGTGCCGGAGGTCCGCCATGCGTCTTGAGCGAACCGTTTACAAAAACCTCCCCCTCATCCTGGGGGGAGGGTTGGCCGTGGTGGCCCTGAACCTGGTCTTGTATTTCACGGCCGTCTCCCGGCTCGACCACTTTGCCAAGACCGTCAAGGCCACCGTCGCCGAGAACCGGACCAAGATCGCCGAAATGGTGGCGCGGGACAAGGACGTCACGGCGGGGGTCGAAGACGTGAAGACGGATCGGCAGGTGGTGGGGGACCTGACGGGGAAGGTTCTTCTGACCAAGGGCCAGAGGCTCGTGGAGGTTCAGAAGGCCCTCCTGTCCTTCGCCAACGCCCGGAACCTGAAATTGGACAGCTTTTCTTACGGCTACTCGCTCTTCCCGGGAGACGACCGCGCGGCTTGGGGGCACCGCTACCTGAAGGTCAGCATCGGCCTGGCGGTCACGGGCCCCTACCAGGAACTCAAGGGCTTCTTGCAGGACATCCAGGACAGCCCCCAGTTCCTCATCGTCAGCGACATGAACCTCAATACCTCATCCCAGGGCAGCGCGCTCATTCAGGGAACGTTCACGGTGGACACGTACTTCGTAGCCACGGAGCAGGACGTGAAGGACCAGGAGCAGAAGGGAGGGAAGAAGGCGTGACTTCGCGATCCCTCCTCCTTTCAATTCTCTTGATCGCCTCCCTCGTCTCGGCCGCCCGGTGCGGCGGGGGCGCCGGGCCCGCCCCCAGTTCGGGCTTCGACCCCGAATCGGGCGAGACGCGGGGCGGAGACCAAACCTCGCGGGCCAAAAAGCCCGTGCGGGCCGCCCTCAAGCTGGGCCAGATCCCCGTGCTCTCGCTGGACGGAATTCCCATGCCCCAGCCGGCATCCGAGGAAGGGACCGCCCCTGATACCGGAGAGAAAGGAAAGGCCAAGACGGGAGCCTTGCCGCCCCGTAGCGTTCCGGCTCCCGATGACAACGGCGTGCCCCCGCGGAACCTCTTTGCCGTCGAGGAAGACCCCGCCCTCGTGGCCGAGCGGCGCCGCCAAGCGGAAGAAACCGCTCAGAAGGCGCAGGACGCCGCCAAGAAGGCGCAAGAGGCCCGGTTGAAGTGGCAGGGGCCCCCCCTGCCGCCGCCGCCGCCCCAGCCGCCCGCCATCCCCTTCCAGTTTATCGGATACCTCGGATCCCCGGAGGACCGTATCGGCGTCTTCTTCGGCCCCGGCCTCTTCCTCGCCAAAAAGGGAGATGCCGTGCAGGCCAGGTTTAAAATCGTGAGCATCGGGTACGAGTCCGCAGAGATCGGCTTCCAAGGCTTCGCGCAAACTCAGAGGATTCCTTTGACCGCGGGAGGTAAGTAAGGTGAACCCTAAGAACCTCGCTCGAACGGCCTGTCTGGGTCTGCTGGTCTTCACCTTGGCCTGCGGCTCCTCCTCCTACCACCGAGGCATGTATTACCTCGACCAAGGCAACTACGACGACGCGGTCAAGAACTTCGATGAGGCCGTGAGGGAAAATCCGAGGAACGTGAAGTACAAGACGCACATGATCCGGGCGAAACTGAAGGCCTCCCAGTGGCACATGGACAAGGCTCACACCGCCCTCGGCCGCCAGGACTACACGACGGCCGCCATGGAACTGGAGAAAGCGCTGGCAATCGACCCGAGCAACCAGTATGCGAAGGATACGCTGCAGAAAGTTCTGGACTTGGCCGCCCACAAGGAAACGCAGGACCGCGCGCACGAATTGTCCATCGACCAGATGAAGAAGGAGAGCCAGAACGACTTGGGGGTTCCCCAGCTCGATCCGGCGTCCAACATTCCCATCGTCCTCAAGTTCACCGACACGCCCATCAAGACCATTTTGGACGCGGTCTCCAAGGCCAGCGGCATCAACTTCCTCTACGACGAAAAAGCGGATTTGAACAAGCGGGTCACCGTGGACTTCGCCAAGGTGGACCTGGCGCAGGTCATGGATTACCTCATGATGCAGTCCAAGCACTTCTTCAAGGTGCTGGACCCGCACACCCTCATCATCGTGCCCGACAACAAGCAGAAGCGAGACGAGTACACGGACCAGGTCATCCGCACGTTCTATCTTTCCAACGCCGATGCCAAGGACGTCTTTCAGCTCGTCCGGTCCATCCTTCAGGCCCGGAAGATGGCCATGAACCAGGACCTGAACTCCATCACCATCCAGGACAGCCCGGAGGTGGTGGCCATCGCCCAGCACATCATCGAGGACAACGACAAGAGCAAAGGTGAAGTCGTCGTGGACGTGGAACTGCTGGAAGTGGACAGCAACCTCACGCGCCAGCTTGGCATCAATCTCTCCACGGGCAACTTCACCATCGGCCCAGGCCACAACCTCACCAAGGACACTTCGGGGAACATCACGGGCATAGGCTCCGGGCCGCCCATTCCCCTCAACGAACTGGGGCGGACCCTGAGCCACGGCCTCTATATCTATCCCATCCCCAACCTGCTCGCCGAAATGCTTCTCACCAGCGGCAGCTCTCAGATCCTCGCCAAGCCGCAACTGAGGGTCATGGAGGGCCAGAAGGCGATGGTGCACATCGGCGACAAGTACCCTATTCCCACGGCCAACACCTACGCCACCACCACGGCCACCACGAACTACACGCCCATCACCTCTTACACCTACCAGGACATCGGCGTGAAGATCGAGATCGAACCTAAAGTCCACCATAACCGCGAAATCACCATCAAGCTGAAGGTGGACGTGTCCTCCATCTCGGGCTCCGTGGGGGCCGGCACGGCTACAAATCCGGCCCAGCCCATCATCGGCACGCGGGAGAGCAACAGCGTAATCCGGTTGGAGGACGGGGAGACCAGTCTGATGGCCGGCCTCATTGACAATGAGACCAGGAGGTCCCTCAACGGGACGCCGGGCCTCTCCGAGATCCCCATTCTCCGCCGGCTCTTTTCACAGACCCAGGACGATAAAAAGTCCACCGATGTGGTGATGCTCCTCACGCCCCACATCATCCGCATGCCCAACATCACGGAGACGGATCTCAAACCTCTGTGGGTAGGAACCGCGGACAATCCCAAGCTGGGAGGCGAGGCGGGCTCCGCCTGGGGGCCCTCGCCCTTTAAGCCCGTTCAGGGCCAGCCGGCGGCGGCCACGCCCAAACCCGTGGACAAGGGCCAGGCCGTACCCGATGTCAAACCTCAGGATAAGGGACAGGCTGTGCCCGACGCCAAGGCGAGCACCGGCACCAGCGCACCCGCCGAAGATTCCGCCAAGAGCACCGCCATAGCGGGGACCAGCGTCCGCCTCATGCTGAGCCCCACGAACCTGACGGTGAAGCCCGGTGAGACTGTCCTCCTCAACCTGGTGGCGGTGGGCGCGCAGGACGTCAAGAACATGCACCTCGAAATGGACTATCCGAGCGACGTGCTGAAGTTCCAGGGCGCTGATGAAGGCACCTTCCTCAAGCTGGGCGGCACCGGCACGAGCTTCGTGGCGGATGAACGGCGCCCGGGATTCGCGGTGATGGATACGGGACGCGCCAGCGGCGGCGCTGCGGGATCGGGGCTCTTGGCCCGTGTGCGGTTCACCGCCGTGAAACCGGGCCAGGCGAACATCAATTTTGGCGTGGCTACGGCCACGGGCTCCACGGGGCTAAGCGCGACGCTGCCGCCCATGTCCGCCACCGTGACGGTGGCCGACGGCGCCGGCGCGGCGCCCGCGGTGCCAGCGGCGAAGCCAGCGGGCACGGGAGGCAGTGGTGGCTAAAGGTTTCCCACGCCGCGAGCGGGGCATCTCCCTCTTTGAGGTGGGCCTCGCCGTGGCGCTCATCGCCATTCTGGCCCTGGTGGCCGTGCCCGCGGGACAGATCATGGACCGCCGGGTGAAGGAGGTGGAGCTGCGCCGGGACCTGCGCGAGATGCGCAGGGCCATCGACGAGTACCACCGCTATGCGCTGCAAGGGCTCATCACGCAGACCGACGTGACCCAGGATCTCTACCCAAAGGACATGGAGGAGCTCACCAAAGGGGTCCCTCTGGCGGGCGATCCCACGGGGAAAAAGGTGCGATTCCTCCGGAGGATTCCCGTGGATCCCATGACGGGCACGACGGAGTGGGGCCTGCGCTCGACCCGAGACGACCCCGATTCCACGTCATGGGGCGGGGACAACGTCTACGATGTCTACACCGAGAGCACGGCCACCGCCCTCGACGGCAGGACGCACTACAATGAATGGTGAGAGGGCCGAGATGAGCAGATCGGACATGGCCGGGATGAGGAGATCAGGGGATTCCGACATGAGGAGGTCAGGGGATTCCGAGATGGGGAGCAGCGATGCCGTCCTCCGGCCCTGCACCCAGGAAGCGGCGCCGGCGTCCTTTCCCTCATCTCCGCATTTCCTCATCCCCTCATCCCGGGAACCGCGCCTTCGCTCGCAGAAGGGCTTCACCCTCATCGAGCTCATGGTCGTGGTGGCCATTCTGGGCATTCTCGTGAGCATGGCGGTGCCTACCTACCGCAACATGGTTTTGCGGGCGCGGGAGACGGTGCTCAGGCAGAACCTCTTCACCATCCGCGACGTCATCGACCAATATTACGCCGACAAGGGAAAGTACCCCGACTCTCTGAGCGAACTGGTGTCGGCGGGCTACATGCGGCGCCTGCCCGTGGACCCCATCACGGAGAAATCGGACTGGGTGGCCGTGCCCTACACGGGAGGCGATCCCGGCCAGCTCGAACCCACGGAGGGCGAGCAGTCGGGCGGCATCTTCGACGTCCACTCGGCCTCCGACAAAGTGGCCGCCGACGGGACGAAGTACGCGGATTGGTGAGTTGGGCAGTAGGCAATAGGCAGTAGGCAATAGGCAGTAGGCAGTAGGCAATAGGCAGTAGGGTGACTAGGTGACTAGGTGACTGGGTGATTAGGACACGCTCTTCCTTGACTCTTCAGCTTGCGGGCTCCTCTGTTTGCGATGAGAGGGGCAGGGGTTCGCG
>JAKAKG010000038.1 GCA_021813555.1 Acidobacteriota bacterium
ACTGCCTCCTTTCTCAGAATACCATACCGATGCTTCTCAGGCAGGCCTCCCCGGTTGTTCCGGGGATCACGGCTCGCTACACTATCCTTCAGGAGGCTCCGTCCATGGGACTTCAAAGCGACAAATTCACGCTGCAGGGCAACGTCCAGCCCTGGCGGTGCGACCTGTGCGAGGCCGCCTTCGAGCCGGATCTCAAGGGAATCTGCGCGGCCTGCGGACGGATCGTCTGCCCCGATCATCGCATCTCGCGCGAAACCCCGAGGGCTTTGGGCGGGACCGAATCGGTTTGTCCCTCGTGCGCGGGCTCCCAGGACGGTCCGTGAGCGCCTCCGGGCCCGGGAAGGCCAGGTGGCTGCTGGCGCTCGGGCTCGCGAGCATCTCCTTCGCCTCCATCCTCGTCCGGTACTGCGCCGCTCCCGCCCTGGTCATCGGCTTCTACCGGGAACTCATGGCCTCCGTGGTGCTCCTGCCGGTGATTCTGCTCAGGCTCAGGCAGGAGCCCTGGGAGGGCGGGGTGCAGAAGCGCCTGCTGCCCTACACCCTCGGTTCGGGGGCCATCCTCGGGCTCCACTTCGCGTGTTGGATCGGGGCCGTCCAGCTCACCACGGTGGCCTCGGCCCTTCTGGTCATGTCCATCCAGCCCGTCTGGGCCGCCGTGCTCGGGTACTTCTTCTTGAAGGAGGCCGTACCCCGCAAAGGGATCTTCGCCATCGCCGTGGCGCTCGCCGGGGTGGCCCTCATCGCATGGGGGGATGGGGGCCGTGGCTCGGCAAACCTCATGGGCGACGGTCTGGCGTTGGTTTCAGGCCTCGCCGCCGCCGCCTACCTCACCGTGGGGCGCCACCTGCGCCGGCGTCTGCCGCTCCTTCACTACCTGTTCACCGTCTATGCCGCCTCGGCGTTCTTCCTGGGTCTCGCGGCGGTCTTCGCGGGAGAGCCCATGACGGGGTTCGATGGCCGGACCTGGATCATGTTCGGCCTCCTGGCCCTCTTCCCGTCGGTTCTGGGACACAGCCTCGTCAACTACGCCATCCGTCACATGGAGTCCTACCGCGTCAACCTGTCCATCCTGGTGGAACCGGTAGTTTCCACCGCGCTGGCCGCCGTGCTCTTCGCCGAGATTCCAGGGCCGCGCTTCTATCTTGGGGCCTTGTTCGTGCTCGCGGGGGTGGTCACGGCCCTGTGGCGCAAAAAACCTATCGCCCCATCCAGCTAAGGGGCCACCGAGCGCCTTGGAGTGCCGAGGAGGCGCCGTTAGGAGGGTGAGCCCGTCAGCGTTTTCACGAAGGCCAGGACCTCGGCCTCGTGGTTGCTCACGTCCACGCCGCGCCAGATCTTCCGGATGATCCCCTCGCGGTCGATGACGAAGGTGGATCGGTCGAGGCCCAGGGCCGTCTTGCCGAAAAGGCTTCCCTTCTTCCACGATCCGTATTCGGTGATGATCTTGCCGTCGGGATCGGAGAGGAGCGGGAAGTTCAAACGGTACTTCTCTGTGAAGGCGTGATGCGAGTCCAGCGAGTCCTTGCTGACGCCGAGGACGACGGCTCCCAAGGTCCGAAGTTGGGCCTGGCCGTCCCGGAAGGAGCACGCCTCCTTGGTGCAGTGAGGCGTGTTGTCCTTGGGGTAGAAATAGAGAACGACGACCTTCCCTTTGAAGTCGTGGAGGGAGACGGTCCCACCTTCGGAGGAAGGGGCCGTGAAATCGGGTGCCGGCATGCCGGCCTTGAGTTCTGCCTGGACCACGGGGGACTCCTTATCGCCGCTTTGAGCCCACGGCCCCGAGAGGGCCGTCAAGGCCAGGAGGGAGACGCCGAGGGCCGCTTCCAGGCTCAGGGGGAATTTCAAGGAGCCCTCCTCCATTTGGCCAAACCGCCTGCGCGCGCCGGCCATTCCCGCCCGGCGAAGGGGAGGCGGGCGTTGGGTGAAAGGGCCCATCCAGAGGGAATGGGCTGGGCGATCCGGCCGGGTCCCTCGGAAGAAGCACCAATTCGGCGTATACTTCGGCCTGCCTTTTTTTAGGAGGGGTTATGAAAACGTTTTCGATCAAAGTCGACCCCCTGACGGGAGAAGACTATTACGAGGTTTATCTCCGCGGCCGCGCCCTCATGAACGATCCCCATCTCAACAAGGGTTCGGCTTTCACGCCGGAGGAGAGGTTGAGCCTGGACCTGGACGGCCTGCTGCGGTCGGGGGTGTCCTCCATGGACTCGCAGCTCGAGCGCGGCCTGGAGTCCTACAGGCGCAAGCCCGACGATTTGGAGCGCTATCTCTTTCTCATCGGGCTCCAGGACCGGAGCGAACCGCTCTTCTACAGGCTTCTCGTGGACAACCTGCCCGAGATGGTTCCCGTCGTTTACACGCCTACGGTGGGCCAGGCCTGCCTCCAGCTCAGCCACATTCAGCGGCGCTTCAGGGGCATCTACATCAATCCCGAGAACATCGCCAACATCGACCACATCCTCCAGAGCGTCTCTCTGCCTCAGGTGAACCTCATCGTCGTTACGGACGGCGAAAGGATCCTCGGCCTGGGCGACCTTGGATCGGACGGCATGGGCATTCCCGTGGGCAAGGTGAGCCTCTACGTGGCCGCCGGCGGGCTCCACCCCGCCGTTTGCCTGCCCATGTCCCTGGATGTGGGGACGAACAACGAGCGCCTCCTCAAGGACCCGCTGTACCTGGGCTACCGGCATCCGCGCCTGAGGGGCGCGGAGTATGAAGATTTCATCGAGAAGTTCGTCCTGGGGATCCGCCGAAACTTCCCGGACGCCCTCCTGCAGTGGGAGGACTTCGCCAAGCAGACGGCCTTCAAGAACCTGGAGCGCTACCGGAGCCGCATTCCTTCCTTCAACGACGACATTCAAGGGACGGGTGCCACGGCCCTGAGCGTGCTCATGACGGCCATGCGCATCAAGAAGAGCTCCTTCAAGGAGCAGCGGTACGTCATCGTGGGCTTGGGCCAAGCGGGCACGGGCATAGGGCTGAACATCCGCGCAGCCCTGAAGCAGGAAGGCCTCTCCGAGGAGGACATCCGGGCGCGCATCTTCGCCGTGGAGCAGCAGGGCCTCCTGATGGAGGACGACCCCAAACTGGAAGGCCCGCAGAGGCCCTTCGCCCAGCACCGCGCCTCCGTGGAGGGCTGGACCCTCGACGCCCCCGGCACCATCACCCTTCAGGACGTGGTTCGCAACGCCAAACCCACGGTGCTCATCGGCGTCACGGCCAAGCGCGGCCTCTTCAGTCCAGCGATTCTCGCCGAGGTGGCCAAACACACGGAGCGCCCCATCGTCCTGGCCCTGTCCAACCCCACGGCCAAGACCGAGTGCACCCCCATGGAAGTGGCCCAGGCCACGGACGGGCGGGGCCTCATGGCCACGGGAAGCCCCTTCGATCCCCTGGAATGGAAAGGCCGGACCCTCTACGCCTCCCAGTGCAACAACATGTATATCTTCCCAGGCCTGGGACTCGGGGCCCTGGTGGCCAAGGCGACGAAGGTGACGGACGCCATGTTCCTTGCCGGGAGCCGGGCCATCAGCGCTCTCATCACGCCCGAGCAGGAGGCCCAGGGCAAGCTCCTGCCGGAGATGAAGGACATTCGGCGCGTATCCGCCGCCGTTGCCAAGGCCGTGGCCATCGAGGCGCGCGATTCGGGCCTGGGCCGGCTGGTGGACGACAGCACCTATGAACGGCTCATCGCCAGAGCCCAGTGGGATCCACAGTACACTCCCTACCGCCCGGGACCGCTGCACCCGTGAGGAGCGAGAAGTGAGGAGTGAGGAGTGAGGAGCGCAAGTCAAGGGCAAACTGCGAACACGAACGTGCCCCACCGGACAGGCGGGGCACGTTCGTTACTCAGTTTTTCTTCCTAACCTCTTAACTTTCTAACTTCCTAGCTTTTACCCTTGCACCGCCCGCGCCGCGAGTTCGAGCACGTCGGTGGTGTTGAAGCCCTCGTGCCCCGTTTCGCCAGCCGCGTTGTTGAGCATGACGTTGCAGAAGGGGCAGGCCACGGCCACGCCGTCGGCCTTGGTTTCCATGGCCTGCTCGAGGCGCAGGTGGTTGATCCGGGACCCGAGCTTTTCCTCGAGCCACATGCGTCCGCCTCCCGCGCCGCAGCACATGGCTGCCTCGCCGTGCTGTTTGATCTCCGTTAGCTTCACGCCTGGGATGGCCTTGAGCAGGGTTCGGGGGGCCTCCACCACGCCGTTGTACCGCGCCAGGTAACAGGGATCGTGATACGCCAGGCTGGCCTTCACTTCCTGGGTCAGTTTCAGGCGTCCGTCGGCGACCAGCTTGGCTACGAGCTCCGTGCCGTGAACGACTTGGTAATTTCCTCCGAAGGCCGGATATTCGTTTTTCAGCGTGTTCAGGCAGTGGGGGCAGTTGGTGACGATGTTCTTCACCTTGTACCCGTTGAGGGTCTCGATGTTGGTCTCCGCCAGCGTTTGGAAGAGGTACTCGTTGCCCAGCCGGCGGGCGCTGTCGCCCGTGCAGGTCTCCTCCGAGCCGAGGATGGCGAACTTGACGCCCGCCGCCTTGAGGAGCTTCGCGAGGGCCGCGGAGACCTTCTGTCCGGCGGCGTCGTAGGCCCCCGCGCAGCCCACCCAGAACAGGTACTCCACTTCGGGCTCCTCGGCCATGATGGGTACGTCCAGGCCGTCGGCCCATTTGCCCCGGTCGGCTTGAGGCAGGTTCCACGGGTTGCCCTGGCGCTCCATGCCCTTGAATCCGATCTGGGCCTCCGCGGGGAAGTCGCTCTCCTCCAGCGTAAGGTAGCGCCGCATCTGGACGAGCTTGTCCACGAAGGTGATGTGGAGCGGGCAGGCCCACTCGCAATAGCCGCACGTGGTGCACGCCCAAATCGTGTCCCGGCTGATTTTGCCGCCCAGCTCCTTTTCGGCCCATGGGGGCTCGTCGTGGCCGAGTTCCCACTTGGCCCCTTCGGGCACATGGCCGCCGATGAGGAGCCGGTCCTCGGGTACGGGCTTGTCCTGTTTCATCTGTTCCAGCGGCGTGGCGTAAAGGTAATCCCGCAGGTCGTTGCCGTAATTCTTGGGCCGCAGGGGCTTGCCCGTGAGGGTCGTGGGGCAGACCTCCTTGCACCGTCCGCACTCGGTGCACGTGTAGAGGTCCAGCATCTGCTTCCAGGTGTAGTCCTGGATGCGGTTGGCGCCGAAGTGCTCCACTTCGAGGTCCATTTTCTTGATGTTCTTGTTCGGCTCGAGCTCCCGGAAGTAGATGTTGAAGAGGGCCGTGAGCACGTGGAAGTGTTTGGAGTAGGGCAGGAAGTTCAGGAAGCCGAAGAGGATGGCCAGGTGCAGCCACCACATGGCCATATAGAAGCCGGAGAGCGTCGCCGGCGCCATGCCCGAGAGCAGGCCGGCCACGGCTTCTCCCGCGGGGGACCAGGAGGCCCATTCGGGTTTGTGGAGGACGATATAGGCTCCGTCCGCCAGCAGGTCCGTCACCATGAGGCCGCCGATCAGGCTCAGGGTGGCCCACGCATCCGGAGAGTTATCCAGCCGGGCCGGACGGAAAAAGACCCGCCGGAGCATGGCCATGCCGATGCCCACGATGACCAGGATCTCGAAGACGTCCTTCGTGAGCTGGTAGCCCAGACCCCAGGGGCCCAGGGCTTCGGTCATGTGGAAGGAGGGGAAGAGGCCTTCGGCCACGAGGCCCAGGGAACGGAGGCCGAGGACGCAGAAACCCCAGAAGATGAGTAGGTGGAAGAAGCCCGCGTAGCGGTCGCGTACCATCCGTTTTTGCACGAAGGCGTAGAGAAGGAGACCTTTGAGCCGGGTCCAGGGATGGTCGAAGCGGTGGTCCGGGAGGCCCGCCAGGAGGGCGCCGATGCGGCGCTGGGCGGTATTGGCGAACAGAGCCAGCGAGCCGATGACGAAGACCCAGAACAGGATCGTCTGAACGGAATGCATCCCTCTCCTCCCCTCGGTGGTGTGAGTGCGCTCCGGCGCACGACACGTCCAGGATAGGGCGGCGCGCGGCCCCTTGTCAACAGGGGTGTGAATACATACTCGCACCAGAAGCGGTCCTGAAATTGCTATGGGAGTAAGGATGGAGTGGCTTTCAGAGAGCGCGCCTTCGCAATCTGCTAAAGGGGGCGGCCCTCGCCCTGCGGGGGAAGAAAGGCGATCAGCCCCTCCTTGGCGAGTTTCTTGAAAATCATCAGCGCCTGGATTTCCTGGATGGGGGAGATGCGGATGATGGATTGCACGGAAGTCATCCCGTTGATGCGGTTCAGGATGTAGTTCTCCTGGGGCGTGAAGGAGAGCTCGTTCAGATCGCCGAGGGACCGGCGGAGGTAGGGCAGGTGCTCGATGGAGAATTCGTCCGTCACGAGGCTCGCCTTGATCTCTTTGTAGGCTTTGGAAATCATGGAGTTCGCCAGAGCGTGGCCGGGCTGGAGGAGGAGGACCTGCTTGAAGGTCTCGATGGCCTGCTCGAATTCGCCGGCGTTGAACTGCTTCAACCCGTTGTTGGCCAGGCTCCGGCCCTGCTCTTCGAGGAGGACCTCGGAGGGCCGCGGCGGGGGCGGCACGTCGAGCACCTCCACGATGCCCATCCTGTACATATCGTAGAGGGTCTTGCTCACGGCGAAGTCGGAGGCGTGAAACATGAGGCACAGGTCGCTGATGCGCCTTGGGCTTTCGAGGAGCTGCACCATGCGGTTGTAGAGCGGGTCCGAGAGGATGGACCTCGTGAGGGCTTCGGGCAGGATGCGGAGCACCGCTTCGGAGGAGGGGAAGATGTTCCTGATGCGCGCCCATTCGTCCGAGCGGCGGGTGCCTTCCATCAGAATGGAGGTCACGTCCATTTCGATGGCCACGTGGGTTTCCTGGGCCGGCGCGTCGTTGTAGAACTTGAACGAGCCCTCCTCCCAAAGGAAGAGGTCGTAGATGGTTTCCTCTGCTTTGATGCGGAGGAATCGCTGCACTTCGTCCTCCTGGAGGAGGCCGTCCATGACCAGGAGCCGGCCCAGCTTGATGCCCGTGTCTCCTTGTTTCTGGAAAGCCCGCATGAGGTCTTCCTCGGCGATTTTGCCGTAGGAGAGAAGAAACTGCCCGAAGTATTCGCGCGGGTCGTTGCTGGCCGAAGCCACGATCTTGCCCAGGCGGAAGTAAATTTCCTTCACGATGTCCCGGCGCTGCAGGAGGAGGATCCCCGTCTTCTGGCTGATGGCCATCCACTGGAGGAGGTCGGGCAGCGGCATGGTGGCGAAGTCACCGAGCAGGCTCATGGCATTAGTATAAAGGGGAAAAGGAAAAGGCGGAAGGTGGAAAGAAGGGGAGCGGGGAGCGGGAGGCTGTCCGGGGACGCGAAACGGGGTGCCGGGCGGTTTCCCCCTCGGCACCCCTTGGGTTTCGGTCTTCCGAATCGGCTTACGCGATGGCCTTCTTGGCGGTCTCGCAAAGGACCGCAAAGGCGGCCGCGTCGGTGCGAGCGATCTCCGCGAGCGACTTCCGGTTGAGCGTGATGTCGGCTTTCTTGAGGCCATCCATGAACCGGCTGTAGCTCATGCCGTTCTGGCGGCATCCCGCGTTGATGCGGGTGATCCAGAGGCGGCGGAAATCGATTTTGCGGACCTTCCGGCCCGCGAAGGCAAAGTTGAGCGAGCGCTCCACCTGCTCCTTGACCGTCCTGTACAGGCGGTGCTTGGAGCCGAAGTAGCCCTTGGCAAGCTTCATCAGCTTCTTGCGGCGCTCCACTTTGTGGTGGCCGCGGCGGACTCTAGGCATCGGGTCATCTCCTAAGGCGCCTCCAGATGGAGCGCCGATTTCTACGCGCTTGCGGGCAAGCGCCGGTCCTTAAGCGTAGGGAAGGAGCCGTTTCACCTTGGCGTGGTCGGCCTTGTCCACCGTGTCGGCGGCTTGGAGGCGGTTTTTCCGCTTGCGGTCCTTGGACGTGAGAATGTGGCGGTGGAACGCCTTGAACCGCTTAAATTCGCCCGTGGCCGTGGCTTTGAAGCGCTTGGCCGAGGCGCGGTGCGTTTTCATCTTGGGCATGGCGCAACTCCTAGGTTATTCCTACGACTTCTTAATGGGCGTCAGCAACATGACCATGGTTCTGGCCTCCATGGACGGCGCCCGCTCGATTTTTCCCTTCTGGACGACTTCCGTCGCGATACGCTGGAGGAGCTTCTGGGCCATCTCGGGGTGGACGATCTCCCGGCCCCTGAACCGGACCGTGATTTTGACCTTGTCCCCCTCCGAGAGGAACTCCTCGATGTGTCGCTTCTTGACCTGGAAGTCATGCTCCTCGATCTTGGGCCGGAGCTTGATCTCCTTCACGACGATCTGCTTCTGCTTCTTTCGAGCTTCGGCGGCCTTTTTCTTCTCGTCGTAGAGGAACTTCCCGTAGTCGACGATGCGGCAAACCGGGGGAACGGCGGTGGGAGCAATCTCCACCAGGTCCAGACCCTTGCCTTCGGCTATCACCATGGCTTCATCGGGCGTCATGAGCCCCAACTGGCTGCCGTCGTCGTCGATGACACGGATCTGGCTGATCCGGATCTGGCGGTTGACCCGCGGTCCTTTTGGCGTCGCGTCTCGGATAGCGCCCTCCTTATTCCAGTTCTAGGGAGCGCGCCCTGGTTCGTTCCAGGGCGAGCAGTTTAAATGCTTCCACGGGCATCACGCCCTTGTCTCCGCCCGTACGAGTTCGCATGGATACGGAGGAACTTTCCTGCTCCCGGTCACCCGCGACGAGCATGTAGGGAACCTTTTGCAGCTGGGCTTCGCGGATTTTGTAACCCGTTTTCTCGGTCCGCGCATCCACGCTCACGCGCAATCCAGCGGCGCGCAACTCCCCGGCCACAGCTTCGCAGTATGCCACATGTCGGTCCGCGATGGGAAGGAGGCGGACCTGCTCGGGGGCCAGCCAGAGGGGGAAGGCGCCCTTGAAATGCTCGATGAGAATGCCCACAAACCGCTCCATGGAGCCGAAGGGCGCGCGGTGAATCATGACCGGACGGTGCGCCGTATTATCGGCGCCGGTGTAGGTGAGATCGAAGCGGATCGGGAGATTGTAATCCACCTGCACGGTGCCGAGCTGCCACTCGCGGCCGATGACGTCCTTGATGATGAAATCGATTTTAGGCCCGTAGAAGGCCGCCTCTCCCGGCTCCTCGGTGAAGGGCACGCCCAGGGTCTGGGCCGCCTCCCGGCACGCTGCCTCGGCCTTGTCCCAATTATCCGACGTGCCCGTATATTTCTGCGAGTCGGGGTCGCGCAGCCCAACCCGCACTCGGTAATCGGCCAGCCCGAGGGTGCGGAAGATGATCTTCACGAGGGCTAAGCAGCCGCGCACCTCGGCCCCGACCTGGTCTTCCGTGCAGAAAAGGTGGGCGTCGTCCTGGGTAAAGCCCCGCACGCGCGTCATGCCGTTGAGTTCCCCGCTCTGCTCCCATCGATAGACCGTGCCAAATTCCGCGAGGCGCACGGGGAGATCGCGGTAGCTGTGCGGCTGGGACGCGAAAAGTTTGATGTGGTGCGGGCAGTTCATGGGTTTGAGCAGGAAGCCGTCGAGAAGCTTGTCGTCGGCCATGATCTGCCCGGCGCCAATGACTTCGCGCCCGGCTCGTTCGTTGACACTGGCGGCGAGGCGCGCTGAAGCGGCCTCCACCCTGCTCATCAGTTCGGCGCAGGAACAGTTCTCCTCAAGCGCCACATCCATGGACTCGGGGGCCACGATGGCGGGGAACTGGGAATCTTTATAGTAAGGAAAGTGGCCCGAAGTCTTGTAGAGCGTGAGCTTCCCTATGTGGGGCGTGAAGACCTGGGCGTACCCCTGCTTTCCCAGCTCCTCGGAGATGAACGTCTGCAGCTCCTGCCGGATCGTTGCACCGGCGGGAGTCCAGAGGATGAGCCCTTGGCCCACCTCCTCATCGATGTGGAAGAGCTTGAGCTCCTTGCCCAGCTTGCGGTGGTCGCGAAGCTTGGCCTCCTCCAGCCTTCGCAGGTGCTCCTCCAGGTCTTTCTTGGCGAGGAACGCCGTGGCGTAAATCCGCTGGAGCATCTTGTTGTGCTCGTCGCCCTTCCAGTAAGCGCCCGCCACGGACAGGAGCTTGAAGGTCCCCGGCTTGATCTTGCCCGTGGAGGGCAGGTGCGGCCCGCGGCAGAAGTCGTTGAAGGCGCCCTGCCGGTAGATGGAGACGGGCTCGTTCTGGCCCCGCTCGAAGGCGAGCTCGGACTTATAGGGTTCCTGTTCAGCGTCGAAAAGGGCCTTGGCCTGTTCCCAGGGCATCTCCTCGCGCCGGATGGGCGTATCTCGGGCGATGATATCGTTCATCCGCCCCTCGATGGCTCCGAGCTCCTCGGGCGTGAAGGGCGCGGTCCTGTCGAAGTCGTAGTAGAAGCCGTTTTCGATGACGGGGCCGATGGCGATTTTGGCCTCAGGATAAAGTTCCTTCACGGCGTTGGCCAGGAGGTGAGCGCACGAGTGGCGGTAGACGGACAGGGCGTCGGCGGACCTGTCGGTCACCAGCTCGACCTTCGCGTCGCGGTGAAGAGGGACGTAAACATCCACGAGCCGCCCGTCCACCTTGGCCGCAAGACACGCCGCGGCGAGGCGAGGCGAGATGCTCTCGCCCACCTCCAAGGGTGTGACGCCCTCGGGGAACACTCGCGTGGTCCCGTCGGGAAGGGTCACTTGGACTTCGGGCACCGACAGCTCCTAAACCGTCACGGGGAGCCGGGGGACCGAAAGCGGGAAGCCGAACAGGCTCACCGGCTCCCAGCCCCCCGCTTCCCTAAAAGGGGTGGTAGGCGCGAGCGGGATCGAACCGCTGACCTCTACCGTGTCAAGGTAGCGCTCTCCCATCTGAGCTACGCGCCTACACGAGCCTCAAAGTATAGCAGGAGAAGGCGGTTATGTCAAAGGGGCTCGAGCGGAAACGAGGGAAGGAGCGAGCGGCGGAACAGGGAGATGAGGAAATGAGGAGATGAGGAGAAAAGGGGATGAGGGAGACCACTGCGTCAAGGGGACGCCTGAGGCGGAGCGAGTGCGGCCATCTGCAAGGCGCCTGGAGCCAGGGGAGCGGGGAACTCCGAATAGAGCCGGCTGTACTCCCAGCAGTTCAAGAGAATGCGCCGAACGTAAGAGCGCGTCTCTTTGAAAGGGATGGATTCGATGAAGAGGTCCGGTTCTTTCGGACACCTGGGCCGGGCGAGCCAGTCGTCCACGCGCCCAGGCCCGGCGTTGTAGGCCGCCAAGGCCAGCTCCACCCGGCCGTGGTAGCGGTTCAGCAGTTCCCGCAGAAAGGCGCAGCCCGCCCGCGTGTTCCAGGATGGGTCGGTGTAGCATGCGGGCGGGTCGAATCCCAATTGGTACCGGCGGGCCAAGGTAGACGCGGTGCCGGGCATGAGCTGCATCAGGCCCCTCGCCCCGGAACGTGAGAGGGCGTCGGGGTCCCACAGGCTTTCCTGGCGGATAAGGGAGCAGACCAGCAAGTAGGGCAAAGCGCGGGAGTCCGCGGAGGCGAGCACGGCCTCGCGGAAGGGGGCGGGGTAGAGGACGCGCCAGACGGAGCGCGGAAGGGCATCACCGTTCTCGTTGAAGACTCGAGGGTAAAGGATGCGAGCGGTTCGGATGGCTCCCGAGTAGTCCATGGCTGAGATCTTGGCCAGAGTGAGGGTCCAGAGGAGGGCCGAACGGGCGGCGGGGTCGTTCTCTTCATCGAGGGCCAGCTGCACCTCCCTGGCCGCGTCTCTCGGCAGGCCAAGATCCATCAGCAGCCGGCCCTTGGCCATGTGGCTTCCGGGCGGGGCCGGAGGTTCGGCCGGGGAAAGGATTCCTGCCGCTCCAGCGGGCGGCGGTGCTCCCCGGAGCCGGTAGCCGAAGTAACCGTATCGGTCCTCGCGAAGGGTGAGTTCTTTGAACTCCTTCGCCTCCGATGGCCGCATGAGCCCGCGGCGGTAGAGGCTGTAGGCCGCCGCGTGCCGGTAATCACTGTCCGGCGGAAGGTGCTGGACGAGGATGCGCCAGGCTCCCTGGGCGCCCTTGAGGTCGCCCGCGAGGGCCCTGTCCCAGCCCTTGTCGTAGAGGTATTCGCACGCCTCGGGTTGGGCCTGGCCGAAGGCCATGAGCGCCTCCGCCAGAACCACGGCCCGCCGCTCGGAAGGCTGCCTGATGCGCCACTTCAGGAGGTTGACGAGGGCTTTCTGCCGGCCCTCCGCCGCTTCCGGCAGGCCCATGACCAAGGTTTCCACTGCCTCGGCGGCCTTCTCCGTGGCCCCCGCCTTGGGCAGGGCAAAGCCCGCCCTTGTTATGGCGGCGATCCGCGCTTCCTGAGGAGATCCCACGGTCTCGTAAACCTTCAGGGCCTCTGCCGCCCGGCCCTGTCCCTCCTGGAGGCGGCCCTTGAGGAAGGATGCCCAGCCCGCTTCCTCGGCGCCGGAAGGCACAAAATGGGGCAGTTCCGCGCCGAGTGAGCCCATGTCTCCCTCAGAAGCCAGGGAGCGAAGGCGCTCAAGCTGAACGGCCGAAGGGAGTCCGGCGAACGTCTGTTTCCACTGCGGCCTGGCCTTGAAGAAGGCCTCTGAAGGGGAGAGGGCGGGGGCTCTCGTCCAGAGCCAGAGGGCCAAGACCTTCGCTTCCTCGGTTCGTCCCGTGTCCTCCAGGAGCCCCCCGAGGCGGGCGTGGAGGGCCGGGTCCTGGGGCGCGGAGTCTAGGAGGGCGCGTACGTAAGGGATGGCCCCAGCCTTATCTCCAGCGGCCTCCGCCTGCTCCGCTAAAAAAGCGGCTGCTTCGAGCTTGTACGAGGGGTGGGGCTGGGCTGAGAAGAGGCTCTCGTAAAGCACCTTGGCCTCAGCCAGCCGGCCCGCTTTCACCAGCAGCGCCGCCCGCCAGGCGGCCCCGCATTCCCACAGGGGGCACTGCATGACCGAGGGCTGGCTGTACTCGGCGAGGGCTTCTTGTTGCTTGTTCTGCAGATCGAGAATCCGGCCCGCCGCGAGGTGGTCCAGTCCCTGCCGCGCCGAGCCCTCTGCATGCTCCGGGGGGGCAAGAGGCTGGGGCGGAACCGCGAGGATGGGCCCGGCCAGGGCAACCAGAGCCCCGGCCAGGAGGAGGCTACATGCCCAGGAGCGAGGTGTCGCCGTCGGCGAGGTACTTGGCGAGTGCTTTGTCAAAGTATGCCCGGCTCTGGATCGAGGGCCTTTGGAATCGATGCTCATAGGCCTCCCGGCTTCGGTCAATGTCATCTCTCAGGAGCGCGTAGAGGTTCTTGCTCCGCTTGCCCTGTTCCACCTCTCGCGGGTGATACAGGGCGATTTCCTGAACCAGGAGGCGGGCAAAGCGCTGAGCGTCCTCGTGAAGTTTCTCCTCGCCGGGCGGAATGGTATCTTCTGCGGGCTTGGAGGGGGCAGTCGCCTCCACCACGGAAGGCGGCTCCGCGAGCTCCTCAAGCTGAGGGGGCGGCGCGGGAACCTCCTCCACCACCTCGGCCACGTCGTACGTTTCCGCGGGAGGGGAAGGGTAGGCCGCCTCCTGAGGGATATCGGCCACGATCGTCTGGTTGGAGGGGACGTCCTCCGGCTCGGGGGCCTCGGCCAGGGTGCCGCTGTCCTCGAAGAGGAGGCTCTCCTCGGCGGCCGGCAAGGGTGCCTCCGGGACCCCAGGGGTCACGATTCCCTGGTTCTCCAGGACCGGCGGCAGGGGGTCCCGCTTCTGACGGAGGGGGAAGATATCGATGACGAGCGATGCCATTCTCACCAGGATATCCACGCTGTAGTGATCCAGCTTTCCGCCCTCGCCCGAGTCGGCATAGACGAGGGCCGAAACCTTGCCCTTCAGAATCAGGGGCGAGATGAGGCTCCGCCGGACCGGGGGACCCGGAGGGATGAAGGCAGGCACGGCGCCGTCAAGGAGCATACGGGTGCGGGAGCTGGCCACGGTGCGGAGGATGGGGTCATCACCGAGGTTGGCGCGCCAAGCCTTGACCCCGCCATCGAATCCGAAGCCGTTCCAGCCCTGCACCGCCTCGTCCCGAAGCACGAGCACGGCGGCCCGGTGGGCGAACTCTTGAAGCCCCTGAAGGAGGGCGTCAAGGATCTCCGTCTGGCTTTTGGCGAACTCGATGGATTCCAGCCGGTACAGGAGGACGTTGTTGAGCGCGGCCGGGACAGGCGCGGGCGCTGGTTCGGGGGGAACGGGGGCTTCCGGCGCGGGGATCGCCTCGCCGATGCTCCTGGCCAAGTCGCCAGGTTCCGGGAGGACCGGCAGAGCGGCGAGGGCGTTCTTGAGCTGCAGGCCCACCGCGTCCAGGGCCGCGCGCATCTCGTTCAGGTGTTCAGCGAGCTTGTCGGCGATCAATTCTTCGTGGCTCATGGGATCCCCTTCATTGAATGCGCGTTCCGCCCGATTTCAAATTGTAGGGACCGGTCCCGGCGCCTGTCAAGGCGCGCGGTCCGGGCGAGCTCGCCGGTGATACCTAGGGAGACCCGGATCCAAAAAGGTTTGGGCCCATGGTTCCAGGGAGCGGGAGGCCCAAGTGCTCGCAAGCGCGGGCCGTGATTCGCCGGCCCCGGGGCGTGCGCTCCAGGAAGCCGATCTGCATGAGGTACGGCTCGTAGATTTCCTCCACCGAGTCCTTCTCCTCACCGATGGAAGCGGCGATGGTGTTCAGCCCCACGGGGCCCCCGGCGAACTTCTCCAAAATGGTGAGGAGGATGCGGCGGTCCACGTCGTCCAGGCCGAACCGGTCCACCTCCATGCGCTCCAGGCTGTCCCTCGCGATGGCCAGGTTGATGGCGCCGTCGGCGAGGATCTGGGCGTAGTCGCGCACACGCCTCAGGAGGCGGTTGGCGATCCGAGGCGTCCCCCGGGACCGCCGGGCGAGCTCCGTGGCGGCTTCCGCTTCCAGGGGAACCACCAGGAGCTTGGCGGAGCGCTCGGCGATGACCTGGAGGTCCGGCACGGGGTAGAAGTCCATGTGAAACGTGATGCCGAAGCGGTTGCGCAAGGGCGATGAGAGGAGGCCCATCCGTGTCGTGGCACCGATGAGAGTGAAGGGCTGGAGGGGGAGCGTGATGGTTCTGGCCCCCGGCCCTTGGCCCACGAGGAGGTCGAGCTTGAAGTCCTCCATGGCCGGATAAAGAATTTCTTCCACGGCGGGGGACAAGCGGTGAATCTCATCGATGAACAGGATGTCCTGCGGGTCGAGGTTGGTGAGGAGGGCCGCGAGGTCGCCCGCCTTCTCGATGAGGGGGCCCGAGGTCACCCGGATGCGCACCCCCATCTCCGCGGCGATGATGTGGGCGAGGGTGGTTTTTCCCAGGCCGGGAGGGCCGCAGAAGAGGACGTGATCCAGGGCGTCCCCGCGGCGTGCCGCCGCCTGGAGGTAGATGTGGAGGTTCTCCTTGATTTTGGGCTGGCCCACGTATTCAGACAGCCGCCGGGGCCTGAGCGCCGCTTCCCACTGCCGTTCGGAGGCGTCCCCGGAGCCCTCCACCACGCGATCATCCGTCATGCGGCCCCCGTGAGGACCCTCACGAGCCGGTCGAAGTCCTCGGGTCCATTGTACACGTGCGGGCTCACGCGGACGCGCCCCATGCGGAAGGCCGTGAGGACGTCCGCTTCTCTCAGGCGCCGCTGGGCCTCCGCCGCGTCGGGCAGGTCCAGGAAGACAATCGATGATCGGTGGGACGAAGACAGCGGTACCACCGTGGGGACGCCCGCGTTTTCGAGGCGGGAGCGGAGATCGTCAAGAAGGTGGCCGAGCCTCACGGCCACCCCCTCGGGGCCAGCAGGCTCAAGGAGATCAAGATAAGCCTGGGCCCCCACCATGGGCAGCCAAGGAGGCGTGCCGCCGTCCCAGCGCCGGGCAGAGGCGAAAGGTTCAAGGTCCGTGTCGGTGAGGAGGGTCAGGTCCTCGCAGCAGGGCACCGAATACCACGAAAGGCACGGGTTGCGCAGGCGGTCCAGAAGCCCCGGCCTGACGTAGAGGGCTCCGATACCGCTGGGGGCGGCGATCCACTTGACCACCTGGAAGGCGAAGAAATCCACGTCCGTGTCACGGAGCTCCGGAGGCCATGCGCCCACTCCCTGCATGCCGTCCACGAACACGAATTCCACGCCCCGGCCCTTGAGGTCGCGGCTCAACACGGCCAAGTCCATCTTGTAGCCGGTGCAAAAGGATACCCAGGAAAAAGCCACCGCGCGGGTTTGCCGGGTGACGGCGGCTAGGACGTCCTCCTCCGTCACGGGATGTCCGGACCGGCCCGCAAAGACCACGCGCGCCCCGTCCTGCTCGGCCATTTTGAAGGGGTAGGAGACGGAAGGAAACTCGTTCATGGGGATGACGATGTCGTCTCCCTTGCGCCACGCCACGGCGTTGACCGCCTTGATGAGCCCGTCGGACGTGGAGGAACAGAAGGCCAGGGTATCGGCCGAACATCCGAGCCACCGGGCGAACGTCTCGCGCAGGCGCCGGGGGACCTCGGGAGTGTACAAGTCTTCAGGATTACCTTCGCAGGAAGTCTCCACGAAGTTGTGGAGGGCCTGGGCGACGGGCCTCGGATAGGGCTGGTCGGAGGCATTGTTCAAGTAGACAAAGCGCTCCGCCGCCGGATAAAGGGTGCGAAGATCATCCCAGAATGGAGCGTCACCCTGCATAGTCTCTGGACGCATGCTTGTCTCCGGCGAAGGCCTCCAGGGAGGTCCGTTAGTGGAAGAGAATTCCAAGAAGGCCCTTTTCTCGGGTGACGGGCAGCGTGGTGAAGGCGCTCTTGGCCCCCTCCGTCCCAGACTCCCGAAGGGTTACGGTGATGCTGCGGCGCCGCTCATCCTTGCCCGACTGCACTTGGACCCGTTCGAACTCGGCCTTGACCAACTGGAAGGGTGACTGGTCGGAGAACCAGTACACCCCCGATTCCGTCACCTTCACCTTGCGCCCGAAGAGCGACGATTCTGTGGTGGTGGAGAGCCGCAGGCGTGTGCAGGGGATGACGCGGCCCTTGGTGGTGGTTGCGTCCTCCGGCGGAAGCTCTTCCTTCTGCTGGCGGATTTTGATCTTGCGCGCCTGGCCGTGCATGAATTCCAAGGCCCCGGTGGTGAGCTTGAAGGGATCGCGGTTCGGTTCCTGAAACTCCAGTTCTAGAGCTTCCAGGAAGGGGTTGAGGGCCTCATCTTGGGCAGGTTTAGCCTTCAGAAGAAGGCGCATGGTGCCGTCCTTGAAGCCCGCGAAGTCGGTGGGGCCGGCCTCCAGCCAGATGTAGTCCGCGCCATCTCGGGTCTCGGAACCCGTGACGGCGAGGTTGAACCGCTCGGTCTTGAGCCCGCCCGGCCAGCGCGTCTCGATGCGGTAGGAGGCCCAAGCTCCGGGAGCCGGGGGCCGCGACAGAAATGTGGAGAGATCCTGCCCGGACGCCAGCACGCACGCGCCGAGCATGAGAGCCGTGAGCAGGATCGGGCGGAGGGTTTTTGGCATGCTCGCATCGCTCCAGGGCCAAGGATACCCGCTCGGAGCGCGGCGGTCAAAGGCGAAGAGGGGATGGGGAAAGGAGGGCGCGGGGAGAGGCGGGCTAAGACCCCGGCCGCCCGCGGCGGCGGCTTGATTCGACGGAGGTCCGGTGCTATAAATAACCGGTCAAGGAGGTTCTCCAACGATGGGGGATCAACTGCGCGCCCGCGAGGAGGCCATCCTCCTGGGGCTTCTCATGAATTTCCTGGAGACCCGGGAGCCGGTCGCTTCCAAGCGGCTCGCGGCCCAATGCGCCGAGGGCCTCTCCCCGGCCACCGTGAGGAACATCCTCGCGGGGCTTGAGGAGAAGGGCTACCTCATGCAGCCTCACCCGAGCGCGGGGCGCGTGCCCACGGACCTGGCGTACCGCTACCTGGCGGAGCACGTGGCCATGGAGGCCGGGGGCGAGGAGGCCCCGGACTGGTCCGAAGTGGACACCCTCGTCGCCGACGGCAGCCTCAACGCCCTGGCCCGCGCCGCGAGCAACACCCTCGCGGAGCGCGTCCATGGCTTGGCGTTCGCCGTCACTCCGGCGGCCGGGGAACTGCGCCTCAGGAGTTGTGAGCTCGTACCCCTTTCGGCGGGCCGAGTGCTTTGGGTGGTGGTGTCCCAGGCGGGGCAGGTACTGGAGGCGGTCCTCAGAAGCCCGGAAGCATACAGCCACGAGGAACTGCGCTGGTTCAGCAACTACCTGAGCGAAACCTATGCCGGGTGGTCCCTGGGCGAAATCCGGGGGCACCTTCAGGGCCAGGTGGAAGGCGAACGAGCCCAATGCCGGCGGGAAATCCGTCAGGCCCTCGCCCTGGTGGCCCCATACCTCCTCGCGGTTCCAAGGGAAAGAGAGTTCTTTTGGGAAGGGGCTTCGTGGCTTCTGGACGCCCCCGGAGCGGACGAGGACTTGGGGACCGTAAGGGCCCTGCTGGAATCGCTCCAGCGCAAGTCCCAACTCCTTGATCTGTTGGATGCCCTGGGCAGAGAGAAACCGGGCCTCCGGGTGGTTCTCGGGGCGGACTGGCCCGATCCGGCTTCCAGAAGCCTGGCGATGGTCGCCGCGCCCTTCGGGGGTGAGGCGGCGGGCTACGGTGTGCTGGGGGTAATCGGTCCCATGGCCCTGCGCTATGACACGACCATACCCCTCGTCCTGCGGGTGGCGCGCCTCGCATCCCTCGCCAGCACGAGGCTCTGAGGCTCTTGACGGAGGACGGCCCCATGTCAGACGACCGGAAGGTGGTCCCAGGCGGCCCGCTGGAGCCGCCCCGCGACGATGAGGACATCTCCATCGAGTTCGTAGACCACGAGGAGGTCCCCCCTGCGGAAGGCTCGTCTCGGGCCGGCGAGCGTGAAAACGAGACGGGCATGGCTGAAATCCAGGGGAGCGCCGCGGCGTCCTCTTCCACCGTCGCCGAGCTGGAGCAGAAGGTTGTCCTTCTGGAGGAGCGAATTCTGCGGCGCCAGGCTGATTTCGAGAACTACCGCAGGCGCCAGGAGAGAGAGCAGGACCAACTGCGCAGGCAGGCCATGGCCTCCGCGGTCGAAGGCCTTCTGCCCGCTCTTGACGACCTTGACAGAGCCCTGGATGCCGTGCGGGGCGAGGTGTCCTCGGACCACATGCAGGGCCTCACGCTGGTGCGGCAGCGCATCATGGATACCCTCGGGAAGATGGGGCTCGAGGAGATCGAGGCCCAGGGCCTCCCCTTCGACCCGGCCCTGCATGAGGCCGTGTCCATAGCCCGCCAGCCTGCCCTGCCGCCCATGACCGTAACGGCGGTCTTCCAGAAGGGGTACACCCTCGGGGGGAAGCTGCTGAAACCGGCGCGCGTCGAGGTGAACGGACCCGCGGAGGAAACTCAAGGAGGAGGGGATGCCTAAGGTCATCGGGATCGACCTCGGAACGACGAATAGCTGCTTGGCCTTCATCGAGGGCGGACAACCCGTGATCATTCCCAACCGAGAGGGCGGAAGAACCACACCCTCCATCGTGGCTTTCACGGACCAGGGGGACCGGCTCGTCGGCAACCTGGCCAAGCGCCAGGCCGTGACCAATCCCGCCAACACGGTGTTCGCGGTCAAGCGCCTCATGGGCAAGAAGTTCAACGAGGACGTCGTGGTGGAGGCGCGGAAGCTCCTGCCCTACACCATGACCGAGGCTCCCAACGGCGACGTGCGGATGAAGGTTCGGGACAGGGAGTACTCGCCGCAGGAGGTTTCCGCCTACATTCTGGCCGACCTGAAGAAGAGCGCGGAAGAGTATTTCGGCGAAGAGGTGAAGGAGGCCATCATCACGGTCCCGGCCTACTTTTCCGATCCCCAGCGGCAGGCCACGAAGGACGCGGGGCGCATCGCGGGCCTCGAGGTGCTCCGGATCCTCAACGAGCCCACGGCCGCCTGCATCGCGTTCAATCTCGACGAGAACGCCAGCAAGACGGTGGCGGTGTACGACCTAGGGGGCGGCACCTTCGACATCAGCATCCTCAAGGTGGGCCAGGGCCTCTTCGAGGTGGTCGCCACGGCGGGCGACACCTACCTCGGGGGCGAGGACATGGACCGGGCCATCATGCTCGAACTCGTGAGGCGGTTCGAAAAGGAAACGGGCATCAACCTGACGTCGGACCGGCTGGCCCTTCAGCGCCTCAAGGAGGCGGCCGAGAAGGCCAAGTGCGAGCTGTCGGCCATGACCTCCACGGAGATCAACCTCCCCTTCATCGCGGCGGACCCCACGGGGCCGAAACACCTCGTGACGGTCCTCTCCCGGCCCGAACTGGAATCCATCATCGCCGACATCGTCACCAGGACCCGCAAGCCCTGCGAGGACGCCATGAAGATCGCGGGGCTCACCCCCGCGGGCATCGACGAGATCCTGCTGGTGGGGGGCCAGAGCCGGACGCCCCTGGTGATCCAGACGGTGCGTGAGATTTTCAGCAAGGAGCCCCGCCGCGACAAAAACCCCGATGAGGTGGTGGCCCTGGGTGCTGCCCTGCAGGCCGGCATCATGACGGGAGACGTGAAGGAGATCGTCCTCCTTGACGCCATTCCCTTGAGCCTGGGCGTGGCCACCAAGGGGAACATGTTCGTGAAGCTCATCGACCGGGGCTCCGCCATTCCCACCAAGAAATCGCGCATCTTCACCACGGTCGTGGATAACCAGGACTCGGTGGAGATCCACGTCCTCCAGGGCGAGCGGGAAGTGGCCGGCGAGAACATCAGCCTGGGCAAATTCCAGCTCGTGGGCATCCCCCCCGCGCCCAAGGGCCTGCCTCAGATCGAGGTGACCTTCGACATTAACGCCAACGGCATCGTGTCCGTCTACGCCAAGGACATCATCACGGGCAACGAGCAGAAGATCGTCGTGAACCCCTCCTCGGGCCTCACGGAGGAAGAGATCTCGCGCATCGTGTCCGAAGCCCACGTGAAAGAAGAAGAAGACCGGCGGGCGGTGGAGATCCAAAAGCTCAAGCTCAAGCTCGAGCGGCTGCTGGAGAACAACCGGAAGGCGTTCAAGGAGTTCGGCGCGCTCCTGGACGCGGAGCGGCAGACGGCCATCGAGGGAGCGCTCAAGGAGGCCCAGCGCAACCTTGCCGCCGATAATCTAACCCGGATGCAGGAATCCTTGGAGGAGCTCTCGCGGGCCTCCAGGACCCTCTCCGAAGTCATCCTCTACGATCCGAACGCCATGGGGGGCGGGAGCCAGAAGACATGACACCATCGGGCGACTACTACGAAATCCTGGGCGTTCCCAAAAACGCCAGCCAGGAGCAAATCAAAGCGGCCTACAGGAAAGCGGCCCTCCAATTCCACCCCGACAGAAACCCCGGGGATAAGGCCTCGGAAGAGCACTTCAAGAAGGCCTCGGAGGCGTACTCGGTTCTGGGCGACCCGCAAAAGCGGGCCCATTACGACCGGTTCGGCACGGCGGGGGGAGGCATGCCTTCGGGTGGCGGCGTCCCGTGGGACTCGGAGGTCTTTACGGACTTCTCCGATCTCCTGGGCGGCCTCTTCGGGTTCTCCGATCTCTTCGGAGGAGGCCGGCGAAACCCCCACCGGCCTCAGCGGGGCGCCGACCTCAGGTTCGACGTCCGTCTGACCCTGGAGGATGCCTTCCTGGGCAAGGAAGAAAATGTCGAGATTCCCCGGGAGGATCCCTGCGCCGAGTGCAAGGGCTCGGGGTCCAAGACGGGCCGCCGCTTGACATGTCAGACGTGCCGAGGCCACGGAACCATCGCCTACAGGCAGGGTTTTTTCACCGTGAACCGAACGTGCTCTCACTGCGGCGGCACCGGCGAAGTGGTGCAGGACCCGTGCGGAACCTGCCGGGGGCGGGGGCGGATCCGGGCGAAAAAATCCATCAAAGTGCGGATACCCGCCGGAGTGGACGACGGCTCGCGCCTTCGTGTGGCGGGCGAAGGCGAAGCGGGAGAGCGCGGAGGGCCGCAGGGGGACCTCTACCTGTTCATTTCCGTAGAGGAGCACCCTTTCTTCAAACGCGAGGGAGCAGACCTTTTCTGCACCGTGCCTCTCAGCTTCCCACAGGCCGCCCTGGGGACTCAGGTTCTCATCGCCACCCTCGACGGCGAAGTGGACCTGGCCGTCCCCGCGGGGGCACAGCCCGGCCAGCAGTTTAAAATTGCCGGGAAGGGCATGCCCCGCATCGGCCGGTCGGGGAGGGGAGACCTGATCGTGGAGGCGCAGGTTCAAAGCCCCAAGCGGCTTCACAAGGAAGAGAAAAGGCTCTACGAAGAGCTCCTCAAGCTCGAAAAGGACCGGGAGGAGCACGGCGGGGGGTTCTTCAAGAAGGTCTTCGGCCGAATGGCCTGAGGCCCAGGCATAGGGGGCGACGCATGCGGTTCATGGGAATGATCATCGGGCTTTCCTTCCTTGCCCTCGTGGTGTCGTGCGGGTCCATGACGGGCTCCAACGACGAGCTGACGCGGCGAGTCGATTACCTGCGCCAGGACGTGGAAGACCTCACCAAGCAGCAAAAATCCCTCACGGAGGAGATTCAGAAGCTTCAATCCGCGGTGCAGGCCACGCCCCCTGTTCTTTCGGCCCCCGCGGCGCCGGGGCCCCCTCAGGCGGGAGGCTCTCCGGTGGTCGAGTCCGCGCCGGCCCCTGAGACGGCGCCCGCCATGGAGCCTGCGCCCGCCGCCGAGGCTCAGAACCTGGCGCCGGACCCATCGGCCCTTTACAAGAAGGCCCTGGACCTCATGGAGCGCGGGCAGTACACGGAGGCCCAGGCCGGCTTCGCCAGCTTCATCCGCCAGTTTCCCCAATCGGACCTGGCCGACAACGCCCAGTACTGGATAGGGGAGTGCTTTTACTCCCAGAAGAACTACAAGGAAGCGGAAACGGCCTTCAAATCCGTCCGCGATCACTTCCCTTTCGGCAACAAGGTGCCCGACGCCCTTTTCAAGCAGGCCCTCTGCGAGCGCCAGCTCGGCCAGGAGGACCAAGCCAAGGCTACCCTTAAGTCCCTGATGGAGGATTATCCCGACTCGGAGGCGGCGGCGAAGGCGAAGGGGAAGGACTGAGTGCTCCCCTCATCCATTGGCCCCTATCCGTGACGTACCCTCGGGGCGATTGGACCCCCCTGGCCGCGGACGCTTCGGCCCGGCGCTATTTCGTGGGACGGGTGGAGGGCCGCGAGGTTCTCCTGGCGGACTTCGGCGAGGACGCCGACGGCCTCGAGCGCTTCGTGTACGTCAGGAACCTCCTGGACGATTGCGGCGTTCCTGTCCCCGACATCTATGAGGCACGCCCCGAGGAAGGCTGGATTCTGCAGGAATTCGTCCGGGGCCGGCCCTTGTCCAAGGCGCGCTGGACCGAGGATCTCCAGCGGGCCGTCCTGAACCTGGCACGCGGGATCGGCTCCATGGAAGGCTGGTGCGATGGTCCCGAGCTCCTGCAACTGGACGGCGCGCGCCTGCGGTTCGAGCTGGCCTTCTTCAAAGTCCACTTCATTGAAGGATTCCTCAACAGCCCCGCGCCAAAAGACCTGGCGACCGCCCTCGACGCCCTCGCCGAGGAGGTGGCGGCCTATCCGCAGGTCATGGCGCACCGCGATTTCCATTCGGAGAACCTCCTGGAGCGCAAAGGAGGAAGGCTCGTGGTGCTCGACTTCCAAGACGCCCTTTTGGCGCCGAGGGCCTACGACGCCGCCTCCCTCGCCGTTGACCCTTATCGGAAGCAGGGCCGCCAGTTGGACGAGACCTTCAGGTCGCTCTGGCTCGCCGGGAGCGCCACCGGGTCCGAGGAGTTTGACAGGACCGCCCTCCAGCGGTCCCTGAAAGCGCTGGGCACCTTCGGCTACCAGATCACTCGTCGGAAGCGAGCCCGCTACATGCGCTTCGTGGGCCCTCAGGCGCTCCGGACGTTAGATCTCCTCTCCTCGTCCCCCGCCTCGCTCGCCTCCTTGCGGCCGCTGCTGGAAGGCCTGCCCATCTAGCATGCCGCTAAGCGCGTGCTAAAATGTACCTACGAGCGTGGCGCAGCCGCGAGCGGGAGGGCCCTCATGTCTGAACCCGATTCCACCCATACCCTGGCCGAAGGCCTCGGCCGCTATTTGGAGACCGTCCGGCCCCAGCTCGAAAAGGCTGGACGGTCGGTGGTGGAGAAGGGTTCGGGAATACCCGTGGAGCCGCTCTTCACGCCTCTCCAGTTCCGTGAGTCGGAGTACATGGATAAACTCGGGCTTCCCGGGGAGGCGCCTTTCACCCGGGGTATCCAGCCGACCATGTACCGAGGCCGGCCGTGGACCATGCGCCAATACGCGGGTTTCGGCTCCGCTGCCGAATCGAACGCCCGCTACCGCTACCTTCTGGAGCAGGGACAGACGGGGCTTTCGGTGGCTTTCGACCTGCCCACCCAGATGGGCCTGGACGCCGACCACCCCCTCTCCGAGGGTGAGGTGGGCAAGGTGGGCGTCTCCGTTTGCTCCTTGGAGGACATGGAAGTTCTTCTCAGCCGCATACCGCTGGACAAGGTGTCCACCTCCATGACCATCAACGCCACGGCGTTCATCCTTCTGGCCATGTACCAGGCCGTGGGGGAAGCCCAGGGCACGAGGCCTGAGGCGCTGACGGGTACCGTGCAGAACGACGTGCTCAAGGAGTACATCGCCCGGGGGACGTACATTTTCCCCGCGGAGCCATCCCTGCGAATCATCACGGACATCTTCGAGTACGGAACGAAGGTCATGCCCCGATTCAACACCATCTCCATCTCCGGATACCACATCCGCGAGGCGGGGAGCACGGCAGCCCAGGAGATCGCCTTTACCCTCATGGACGGCCTCACGTACGTGCAGGCGGCGGTGGATCGAGGGCTCGACGTCAACGAATTCGGCGAGCGCCTGTCCTTTTTCTTCAATGCCCACAACGACTTCTTGGAGGAGGTGGCCAAGTACCGCGCGGCGCGCCGCCTCTGGGGCCGCCTCATGGGGGACAGGTTCGGTGCCACCAATCCCAAGGCGCGCATGCTGCGGTTCCACACGCAGACCGCGGGATCGACGCTCACGGCACAGCAGCCCGAGGTGAACGTGATCCGCGTGGCCCTTCAGGCGCTGGCGGCCGTCATGGGCGGAACCCAATCGCTTCACACCAACTCCATGGACGAGGCCCTCGGCCTGCCCACTCAGACGTCGGCGACCCTCGCCCTGCGCACCCAGCAGGTCATCCGCCACGAGAGCGGCGTGGTGGACACCGTCGATCCCCTGGGCGGTTCCTATGCGGTGGAGTACCTCACGGACGCTCTGGAAGCGAAGGCCCTGGAGATCATGGCCAAGGTGGAGGAGCGGGGAGGCATGGTGGCGGGCATCGAGTCGGGCTGGGTCCAAAGCCAGATCTCGGACGCCGCCTATCTCTACCAGCAGGCCATCGAGAGCGGTGAGCGGGTGGTGGTGGGCGTGAACGCCTTCGCGGGCAGCGCCGTGTCCCCTCCCATCCTCAAGATCGACCCCGATCTCGAGCGCCAGCAGCGGGAGCGGCTGGAGGCCCTCAGGGCAAGACGCGACACCGCCGCCTGCGGGCGCGCCCTGGCGGGGCTGGCGGAAGCGGCCAGGGGAGGAACCAACCTCATGGGGCCTACCCTGCAAGCCGTCAAAGCCTACGCCACCGTGGGCGAGATCATCGGAGCGCTGAAGGAGACCTTCGGAACCTTTGAACCCCGTTAAGGTTCAGGAATAGCAGGCCCACGGCGGGAGTTCATAGATCCTGAGCGGCGTCCCACCGGATGCCCAACTTCCAGGAGGATTCATGTCGAAGAAATTCATCGTGATGGCCCTTTTCGCCTCGGTCCTTTCGCTCTTCACGGCCACGGCCGCGGCGGCGGCGTGCGCCCACAAGGGCTGTCCCGCCCAAGCGGCCAACAAGCAGGGATGCATGATGCAGGGCAAGGCCTGCCCTCACCAGGCGGAGATGCAAGCCGCCTTCGCCGCCTTGGAGAAGGATCTTGCGGTCATGGAGAAGGGCGTTCCAGCGGCCGATCAGGCGGCGTTCATGAAAGAGCACCAGGCCAACCTTAAGAAGCTCTTGGACGCGCGCGCGGCCTGCATGAAGGAGTGCAAGATGATGCAGGGCGGTGCCAAGACGGGCATGAAACCCGCGGCCTCCGCGTCATCCGTACCCAAGGCCTGATCGGGTCCGAAAAGGACAAGGCGAACCACCGGAAGCGGGGAGACATCTCCCCGCTTTTTCCTTTCAGCAGCCTGCGAAGGGTGTGCGCCGCATTGCGGGTGCTCCGGGCCAAGCTATATACTATCAGCCCGATAGGGAGGAGGTTCCGCCATGCGCGCCCGATGGCTCGTCCTTGGGATGTTGGTGATCTTCCCGCTGCTGGCCCAGGCCACGCCCACAGCGATCCTCGTGGACACGAGCCGGTCGATTCCTCTGGCCCAGTTTGAAGCCCTCAAGGGGTCCCTGGAGGCGGCGTTGCCTGATCTTGTCTCCAAAGGCCCCGTGGCCCTTTATGCCTTCAACGACGAACCCGTCAAACTCGTGGACTACACCACGGACCAGGGGGCCCTGCGCGAGGGAATCCAAAAGCTCGCCGAGGGTGGACGCTTCACCCTCCTGTATGACTGTCTCTTCACGGCCGAGAAAGACATGGCCGCCCAGGGACCCCCGGGGGTCATCCTCCTCTTGACTGACGGGCGGGACGAAAACTCGGCCGTCACCCTGGAGGACTTCGCCGCCAGGGCGAGCGAGGCTCACGTGGCGGTGGTATCAGTGGGCCTGGGGGCTGCCGACGAAAAGTCTCTGCGGCGCCTGGCCGTACTCACGGGCGGACGCTACGCGGGCCTTCTGGGCAAGGGAGACGCCGCGAGCCTCGTAAGTGCATGGCGGGACACGGAGGCCGCGCTTCCGCCACCGCCGCCTCCCAAGACCGCGGTGATCCAAAAGTCCCAACCGGCCGCCGCCCCCCCGATTCCACCGCCTCCCGCCGACCATTCGGGACTGTGGATTCTCGCGGTTGTGTTCCTTGCCGGGTTCGCCATCGTGGTGGTGGTCCTGGTGGTTCTTCTGAGACGGACCAAGCCTCCCGAGGCCCGCGTGTGCGAGACGTGCGGGCGGGCCCTCCAGGCCTGGGAGGCCCAGTGTCCCGATTGCCTCGCCAGCGAGCTCGCCATCACGAAACCGGGCGTGGACCCTCAGACCCCGGCGGCGCCGCCCCTGCCGGAGATCGATCCCGCGCTCCTGCGGAAGGGCCCGTCCTCGGAGGCTCTTGAACATACGCTCGTGCTGGACGAAGTGCCCGTGCTGGTGCTCCGGCGGGGAAACAACCCTCCCCGAATGTTCCAGCTCCCTCCGGGGCAGGTCGTCTCCATCGGCCGCGACAAGGTGAACACCATCTCCGTGGCCGACCAGACCCTCTCCGCGCAGCACTTCCGCATCGTCCAGAAGGAGGGCAAGTTCTATCTGGTAGACCTCCAATCCACCAACGGGACGTATCTGGACAACGCCCGGGTGACCCTCGCCGAGCTGGGCAGCGGAGCCGTTATCCGGGCCGGCCAATGCGAATTTGCCTTCCGCCTGGAGATGAAAAAGCTGAGCTGATGCCTCCGGAGGCCGGGATGCCGTCCTCTGCTTCTTGTCGGGCAAGCGTGGCTCGGGGCCTATTCGGAGGGCGGCGGAGGAGGGTCGATCTCCTCGATGTGCTTTCGGAGGCGGTGGACCTCCAGGCGGAGGAGCTCGACTTCCCGTTCCTCGTCTTGCAGGATGGATCGCATGAACCAGCTCGACAGGAGCCCGGCCAGGGTTCCGAATAGGGTGATCCCCGCGGCCATGAGGACGGCGGCCACCAGGCGGCCGGAGAGGGTCACGGGATATTTGTCCCCGTAGCCCACGGTGCACACGGTCACCCACGCCCACCACACCGCGTCCTGGGGGGTGAGGATGTTGGCGCCCGGTGCGCCCGCTTCCGCCTCCAGGATGAAGATGGCCGCGAAGCCCGCCACCATCATCGTGGTGAGGAGGGCGGTGGCGAAGACCGCGCGGGCCTTTTTCTTGTAGAGGTGGGACAGGAGGGCGCCCGCGGAGGGGAAGGCCCACATCTGCCGGGCCACCCAGGCGACGTACACGAGGCGTCCCACGCGAAGGACGTTGTACTGGGGGAGGCTGGCTACCAGGTCGATCCATCCCCATCGCAGGAAGGCTTTCTTGGATGGGGCAATCCACAGGCGCACGAAGAAATCCGCGATGAACAGGTAGCAGATGGCGTCGTCATACGTGTCCAGCAGGGCGCGGGTCGGCTCCGGCAGGGGAAGGAAGTAGTAGGCCAGCAGGGCCGCCATGCCATAGAGGGAAAGGAGTCCGAGGCCCACGTGGACCAGCGTCAGTTCCTGCGGGTGCTGCCCTTCGCGGTTTCGCGTCATCGGAACCCCAAGCCGAGGTTAGACCAGGACCGCCGATCCGGCAAGGGGGGAGAGCCGGAGCGGGGGGCGTCCCGTCTTGATGGGTCCGGCGCGCCAAGAGCTTGCTCAATGGCGCCTGGTTGCCTATAATTCCAAGATTCGGAAGGGGAGCGCCATGTCCGCACAATCCGCGATGCCGACGATCCGGGAGCTGAAAGCGTACGAGAACCAGCAGGTGACCCTGAACGGCTGGGTCTACAACAAGCGCTCCTCGGGCAAGGTCCGGTTCCTCATCCTCCGCGATGGAACGGGGTACCTCCAGTGCGTGGCCTTCGTGAAGGACGTTCCCCCCGAGGTCTTCGACCTCTGCGATCGAGTCAAGCTGGAATCCTCCGTCTCGGTGACCGGAACCGTCCGCCTGGACGAGCGCGCCCCCGGGGGTGTGGAGCTCTCCCTGAGCGCGGTGGCTCTCCACCACATGGCCGAGGAGTACCCCATCCAGAAGAAGGACCACGAGACGGCCTTCCTCATGGAGAACCGCCACCTGTGGCTGCGCTCTTCGCGGCAGGTGGCCATCCTGCGCACGAGATCCGAAATCGAGCAGTCCTTCCGAGACTACTTCTACGACAACGGCTTCACGCTCATCGACAGCCCCATCCTCACACCCGCCGCGTGCGAGGGCACCACGACCCTCTTCGAGACGGAGTACTTCGGGGAGAAGGCCTACCTGAGCCAGTCGGGCCAGCTCTACCTGGAGCCCGCGTGCATGGCCCTGGGCAAGGTCTACTGCTTCGGCCCCACGTTTAGGGCCGAGAAGAGCAAGACGCGGCGGCACCTCACGGAATTCTGGATGCTGGAGCCCGAGGTGGCCTTCGCGGGGCTGGAGGAGGTCATGGCTCTCGCGGAGGACTTCCTGGTCTACGTGGTCTCACGCGTACTGGACCGCTGCAAGGAGGAACTCAAGATCGCCGAGCGCGACACCACGGCCCTGGAGAACGTGCGCAAGCCCTTCCCGCGCATCCAGTACAAGGACGCGGTGGCCCAGCTTCACACGCTCGGCAGCGACATCGCGCACGGGGACGACTTCGGCGCGGACGACGAGACCATCCTCACCAAGCAGTACGACCGGCCCCTCATGGTCCACCGCTATCCGAGCGCCGTGAAGGCCTTCTACATGGAGCCGGACCCGGCCGATCCCAGCCTGGCCCTGTGCGTGGACGTGCTCGCGCCCGAGGGCTACGGCGAGATCATCGGCGGCTCGGAGCGCATCCACGACCACGACCTGCTCCTGCGGCGCATCCGCGAACACGGCCTGCCCGAGAAGGCCTTCCAGTGGTACCTGGACATCCGCAAGTACGGCACCGTCCGGCATGGCGGTTTCGGCATCGGCCTGGAGCGGACGGTGGCCTGGATCTGCGGGCTGCCCCACGTGCGCGAGACCATTCCTTACCCGAGGATGATCTACCAGCTCTATCCATAAGCAAAGAACGGGGGACAGGAGCGGGGCGGCGGCGGGTTCCCGGCGCGGCCCTTGGCACGGCTTACGCTTCTTGCGACGCCGTTCCCCTCGCTCCTCGTGTTCCGCGTCTCACATGTCATAGTCCCCGTCTCAAGTCTCACGTCTCACGTCCGACCTCGGCTGTTTGGTCCCGGACCAGCCGGCTGCTTGGCCTGGACGAAGGGTTTCTGTAATGAAACGTGACGGAGCCTCTGAAACGCCACCGTCAACCTCAAGCGCTTTACGCTTGCATTCCAGATGCGATATCTTGCTACCAGCAACGTTGCTATGCGGGGTTGTCTGCGCCGGCAAGTCACGGCGTGAAGCAGTTGGCAAGGGTTTTGAATATGCATGCTCTTTCAGAGGTCGGCGCGGTGGCGGGTTCCTTGGGTGGGGGATGAGATGCAGACCATACCCTGTCGAATCAAGAGTGAGAGTAGAGCATGAGGGCAGGGGGAAGCTGGTGCCGCGCTACCTGTCCCGCTCACGTTCTCTTCACGGGAGTAAAACACGCCGGACCCGGGTGGAGGCAGGAGGCCTCGCGTGCACCCATTTGACCGGGCTTTTCGCCTCATTCTTCCCGTGGGGGCCGTGGCCGTCCTGGTGACGGTCTTGGCCGTGGGATGGTTCACGGAGCCCGACCAGCTCCTCAAAGGCTACGAGCCTGCACAGCCCATTCCCTTCTCCCACAAGCTGCACGCGGGCACCATGAAGGTGCCTTGCCTGTACTGCCACGTGGGGGCGACCCGGTCCAGAATCGCGGGGGTTCCTTCCGTGGAAACCTGCATGAACTGCCATCGTGTCACGAAAACAGACAGCCCGGCCATCATTCAGCTGACCCGGATTTACGAATCGGGACGGCCGCTGCTGTGGAAGCGCATCCACGACCTTCCGGACTATGTGTACTTCGACCACCGCCCTCACGTGCACGCCGGAATCGCCTGCCAGACGTGCCACGGCGAGGTGCAGACCATGGACGTGGTCTACCAGCACATGTCCATGCGGATGGGCAACTGCCTGGGATGTCACCGTGATCCTCACGCCGCCCTTCCTGAGCATTCACCCGTCAAGCGGGGCCCCGAGAACTGTTACGCATGTCATCGGTAGGGATCGAGCCAATGGACGAACGAGCCTGCGAACAAGACAGATCGGTGAAGCGCGGTGGATGAAAAAGTGAAGGCCCGAATGAGGGCCCACCTCAAGCGGGGCATGCCCCGGCACTGGCGCTCTCTGGAGGAGCGAACGCCCACGCCCGAGCTGAGAGCAGAGGGCTGGAACGAATTCGCCCCGGGAGCGGCCGAGCCCATGGCCCCGCCCGCGGATGTCCTTTCCCGGCGGCGGTTCCTCGGCCTCGTGGGAGCCACGGCGGCTCTCGCGGCCACGGCCGCCTGCTCGAAGGTGGACCGCGGATTCATCGTTCCGTACACGAAGCGGCCCGTGGAAGTGGTGCCAGGCGTGGCGAACTACTACGCGAGCACCTTCCAGGAAGGGCGCCGCGCGTACAGCGTCCTGGTCAAAACCCGGGAAGGGCGGCCCATCCACATCACCGGCAACGACGAGCACCCGGCCTTCAAAGGGAAGACATCTCCCAGGGCCATGGCCGATATCATGCGTCTCTACGATCCGGACCGTCTGAGGGGGCCTAGGATCGACGGAAGGGCGGCTTCGTGGTCCGAGGCGGACCGCCTCCTCGTGGAAGCCCTTCGGTCGGCCAAAGCTACGGGTAAGGGGGTGCTCCTTCTGACGGGTGCCGTGCTCTCTCCGACGCGCCGGACCCTCATCGCGGACATGAAATCCGCGTTGCCCGGGCTTGAGCACGCAGCCTGGGAGCCCGCCGCGGGGGACGCGGAGCTGTCGGCCGCGAGGGCGTCGTTCGGCGGCCCCGCTGTGGTCAAAACGAAAGTCGGCCAGGCCAAGGTTATCCTGTCCTTGGGAGCCGATTTCCTAGGCGGCGATGACCCCGAGTCCGTGGGAGCCTTCGCCGCCTGGCGGAGGCCCGAGAGGCCCGGCGAACCCATGAACCGGCTCTGGGCGCTGGAGGGGGCCATGACGCTGACGGGCGCCAAGGCGGACCGCAGGGTTCCTGTGAAGCCCTCCCAAGCCGCTCCCCTGGCCTTCGCCCTCGCCCGCGCCTTGAACGAACTGGGTGTGCCCCTGCCGGCGGGGGTACAGGCCTCGGCTCTGGCGCCAGGGGACTTCCACGGAACGCCCCTCTCCGCCGAAGAGTGGGGAGCCCTCCTGAGCGATTTAAGGGCTGCACGCGGCGAGGCGCTGGTGGTGTGCGGGGCCTCCATGCCGCCCGAGGCGCACGTGGCGGCGCATCTTCTGAACGCCATGGTGGGCGGAACCCTCGCTCAGGCCCGCCCGGCCGAACCGCTGGCGTCGCTCAGGGATCTGGACGGGGTTGTGCGGCGCATGGCGTCGGGCGGCTACGAAACCGTCATTTTTTGGGGAGTCAATCCCGTCTATGCGTTTCCCGACGCGGATCGCCTTGCGGCCGCCATTGAAAGGGCTCCCTTGAAGGTCTGGATGGGAGTGATCGAGGACGAGACCTCCGCCCGTTGCAGGATCGTGCTTCCTGAGCATCATTGGCTCGAGGCCTGGGGGGACTATGACGATGGCGACGGGGTCGTCTCCCTCCAGCAGCCGACCGTGGGACCCCTCTACGATACGAGGCAAGGCGAAGAGGTGATTCTGGGCTGGCTCAAGGGCCTGGGCGCGGTTCCGTCCACCGATTACCACGCCTATATCCAGGCCCGGTGGCGCAAGGAAGTCTACCCTCAAGGGAGCCCCGTTTCCTTCGAGCGCTATTTTGAGGCCGCCCTTCACGACGGTTTGGTGAGGACGGAGTCTGGCATCCCGGCCGCCCTGGCCTTCAATGGCGCCGCCGTGGAGGCAGCGAGGGGCCCATCCTCTGCCGCGTCCGAACAGGGGTTTGAATTGCTGCTCGCACCGGGGTATGCCGTCTACGACGGGCGCTACGCCAACATCGGGTGGCTTCAGGAGCTCCCCGACCCGGTGACCAAGAATACGTGGGGCAACCCCCTGTCCCTGTCCGTCGCCGACGCCGAGGCCCTCGGGCTAAGGGACGGGGACGTGGTGAAGATCGAGGCGGGGAAGGCGGCCATGGAGGTGCCCATCCTGGTGCAGCCGGGCCAAGCTGAGGGCGTCCTCGTCCTCGCCTTGGGATACGGCCGGTCTGCCGGGAGCGTTGCCACGGGCATCGGAGTGAACGCCTTCCAGCTCAGGGACGCCGAATCATCTTCCCCCAACCTTCGCGCCGGTGTTCACCTTACGAAGACCGGCGGCAGACGCGACCTCCCCATCACCCAGGCTCACCACAGAATGGAAGGCCGCGATATCGTGCGCTCCTACACTCTCGCCGAGTATGCGCGGGAGGCGGCAAAGGGGAGGTCCGAGGGAGACCTGGTCACCCTCTACGATCCCCAGAAATTTCCCGAGCATAAGTGGGGCATGGTGATCGACCAGAGCGCGTGCGTAGGGTGCAGCGGCTGCGTCATCGCCTGCCAGTCGGAGAACAACATCGCCGTCGTGGGAGCGGAGCAGGTGGTTCGGGGACGGGAGATGCAGTGGATCCGCATCGACCGCTACTACGAGGGCGATCCGAGGCGCCCCCGAACGGTTCACCAGCCCATGCTTTGCCAGCAGTGCGACGACGCCCCCTGCGAGAACGTGTGCCCCGTCAACGCCACCAACCACAGCCCCGACGGGCTCAACCAGATGGTGTACAACCGGTGCGTGGGCACCCGGTACTGCGGCAACAACTGTCCCTACAAGGTCAGGCGCTTCAACTTCTTCGAGTACACGGCCTTCAAGAAAGACCCCGAGGCCCTGGCTTACAACCCCGAGGTTACGGTTCGTCCCCGGGGCGTCATGGAGAAGTGCACCTTCTGTATCCAGAGAATTGAAGATGCTCGCATGAGAGCGCGCGACGAGAACCGGCCGCTGCGAGACGGCGAGATCGTGACCGCCTGCCAGGCGGCCTGCCCCGCCGATGCCATCGTCTTCGGCGACCTCAAGGATCCCCAGAGCCGTGTTTCCCTTCTGTCCAAGAGCGGCCGCGGCTACAAGGTTTTGGCGGAGCTCGGCGTGCGCCCCGCCATCACCTACCTCGCGAACCTCACGAATCCGACGGCGGGAGAAGAACAAGCATGAACCGCGAAGGCGCCAAGACCGCCAAGACTGATCTTGATATTAGGATGCCTATCTCGTCGCAACCTTTGCGTCTTAGCGGTGCAACGTCCTTATTTCGGGTGGCCCATGAAGGCTGACGCGGTGAGGCTTCCGGAAGAGCTCCAGGCCCCAGCCCTGACAGCGGGGCTCGTGACGTCGGGAAACCTGGACGATCAGGTCCTCACGTTCGCCTTCAAGAAGCCCCCACGGGCCTGGTACATTGGGTTTGCCATTACGAGCAGCGTCATGACGCTCGGGCTGGTTCTTCTCGGATATACGGCGGCCGTGGGCATCGGTGTGTGGGGCAACACCAACCCCGTCTTCTGGGCCTTCGCCATCATCAACTTCGTGTTCTGGGTTGGAATTGGCCACGCCGGCACCCTCATCTCGGCCATCCTCTTCCTGTTCCGCAAGCGCTGGCGCAACGCCATAGCTCGCTTCGCTGAAGCCATGACCATCTTCGCGGTCATGTGTGCGGGCATCTTTCCCCTCATCCACGTCGGTCGGCCGTGGCTTGCCTATTTTCTCTTCCCTTACCCGAATCAGCGCGCCGTCTGGCCCAACTTCCGTTCGCCCCTCCTGTGGGACGTCTTCGCCGTGAGCACCTATTTCAGCGTCTCGCTGCTCTTCTGGTATCTCGGACTGCTTCCCGACATCGCCTCCATGCGGGACCGGGCCACGGGGAAAGTCAGGAAGGCCGTCTACTCGGTGCTCTGCCTCGGGTGGCGGGGCGCCAACTCGCACTGGAACCACTTCGAGAAGGCGTATCTGCTCCTGGCGGGATTGGCCACGGGCCTCGTCTTATCGGTCCACAGCGTGGTTTCCTTCGACTTCGCCGTATCTCTGGTTCCCGGCTGGCACATGACCATCTTCCCGCCCTACTTCGTTACCGGGGCCATCTTCGCGGGTTTCGCCATGGTCCTCATGGTGCTCATCGTGGTGCGCGAGACCATGGACATGAAGAACCTGATCACGGACTACCACCTCGATGTCATGAGCAGGGTCATCCTCGCCATGTCCTGCCTCATGGGGTACGCCTACCTCATGGAGGGTTTCACGGCCTGGTACTCCATGAATCAGTTCCTCCACTCCATCTTCACGAATTACTTCATCGGAGCCTACTGGTGGACGGGCTGGCTGACCGTGGCCTGCAACGTTTTGATTCCACAGCTCTTCTGGTTCAAAAAGTGCCGGCAGAGCTACGTTTGGATGATCGTGATCGCCCTTGCGGTGACGACGGGGATGTGGTTCGAGCGCTTCGTCATCATCGTGGTGTCGCTGCATCACGACTTCCTGCCGGCCTCGTGGCACCTCTACAAGCCCACCCTCGTGGACTACGGCATCCTGCTCGGGTCCTTCGGCCTCTTCTTCACGATGGTCCTTCTTTTCGCCCGCGTTCTTCCGGTGATCGCCACCACCGAAATGAAGGGCATCCTCCCCGGTGCGCAGCCACATGCAGTGAAAAGTGAGGAGTGAGGAGTGAGGAGTGAGGAGTGAGGAGTGAGGAGAAAAGGATGGGAACAGGGAGCCGGGGAAAGCATGGGGGAGCCATGGGTACTCCTAGTCCCTCAGTCACCGAGTCACCTAGTCACGTCAACTGGAAGCGGGGAGCAGAGAGCTGAATGATGACGCAACCCAAGAGCGGCGACACGTTTGGGGTCGTGGGGCTGTTCGAGAGCGCGGATGCCCTCATGGCGGCGATTTCCAAGGTGCGCGAGGCTGGGCTGGGCAAGGTGGAAGCCTACACGCCCTACCCGGTTCACGGTCTGGACAAGGCCCTGGGACAAAGACGGTCCCCCCTGGGCGGGATGGTCATGATCATGGGCGTTCTTGGCGCGCTCACGGCCTTCCTCTTCCAGTGGTGGATCAGCGGTATTGATTATCCCATCGTCACGGGGGGCAAGGCGCCCACCTCCTGGCAGGCCTTCGTCCCCATCATGTTCGAGGTGACGGTCCTCTTCGCCACGTTTACGGCGGGGCTGGGCATGCTTTTCTTCCTGAACAAGCTGCCTTTCTTCGGCCACCCCGTCCTTCACGCCAAAGCCATCTCGGCGATCACGCGCGACCGGTTCGGCCTCGCCATCGAAGCGGAGGGCGACGCCTTCGACGTGGCGGCGGCGGTTCGAGCCCTTGAATCGGCGGGGGCGCGGCCCATCGAGGTGATCTCCGTGCCCTCGTTCAGCGGGCCCATGACCGCCAGGTACTTGGAGCGGAGCCTCTTGGGAATCGCCATCGCCTGCGCCGTTTCGGGCTATGCCACATACTGGGCGGTAAAGCTGTTCCCCGTCCTTCCGCCCACCTCCCACATGCTCGTTCAGCCCAGACTCGATCCCCAGAAGCCCAGCGCCTTTTTCAAGGACGGCCACGGCATGCAGCTTCCCGTTCCGGGCACTGTGGCTCGGGGATACCTGCCCTTGGGCGTCACGTCGCAAGAAGAAGCGGCCACCCTGGTGAACCCTTTGGCCGTGACCCAGAAGGTTCTCGAGGAGGGGAGGCAGGCCTACATGAACCACTGCGTGGTCTGCCACGGGCCTTTGGCCAACGGCGTTCCCACCCTCACGAGCGCCTACGGCGCCAAGCCCGCGAACCTGCAAGCGCAGCAATTTCGTGAGTATCCGGACGGCAAGATCTACTGGGCCATCGTCATGGGCAAGAACGCCATGCCCTCCTACGCGGCGGACCTGAGCGAGGATGATCGCTGGGCGGTGATCCACTACCTACGAGCTCTTCAGCGGGCGCAGAACGCCAAGCCGGGAGACTTGGCCGGCGTAAAGTTTGAAGCGGGAAGCGGACAAGGATCAGAGGGGAAGGCGCCATGACCGGATCGAAGACGAGCACCGGCCAGGTTCTTTGGGGCGCGGCCGCTCTGGGGCTCATGGGCGTGGTTGCCGCGTACCCCGTGGCGGGCCCCGCGAGGTTCTGGGCGAACTGGCTCCTCTGGTTCCTCTTCCTGCTCACCATCGCCATGGGATCCCTGTTCATCGTGGCCCTCGAACACCTGGTGGGTTCACGGTGGAGCGTGCCCCTGCGCCGCATCCCCGAACGCCTCTCGACCCTCCTCCTGCCGGCCGTACCCATGGCCCTCGTGGCCCTGGGCGCCCTTCCCGTCCTCTACCCGGGCACCAGGCCGGAAGCGGCCCACGATCCGGTTCTTGCGGGGAAGGCCTTCTGGCTCAGCACGCCCTTTGTTTCCACCAGGGTGGTGCTCTGTCTGGCCCTTTGGCTCGTGGGAGTCGCCGTTCTCACGGGAGGGTCCCTCCGCCAGGACCGAACGCGCGACCCGGGTTTCAACGTGAAAGCCCGCCGCTTCGCCCCGGCGTTCCTTGCCATCTTCGCCCTCACCCTCACCCTCGTGGCCTTTGACTGGATCTCGGCCCTCGAGCCTAAATGGTATAGCGACATTTTCGGCGTGTATCTCTTCGCCGGAACCTTCCTGGCCGCCCTCGCCGCCACGGCCGCATCGGTGGTGTACCTCAAGGACAGGGGCAGGCTGGAAGGGGTTCGCCCCGCCCACCTCTATAACCTCGGTGCCTATCTCTTCGCCTTCACCGTCTTCTGGTCGTATATCGCCTTCGCCCAGTACCTCCTCATGTGGTACGGAGACATGCCCGAGGAGGTCTTCTGGTACAAGGAGCGTTTGGCGGGACCCTGGCTGGGTGTGGCCCTCCTGCTCGGCGTCGTGCATTTTCTCATTCCCTTCTTCGCCCTGATCCCGAGAGACGCCAAGGAGGACACCCGGCGGCTTTTCTGGGTGGCCGTGCTCATGCTCGTGGCCCACGTGCTGGATCTCTACTGGCTCATCTTTCCCGTCCTGGGACCGCCCCGCTTGTTCTGGCCCGAGCTGAGCTTCGCCCTCTTCTTCATCAGCGGCGGGCTCCTCTGGGTCCGGGCCGCCATGGAGCGGGGCGAAGACATGCCGGCGGGCGATCCCTTCCTTCGCGAGGGACTGGAGTTTCGGCTATGATCGAAGCCTATGTCACGAGGGAGGAACTGCGGCGCCTCCTTTCCGCCCTCCTCGTGGTGATCATTTTCATCTGTCTCGTGGCGCTCTTCGCCTTCCTCATCATTCCTGGAACGCGCAACGCCAATGCCCCCATAGCCGTTCCCGCGGTCAATCCGCCGCAGGGGCAGACGGGATGGCTCGACGTCACCGAGTATCCGCCCGAGGCGGGATACACGGTGCCGCCCGTGGATCCGAAGACGGTCATGACGCCGACTCCCGCGCTCCTGGCCCGGGGCAAGGTCCTCTTCGAGCAGAACTGCGTGGCCTGCCACGGCCCGGAAGGCCACGGCGACGGCCCGGCCGCCAAAGGGCTCAATCCGCCGCCTCGAAACTTCAGCCAGCCAACCGGCTGGATCAACGGCTACCAGATCGAAGGCATATGGAAAACGCTCCAAGAGGGCGTCAAGGGAAGCGCCATGGTGGAGTATGACTACCTCTCCACGAAGGATCGCATGGCCCTCGTGCACTATGTGCAGTCGCTTGGAGACTTCAGCCACGGGCCGGAGGACCCGGCCAAACTCGCGGCCCTCGCCAAGCTCTTCGCTTCGGCCGGCCAGGTGGTGCCCCCCAAGATTCCGGTTTCCATGGCCATGGCCAAGCTGGAAGAAGAGTATGTGGCTCCCGCGCCGCTGTGGAATCTGGCCGGGGCGCCGGCCTTGGCGCGGCGGTCCATTCTCGATCCGGCCCGGGCCGCCAGGACTCTCGCGGGACTCTCCGGCTGGCGGACCGACGAGAGGTCCATGGCGAGAGAACTCGTTCGCGGGGCCCCGGCCAACGGGTTCAGCCCTGCGGTGGCAACCTACACGCCGGAGCAGTGGAGAGACCTGCACTCGCAGCTGGAGGGCATTGCAAGCCCATGAGAAGCGTTACCAATTTGGATCAGCCGTCTAAGTTCTTTCCAATCGCCGCAGGGGCCGAGAACATGAAGAAAATGTTGGTCACGTGCAGTCTCGTGGTTACCGTGCTGGCGGCGAGTTCGGGCCTTCGCGCCGCTTCTGGGGCGGGGTCGCCTGGAGCGTCCGCCGGATCCTCGCCCCCCCTGGCACCCGGTGCGGTGGGCATGGACGAGAAGCTCGGCGGGCAGGTACCCATGGACCTTGTCCTGAAGGACGAGGAGGGGAATCCGGTGACCCTCGGATCCCTCATCAACAAGCCCACGATCCTGACCCTGAACTTTTTTCGGTGCACGGGCATCTGCACGCCCCTGCTCAACGGGCTGGCGGAGGCCATCAACCAGTTGCCCTTGGAGCCGGGCAGGGATTACCAGGTCATCACCGTGAGTTTTGACGAGCGAGACACGCCCGAGATGGCTCTCGCCAAGCGCACCAACTACCTCAAGCAGATTCAGAAGCCTTTCCCGCCCACCGCGTGGCGCTTCCTCACGGGGCCCGCGGAGGCCACCCAAGCGCTGTGTGACTCGGTGGGATTCAAGTTCAAGCGCCAGGGCGACCAGTTCGTCCACCCCGGGGCCATCATCCTCCTGTCGCCCCAAGGAAGGGTGACCCGCTACATGTACGGCATCACCTTCCTGCCGGCGGACCTCCAGATGGCCGTGCAGGAAGCGGCCCGCGGCGAGGCGAGGCCCACCATCAACAAGTTCTTGCTGTTCTGCTTCAGCTACGATCCCGCGGGGCACCGGTATGTTTTCAGCATCACCAGAGTCGTCGGCACCGTGGTCGTCCTCACGGCGGCGGCTTTCGTGGCGTTCCTCGTGTTCTCCGGGCGCCGGGCCAAACAGACCTCGGCACAGGAGCTCCCATGAGCGCGCCATCAGCCACGGCCTCTGCGTCCGAGCCAAGCTTCCTGGTGGATCAGGGCCCGAGGCACGGCCTGCTGGCCTGGCTCACCACCACCGACCACAAGCGCATCGGCCTGATGTACCTGGCCGCCATGGTCACCTTCTTCTTCACGGGAGCGACCATCGGCATCTTCATGCGGCTGGTGCAACTCTCCTCCTTGAGCCACATGATGACGGCGCAGACCTACAACGCGCTCTTCACGGTGCACGGCGTCATCATGATCTTCCTCTTCGTGATCCCCGGGCTTCCCGCCGTCTTTGGAAACTTCTTCCTTCCCCTGCAGATCGGCGCCAGGGACGTGGCCTTCCCCAGGCTCAATCTCGCCTCCTGGTACTTCTTCATGGCGGGGGCCGTACTGGCTATTACGAGCCTCTTCACGGGGGGCGGGCCTCCCGATACGGGCTGGACCTTCTATGCCCCCTTCAGCATCAAGACGGGCACCAACGTGACCCTCGCCGTCTTCGCGGCCTTCGTGCTGGGGTTCTCGTCCATGCTCACGGGCGTCAACTTCATCACCACGATCCACCGGATGCGCGCCCCGGGCATGAAGTGGTTTCGGATGCCCCTCTTCTGCTGGAGCCTTTACGCAACGGCGTGGGTGCAGATCTTGGCCACGCCCGTCCTCGCCATCACGCTGGTCCTCGTGATTTTGGAGCGGCTGTTCGGCATCGGTATTTTCGATCCTGCCAAGGGAGGCGACCCGCTCCTTTACCAGCACCTCTTCTGGATCTACTCCCACCCCGCGGTGTACATCATGATCCTGCCGGCCATGGGAGCCATCACGGAGATCATTCCCACCTTCGCCCGGCGCACCATCTTCGGCTACAAGGCCATCGCCTTTTCGTCCATGGCCATCGCCGGCGTGGGATCGCTCGTGTGGGGCCACCACATGTTCACCAGCGGCATGAGCCTTACTGGCGACATGATCTTCTCCCTCCTCACCATGATCGTGGCCGTTCCCAGCGCCATCAAGGTCTTCAACTGGACGGCCACCCTCTACAAGGGATCCATCGATTTTCAGCCGCCTCTCCTGTACGCCCTCACGTTCATCTTCCTCTTCTGCATCGGAGGGCTCACGGGCGTCATGCAGGGGGCCCTCGCCGTAAACCAGCACGTGCATGACACCTACTTCATCGTGGGGCACTTCCACTACGTCATGTTCGGCGGGACGGGGATCGCCTTTTTCGCGGCGCTCCTCTACTGGTTTCCCAAGATGTTCGGGAAGATGTACTCCAGAAAGGTGGCCTATATCGCCTGGTTCCCCATCTTCGTCGGGTTCAACATGCTGTACTTCACCATGCTCGTGCTGGGACTGGAAGGCATGCCCCGCCGCTACTACCACCACCTGCCGCAGTTCGACACGGGCCACGTGGTGGCCACCGTGGGTTCGTGGATCCTCGTGTCCGGGCTTCTCATCCTCTTCGGCAACTTCGCCTACGCTCTTTTCAAGGGGAAGAAAGCGGGATCCAATCCGTGGGGCGGGCCGACACTGGAGTGGACCACCGCCTCGCCGCCTCCACAGGAGAATTTCGCGACGATCCCCACCGTCACCGGCCCCCCCTATGCCTTTCCCGTAGAGCCCCGGCCATGAGTTTGCAGGCCTCGGCCCACGCGGAACCCAGGGATGATTTCGGCGCCAAGCTCGGGATGTGGCTCTTTCTCGTCACGGAGATGATTCTCTTCGGCGGCCTCTTCATCGGCTACTCCTACATGCGCTCCAAATACCCCGCGGAGTTCCATCACGCCGGGTCCGAGCTGAACGCCACCATCGGCATCCTGAACACCCTCGTCCTGCTCACCAGCAGCCTCACGGTGGTCCTTGCCATCGTGTCGCTCCAGCGGGGAGAGAAGGGCAAGACCGTGGCTTTCCTGGGTGCCACCCTCTTCCTCGCGGCCCTCTTCCTGGTGGACAAGGGCATCGAGTGGACCGGAGAGATCGGCCGGGGCCTCTATCCCAATGCTCCGCACCTCGCCACGCTGCCTCCGGGGGAGCAGGTATTCTTCGGGCTTTACTACACCATGACGGGGCTCCACGGCCTCCACGTGTTGGCGGGCATGGGAGTCCTTGGATGGGCGCTGACGCGCGTGATGCGGGGCCGGATATCCAGGGATCACGCCGTCGTTCTGGAGAACGCCGGCCTCTACTGGCACCTGGTGGACGTCATCTGGATCTTCCTCCTGCCCCTGTTCTACTTGGCGGCGTAGGGACAGCGAGGAGTGAGGAGTGAGGAGTGAGGAGTGAGGAGAAAGGGAACAAGATGCAACGGCTAGCAGCGGCGGCGCAGGGGTTTCCTGCTTCCGGCTACCCGCTTCCCGCTCCCGAACCTGCGAGGATAATCAGATGACCGAGCAGACGAAGTCGATGGTGGAGCATCCAGAGGAAAGCCCCGGCTACGGAACCTTCGTGGCCGTGTGGGCGGCCCTCGTGGTCCTCACGGGGCTCCTCGTTTTCGTGAGCCATTTCGGACAGAAGGCCGCCGTATGGGGCCTGCTCACCATCACGCCCCTCAAGGCGGGGCTCGTGTTCTATTTCTTCATGCACCTCAAGTATGAGGGGCCCCTCGTGAAGGGCGTGGTGTTCGTGGCCCTGGGCACGCTCCTCATCTTTTTCGCGCTCACGTACGCCGACGTGGCGTTCAGGTAAGGCCATGGGATGGATGGTTGAAGCCTCGACCGCGGCCAGGGGAGCGGACAGGGTCTTTCTTGTCAGCCTGGGCATCTCCGTGTTTTTCCTCGTCTTCATCACGGCGCTCATGATTTACTTCGTGATCCGGTACAGCAAGAAGCGCCACCCCCAGGCGGAGAATATCGAGGGCAACGTCTGGCTGGAGATCACGTGGACGGTGATTCCCCTGATGGTCTTCCTGTCCATCTTCTACTACGGATGGACCAATTTCGACTACACGCGCAACCCCCCCCGGGACGCCATGGTGGTGAACGTTTTGGGACGGCAGTGGGCCTGGTCCTTTGAGTATCCGAACGGCAAGGTCACGAGCGTGCTCTACGCGGCTCTGGGTAAGCCCATGAGGCTGGATATCCGCTCGGCGGACGTGATCCACGGCTTTTTCGTTCCCGCCTTCCGCCTCAAAATGGACGCGGTTCCGGGCCACGTGAACACGACGTGGTTTGAGCCCACCCGGCTCGGCTCCTACGACATCGAATGCACGGTCATTTGCGGGGTTGACCACTCGTACATGCTTTCCAAGGTGGTGGTGGTTCCCGTGGAGGAATTCAAGGCGTGGTATTTCGGGGGAGACGATGCCCCCGAGCCCGGGAAAGGAGTCGCGACCGCCAAGGAACCGGAGGGCGACAATTCGGGCGGTGTTAAAGGTGAGGTGCCGGCCCTGGCCATTCTCCGGGCCAAGGACTGTCTCATGTGCCATTCCATAGACGGCAAACCCATGGTGGGCCCCACGCTGAAGGGCCTCTACGGTTCAACGGAGACGGTGGTGTCGGGCGGCAAGGAGCGCGCGGTTAAGGTGGATGATGCTTATCTCAAGGTGGCCATCCAGGCCCCCGAGGCCTCCATCGTCAAAGGCTATCCGCCCACCATGCCGCCCGCGGCGCTCAGCCCGGCGGAATTGTCCCAGGTCTTGGACTACATCAAGTCGCTCAAGTGAGCCGCAGGCCGTAACCGGCGCCAGGAGGAAAGACGTGAGCACAACGGCGATTCTGGAGCACGCCAAGACGCCTGGGATCGTGAAGGTTCTGGCGGACCTCACCAAGGTGCCCATCTCGGGCATGTCCACGGTGACGGCTGCCGCCGGGTACGTGGCGTGTGCCCGCGGCGTACGCTTCGGCGTGCTTACGGCGGTTTTGGGGACGCTGCTCCTCGCCATGGGCGCGAGCGCCCTGAATGAATACCAGGAGCGGGAGCTGGACGCCCGCATGGAACGCACGCGGCACCGGCCACTTCCCGAGGCCTGTCTCAGCCCCGCCGGCGCCTTGGCCATCGCGCTGGGATTGGGAGCGGCGGGCTTCCTGATCCTCTTCCTCGCGCACGGCGTGAGGACGGCCCTGCTGGGCGCCCTGGCCATGGTCTGGTACAACGGCGTGTACACACCGCTGAAGCGGGTCACTCCTTTCGCCGTCCTGCCGGGGTCTCTCATTGGAGCGTTGCCCCCGGCCATCGGCTGGGTGGCCGCGGGCGGACGGCTCGAAGCCCCGGCCCTCCTGGCCATCTGTGCGGTCTTCTTCATCTGGCAGGTACCCCATTTCTGGCTCCTGCTCCTCATGTACAGCGACGACTACGAGCGCGGGGGATTCCCGACCCTGACGCGGCGCCTGGGCGTTCCGGGCTTGACCCGTCTCACGGTCACCTGGATGTGCACCGCCGCGGTCTCCGTGTTCCTCGTGCCCGTCTTCGGTGCCACCGCCTCCTTCCCGTCTTTCATCCTTCTGGCCGCCTCGGCGGCCTGGCTCGTGTTCGTGTCCCTGAGACTCCTGTTCGGAACGGCCGGCCGCCAACGCCTGCGCCAGGCGTTCATGCACATCAATCTCTTCGCGCTGCTGGTCATGGCCGCCCTGTTCCTCGATCCCCTCTTCGGCTGAAGGTGCCGCCACCCCTGTCCCGGTTTCCGCGGCGGGATGCCCCGGCTTATCTCGTCTCGAAGCTCACCACCACCGTCATGTAGCACGCCACGGCCTGGCCGCTCCGCGCGATGGGCCGGGTGTATTGCCACTGCCTCACGGCGTCCATGGCGGCCCCGTCGAAGATGGGATTGGTGCTGCCCAGGACCTTCACCTCCGAGACGCGGCCGTTTTCGTCCACCACAACCTGCAAGATGACCCTGCCCCGAAGCCCCATGGCGAGAGCCGCCGGGGGATAGGCGGGCGTGACCTGGCGCATGAGCTTGGGTGGGGTCACCTCCCAGACGTTCAAAATGGGAGGCCGAATGTCGATGGGTCTCGTGGGTTGAGAGCCCAAATCGCCGATGGGCGGGATGCCCTCCAATCCAGGTATGGCGGGGCCGCCGCGGCCAGGGGAAGGGACAGGAGCTTGCGCGCGGAGACTTCCGGTTTTCCGTCGTATCCCAAGCTCTCGAACATGAGGCACCTCCTTTCATTGAGGGTATAGACCGCGTGTGAAGCCAGCGGTTCCGGCCTGAAGGCGGAGGCCCGGCAAGCACTGCTCCTTGCCGTCAGGCCGCTGGCCACGTATCCTTGGCTCATGGCGCGTATCCTGATGCTCGATCAATACGCGGGACTGGGCGGGGGACAGCGGGTCCTCATGGACCTGGCATGGGCCTTCCGCGGCGCGGGCCACTCGGTCCGCGTCATGCTCCCGGGAGAAGGGAGGACCGCGTCCGATCTTGCGGCGGGAGGCTTTGAGGTCATGGCCCTGCCCCTTCCCGCCATGACGCCCGGGCGCAAGACGCTTGGCGAGAAGGCGAGCTACATCGTCCACGCCCGCCGCGCCGCGAGTGCCATAGAACGGGCCCTGGGGGCGGAAGGCGCGGACCTCATCTACGCCAATGGCCCCCGCACCGTCCTTCCCGCGGTGTGGGCATCGAAGAAGAGCGGGGTTCCCGTGGCCTGCGGCCTCCATCTCATTTTCCGGGGAGGCTTGGAGCACCGGCTCCTGAGCTGGTGTTTTCGCAACCCCGCCGTACGGCGTGTCATTTTCTGCTCGGATGCCGTGGCTGACCCTTTCCGCGAGGCGGCGGGGGACAAGGGAAGGAAAGTCCTCTATTGGGTAAGTCCACCCTTCCTGGAGCGGCCCGCTGACCGCGGCGCCTCGCGCGCGGCGTACGGCCTCCAGGGTTCGGACATCGCCGTGGGCGTCCTCGGCAGGATTTCCAAGACCAAAGGCCAGCGGCTTTTTCTGGAAGGCCTCATGCCGCTCCTTACCATCCATCCGCGCCTCAAGCTCCTCGTGGCGGGCGCCGCCGACTTTGAGGACCCGG
>JAKAKG010000157.1 GCA_021813555.1 Acidobacteriota bacterium
CCCTCGTCCACGGGCGCCAGTTCTTTTGCATCGATGTGAACCCCTACGCCTGCGAGCTCGCCCAGATGATCCTCTGGATCGCGTATTTGCAGTGGATCAGAGCCAACGGCCTGGGCCAGGCCAACGACCCCGTCCTCGAAAGCCTCGAAGGCAATTTCCCCAACATGGACGCGATCGTGGAGTGCGGCAGCTCTGCTGCCGCGGTTTTTCTAGCGGGAGCAAGCTCCCGCACTCCCAAGGCTCCGGGCAATGTCGTGCCACCGCCCCATGAACCAGCCTCCGATGCCGTCATTCTGGCAAGCGAAGCGCGTCCAGAATCTGATTCCGGACAAGCCGGAATGACGGATAGCCAGACCCCGTCCCAATCCGTCATTCTGGCAAGCGAAGCGCGTCCAGAATCTGATTCCGGACAAGCCGGAATGACGGACCCCGAAGGGGCCTCCGATTCGTTCTCCCCCATTCGCAATTCGCAATTCTCAATTCGCAATCCAGAGGCCTCCTCCCTCGGCCTCGTCCGCTACCCCCGCCTCGTACCGAAGGATGACGCCTGCGCCGCCCTCCTGAAGAAGCGCACGTTGACCAACCTCTACAACCAGCGCCCCACCTGGCTCGACTTGGCCCACGAGCGGCTGGACGCCGCCGTGGCCGCCGCCTACGGCTGGACCGCCGAGGACGCCCGCGGCCTCTCCGACGGCCAGATCCTCGAACGCCTCCTCGCCCTCAATCTGGGGCGGACTGGCGCCCAATAATCGTCCAAGATATTCCTCTTTACACCTCAAGCATCTGGAGGGAGACGAGGCCGTGGCGGCCTTCGATTTGGCCGTAGGCCATGGTGCAGCGGGGAAGGGGAGCGCCTGCTGCGAGGCGGGCGGCGAGGAGGTCCCGCAGGGGAAGGACGAGGATGCCTTGCTCGTTGGCTTTCGCGAGGAATGCGGCGAAGTCGGCGGCAAAGGGGCCGCCTTCAAGCTCGGCGTGGATCGTGAGGACGGGCCACTCGCCCGCCTTGACGGCCTCCAGCATGGCGCCGTAGAAGGCCGGGGCGGTTTTGTGGCTCAGGCCCAGGGCTTCGTCGAGGGTGGGAAGGGTGGCGGGCACCTGGGGCGTGCGCAGGGCATGCCCGTCGATGACCGGGTAGAAGGGGTCCATCCCCCGGCAGTCGGAGGCGTAGGCCAAGCTCATCTTGTCCTGATGGAGTAGGCTCTCCTCGCAGCAAAACCACGCGGGGGCCGCGTAGGTGAGGGGTTTCTTGCTGAAGATGGACACGTAAGCGTCGAAGCCGCGCTCCAGCTCCAAAATGACTTTGTCCTCTGAAAACCTGAGGAGGGAATCCTGCCAGCGGCGGTGGTCCCACGCGTGGACCCCCGTCTCGTGGCCCTCCGCGTCCACGCGCCTGGCGATCTCGGGAAAGGCCGTGGCCACGGGGCGGGAGGGCAGGAGGGTTCCGGAGAGCATGGTCCGGGTGCTGTAGACCTTGGGAGCACCGCTGCGAAGCATCTTGGAGAGAAACCCGGGGCGGGTGAAAACGTTGAGGACGGCAAGGCCCGAACGGTCCGGGCCCATGGCGAAGTAGAAGGTCCCTTTCACTTCGGCGGAACGAAGCACCTCCAGGAGCTTTGGAACACCGTCGCGCATGCCCTCGTGCGTGTCCACGTCCACGCGAAGGCCCAAAACTTTCGTTCCCGGAGGGAGGGCTTTGGGCTGAACGAGAGACGAGCCGCGGGGCTCAGGCACCGCATCATCCCTGACGCGCGTCTTCTCGCGCTGCGCCGCCAGATGCGCCTCGGGGGTGAGCCCGAACCGGTTCTCCCGCGCGCCGCTCTTGTTTCGTCCGAAAAAACCCGGAAAGATGCCCATGCTGGGACTCCCCAATTCCTCGTTTAGAGGCTGTCTCGTCCTTTCTTAGAGGAAAGGGCAAGATCGCCACGCCTGCCTGCGGCAGGCTCGCGATGACTGAGACCGGGGACGGTCCGAGCTATTCGCCGGAGAGGCCCGCGTTCCACTCCTCGAAGAAGGCGTCCATGGTCACCTTGAGGGCCTCGTCCATGGTCGTCTTGGGCTCCCAGCCCAGCATGCGCTTGGCCTTTTCCACGCTGGGTTTGCGCGTGAAGATATCCTGGTAGCCCTTGCCGTAGAAGCTGCCCGAGTCCACCCCTTCGATGCGGGGTTCCTGGTAATTCGGGATGGTGGCCTTGCGCTCCTTGAACATGGCCACGAGCTTCTCGGCCAGTTCTTTGACCGAGAATTCGTTGGCCGGGTTCCCGAGGTTGAAGATCTCCGAATTGCACACGCCGCCCTTGTTCTCGATGATCTTCATGAGGCCGTCCACGCCGTCTTCCACATAGGTGAAGCAGCGCTTCTGCGCCCCGCCGTCCACGAGCTTGATGGGATTGCCCTGAGCCAGATCCACCATGAACTGCGTCACGACCCGGGAGGAGCCCTCCTTGGCCGTGTCGATGCTGTCGAGCTTGGGGCCGATCCAGTTGAAGGGCCTGAAACACGTGTACTGGAGGCCCTCCTGCTGGCCGTAGGCGGCGATGACCCGGTCCATGAGCTGCTTGGCGCAGGAGTAGATCCACCGGGGCTTGTTGATGGGCCCCGTGACGAGCATGCTCTCGTCCTCCTTGAACTCGGGCTCGGGACACATGCCGTAGACCTCAGAGGTGGAGGGGAAGACCACGCGTTTGCCGTACTTCACGCACTGCCGGATGATGCGGAGGTTTTCCTCGAAGTCCAGCTCGAAGACGCGCAGGGGCGCCTTGACGTAGGTGGCGGGCGTGGCGATGGCCACGAGGGGCAGCACCACGTCGCACTTCTTGATGTGGTATTCGATCCACTCCTTGTTGATCATGATGTCGCCTTCCAGGAAGTGGAAGCGCGGGTGGTCCATGGAGTGGCCGAGCTTGTTGTCCGAGAGGTCCATGCCGTAGACCTCCCAGTCGGTGGTGTTCACGATGCGGCGCGTGAGCGCGTTGCCGATGAATCCGTTGACGCCGAGGATGAGGATTTTCATGGGACCCCTCTTCTGTGGTGGTGGTTCGGCTCAGTCCGAACCCAGTTTGGCTCCGGGAAGCACTCCGTGGAGGGTGCAGAAGGTGTAGGCATCGTATTCGGGTTCGCCCTCGAACTGGCAGCGGGTGATCAAGAGGGCGCCGCGGCCCGCGGCCACGAGGCACCCTTCGGAGGTGACGGAGAGGACCGTCCCCGGCGCGCCGAAGGGCTCCTTGTCCAGCGGCTTGGCCCACCAGACGAAGAGCTTCTTGCCGCCGAAGAAGGTGAAGGCTCCCGGGTAGGGATGGGTCACGCCCCGGATGAGGAAAAACGCCTTGAGGGCGCTCCACGTCCAGTCCAGGCGCCCGTCGTCCGGTTTGCGGCCGCCGAAGTAGGAGCCCTGGGTCAGGTCGAGGGGATGATGGGGGGCGGTGCCCGCCTTGATGAGGGGCAGGCTCCGGTCCAACACCGTGACGGCGGCCGCTTCGAGCTTGGCGTAGAGGGTGCGCGGGGTCTCCTCGAAGGCGATGCTCACGGGCTCCTGGTCCACCAGCTCCCCCGCGTCGGGTTTGGCTACCATGTAGTGCAGGCTCACCCCCGTCTCCGTCTCGCCGTTCACGAGCACCCAATTGGCGGGGGCGCGCCCGCGGTACCGGGGCAGGAGAGACCCGTGGAGGTTGAAGGCCCCCCGTTTGGCCATGTCGAGCACCTCGGGGGGGATCATGAACCTGAAATAGAAGGAGAAGATGAAATCCGGCTCGTAGGACCCCACCAGGGCCTGGGTTTGGGCGTCCTTCATGGTCTCGGGATAGTGGACCTGAATGCCCGCCTGGGCGGCGCGCCCGGCCAGCGACTCCCACCAGATCTCTTCTTTGGGGTTGTCGTGATGGGTGAAGACCGCGGCCACGTCGAAGCCGTGGCGCAGGAGGGCGTCCAAGCCGAGGCATCCCAGGGTGTGGTAGCCCATGACCAGGGTTCGGGCGCTCAAGGGTGGCGCTCCTCGCCGTTCTGGATGACGTGCCGGATGACGAAGCGGGGCCGGCGGCGAACCTCCATGTAAATCCTGCCCGTGTATTCTCCCAGAAGCCCGATGGAGAAGAGGAGGACGCCCACAAAGAAAAAGAGGCCCGCGAAGAGGGTGAAGATCCCGCTCACGGCCCAGTCGCTTCCCATGAGGAGCCGCCCCGCGATGAGGACCGCCGCGGCGAGCATGGCCAGGAGGGCCGTGGTGACGCCGATGAACATGGTGGCTCTCAAGGGCAGAAGGGAGAAGCTGGTGATGAGGTCGAACTGGAGGCGGATGAGCTTGAGAAAGCTGTACTTGCTCTCGCCGCGAGCCCTCTCGGCGTGGGCCACGGGAATCTCCGTGATCTTTCCCGCGAAGAGATCGGCGAGGACGGGTATGAAGGTGGAGATCTCCTGCGAAGCGCAGAGTGTTTTAACCACATCCTTACGGTAAGCTCTTAACATGCATCCGTAGTCGTGGAGCTGAACGCCGGTGACGCTCGACGTGACGCGATTGATGATTTTGGAAGCTGCCTTGCGGAAAACGCTGTCCTTACGCTGTTGGCGCACGGAGCCCACCACGTCGTACCCCTCTTCCATCTTGGCCACGAGTTTGGGCACTTCCTCGGGAGGATTTTGCAGGTCCGCGTCCAGGGTGACGATGATCTCGCCCCGGGCCGCCTCGAACCCCGCGAAGACGGCGGCGTGCTGGCCGTAGTTGCGGTTGAAGTCGATGATCCGCAGGGCCGGGTCGCGGGAGGAGGCCTCCTTGAGGATCTCCAGGGACCGGTCGCGGCTCCCGTCGTTCACCAGGATGGTCTCGTAGGGCTTGCCCAGCCCCTCCATGACCGTGTGCATGCGCCGCAAAAGCTCGGGGAGGTTCTCCTCCTCGTTGTAGACGGGAATGACGATGGAAACGCGGGGCTCGGCCATGGCGCCTCCTCAGTGCCCGGTTCGGCGGGCGAGGATATCCTTCACGGCGGCCACCACGTACCGCACGTCGTCCTCCGTCATGGCGGGGAAGAGCGGCAGGGAGCAGATGCGCTCTGAAACCCAGGTGGCGTGGGGCAGGACTTTCTCTAGGCCGGGGTATTTTTGCTGGTAGTAAGGGTGCGTGTGGACGGCCTTGAAGTGGATGCCCGTGCCCACGTTCCGGGCTTTGAGCTCGGTCATGAAGGCGTCCCTGTTCATGCCGAAGGCCTCCTTGACCCGCACGGGGTAGAGGTGCCAGGTGGCGTGGTGGCCGTAGGCGGGCATGACGGGGAGCTGAAGCTCGGGCACGTCAGCGAAAAGGTCCTGATAGAGGGCGGCCAGCTCCCTGCGGCGGTTGTTAAAGTCGTTCACCGAAGCGAGCTGGGGGAGGCCGATGGCGGCCTGAAGGTCCATGAAATTGTATTTGAAGCCCGGCATGATCACTTCCACCTGGGCCGTGCCGCCCTCGGCGTAGCGATTCCACGCCTGCTTCTCCAGGCCGTGAAAGCGGAGGGCGCGCAGGGTCTTGGCCATGGCCTCGTCTCGGAGGACGAGGACGCCCCCTTCGGCCGTGGTCATGTTCTTGATGGGGTGAAACGAGAAGACGCCCAGGCGGTCGAAACAGCCCACGTGGCGGCCCTTGTAGAGGGTCCCCACGCCGTGGGCGGCGTCCTCGAAAATCCAGAGGCCGTGCTTTCGGGCCACCTCCATGAGCGGGTCCATGTGGCACGGGGCGCCGCCGAAGTGCACGGGCAGGATGCCCACCGTGCGGGGCGTGACGGCGGCGGCCACCTGGGCCTCGTCGATCTGGAGGGTGTCGGGATGGATGTCCACCAGGACGGGTTTGGCGCCCAGGACTTCGATCATGTTGGTGGTGGCCACCCAGGTCATGGGCGTGGTGATGACCTCGTCACCCGGCTTGATACCCAGGGCCATGAGGCCGATGTGCAGGCCCGCCGTAGCGGAAGAGAGGGCGAGGGCGATGGGAAAGCCCGTGTAGGCCGCGAAGGCCTCCTCGAACTTCTGGGCCTTGGGCCCAGTGGTGATCCACCCCGACTTGAGCGAATCCACCACTTCGTCAATTTCCGCCTGGCGGATGGTGGGTTTGGAGAAGGGGAGGAAGCCGGGCCGGCGCTGGAAGGGGGTCGTCATGAGGGTGCGCGCTCCGTTTGCTTGGTCAGGCGCCAGAGCCGCAGGGTGCGGCCCGGCCCGAATTGCCGCTCGCCGAGGACCGAATATCCCGCGCGGGACAAGGCTTCATCGCCGCGGCCCGCGCCGCTCTGCTCCAGAAGGTAGGGAGGGGCGTCGCCCGAGGAGATGCGCCCCGCCCACTGGGCGGCAGTGAGGCTCTCGATCCACCGTCCCGTCGTAAAGGGGATGATACCACAAAGGGTTTCGTCGGCGCCGAGGGCCGGGATGGGCCCGCGGCCGGGTACCGCCACGCCCGCCCAGCGGCAGAAGGGAGCCATGTTCTTCTGCGCCTCCGCCACGGGAACGGCAGCGGCCAGGGCCGCGGCGCACATGAGGGCGGCGCTGACCCTGTGGGCGTCCCAGGCCTGGGGAAGGCGCGCCTTGAGTCCGAAGTAGATGCCCGTGAGCCCCGCCAGAAGGCCCGCGGCGAGAAGGGCCACGTAGGCCGGCCGGGGCGAGCGCGTATACACCACGAGGGCCGCGGGCACGGCCAGACCCCAGAGAGACAGCAGGACCGGCTGAACGCGCCCGAAGAGCCAACGGTCCGCCCCGTCCAAGGCGGAGGCGCCACGCCGGAGTGCATCCTCCAAGGCCAGGGCCATGAGCAGCGCCAGGGGCGGTATCAGCGGGAGGAGGTAGGTTTCCCGCTTGGTGGAGGCCAAGCTCAGCAGGAGCACCCCTCCGCCCACCACGCACGCCAGGAACGTCTTGAGGGAGGCCTGCCCGTCCGCCGTGTCCCTCCGCCAGAAGGAGGGCCTGAAGAGGGCGAGGAACGGCAGGAGCCAGGGGAGGACCGCCACGAGAAGGGCGTGGAGGTAGTAGTAGAAGGGCTGGGCATGGCCCGTGGTGGAAGGCCGGATGAACCGCTCCACGTGGTTGACCCAGACGAGCTGATAGAGGGCGTCCCTCCCCTCGGCCACATAGAAGGCCCAGAGGCACAGGCCGATGAAGACGGTCATGAACACCGCGCCCAGGACGGGCCGAAGGCGTCCCATGAGGGCGTCTTTCCGCCGGAGGAGGAGAAACAGGAGGAGGCCCGCCGCTGGCAGCACCACGCCGATGAGACCCTTGGTCCACACGGCCAGACACAGTCCGCCGTAAAGGGCCGCCATTGAGGCCGCGCGCGGGCCCCGGCTGAGGGCGCTCCAGGCGCCCCAGAGGGCCAGGACCACCCAGAACATGAGCATGGGGTCGAGCAGGACCCAGTGGGTGGACTGGAAGAACTGCACGCACGTGGCGAGGATGAAAACCGCCATGTAGGCCACCTCCCGAGAGGCGTCCTTCCGGGCCCAAAAAAAGATCAGCACCAGCGTGGCCAGCCCCATGGCCCCGCTCACGGCACGCGCGGAGGTCTCGGAAACGCCCCCCACGGCGTAGGCCCCCGCGAGGGCCCAGTAATACAGGGGAGGCTTCTCGAAGAAGGGCTTTGTATTCAGGTGCGGAACGAAACCGGGATGGAGGAGCATCTCCCTCCCGATTTCCGCCTCCCTGGGTTCATCGGGCGTCCAGAGGCCGCGGCCCAGACCGCCGAACGAGAGTCCAGCGATCACCACCCAGAAGAGGATGGGGCGAAGGCGGGCGGAGGTGAAGGCCTTGGGCCAGAGCTTCATGGGCGGGAGCCCTCCAGAGGGTGATTCGTGAGGAGGACCACCTGGCGCTGCTCCATCAGGACAACAGGGGCAGCGAGGCCGTCCTTCGCCATTTTCTTGAGAGCGTCCTTGTCCGCAACGCACCAGATGCGCGCGGGTCCGTTCCACAAGGCCGCGAACTGGGCGGCATCAGGGAAGCGGGCCTCGCGCTCGCGGGCGGGAAGCTTGGAGATTCCGAAGGCCAGCTCGCCCTCAAAGGCCGCCACGCCGATGGGGCGGCGCAGGTAGACGGGGAGGGTTTGAGGGTAGAAACGGTAGGCGAAGACCAAGTCTCCCGGCTGCTCGTGGCTTTGGATGAAAGCCGCGAAGCCCTTCACATCGCGGTTTTGGGCGATGGCCGGCCCCGCGCTCCACATGCACCCGAAGGAGGCCGCCGCGCACAGGGCCATGGCCGGCACCGCGCGCTTCCATCGTCCCGCCGCAACGAAAGCCGCGGCCAGGAGGGCCAGGGCCGCGCATCCCGCTCCCGCCAAGAGGAGGGGCAAGGCCACCGCTCCCGGCGGACTGAAGGCTTTGATCTTGCCGAGCCCCGCCCAGATGAAAGCCGCGCCAAAGAGAGCTACACCCAGCAAGGCCAGGAGGAGAAGTCCCTTGAGCCAGGGAGCGGGCACCTGCCTTCGGGTCAGGACTTCATCCACCTGAAGGGCCGCGAGCACGGCGAGGGGAGGCAGGGCGGGGAGAATGTACGGGATGAGCTTGGATTGGGACAGGGAGAAGAAGACCACCACCTCCGCGGCCCAGAGCCAGAGGAACAATTCGGGTGAGGGCCGCCGGAAGAGGGTTTCTCGAAGGGCCGCCGGGCGCGCCAGGGAGGCTAGCGACGCGGGCAGGAACGCCGTCCACGGCAGGAGGGCCCAGATCACGATGGGCAGGAAGAACCACCAGGGCTCCGTGCGGTCGCTCACGGTGGTCAGGTACCGCAGGAAGTGCTCGTGAACGAAGTAAAACCAAAGAAAATCGGGGCTCCGGAGGGCGGCCAAGACGTGCCAGGGAAGCGCGATGGCTAGAAAGAGGAGGGTTCCCCTGATCCACGGGACCTGCTTGAGCACGCTCCACCGCGATCCCAGAAGGAGGTAGGCAAAGGCGATCCCGCCGGGCAGGACCACCCCAATGAGGCCTTTGGCCAAGACCGTGAGGGCCGCGCCCGCGAAGGCGCCGTACCACAGCCACCGCGCCCGTGAGCGGTCCTCCTCCTCGCTGGCCAGGTAAAAGCAGGCCAGGGTCGCGGTGAAGAAAAACGTAAGGGTCATGTCGATGATCGTCAGGTGTGCCAGGGCCAGGTAGAGGGGCGACGTGGCCAGGATGAGGACGCCGAGCCACGCCGTCCTTCCCGGCCGGGCCTTGGCGCCCAGGTAAAACACCGGGACCAGGCCCAGGAGCCCGAGCATGGCGCTCCAAAACCGGCTGGAGAATTCGCCCACGCCCAAAACGGCCATGGAAAGGGCATTAAACCAGTAATAAAGGGGAGGTTTTTCGAAATAGAGAACCCCGTTCAGGTGCGGAAGGACGAAATCCTTCAGGGCCAGCATCTCCCTCGGGATCTCCGTGTAGCGCCCCTCGTCCGGCTCGAAGTAGGGGATGGCCCCCAGGCCGCCGAAGTAGAGCATGATCAGCGCGCCTGCTGCTATCAGCACATGCGGTTTCAGCCAGCCCTTGCCCCCCAATGCGCTCCTCCCGGCCCCCGGGGCCCAGGGTCAAGGTTACCATGACGTTGCCGGGAAACGCCCAAAAGAACAAAAGAGAAGGTGGTTCACCGCGTAGATAGCATGAGGGTGGCTGCCCCCAGGCGAGCGATGCGAACATCGTCGGGGGCAACGGGCTGGAGCGACGGACGCTCCGCCCAAGAGGTGCCCCAAGAAGGAGGCAGCCACCATGTTTTACTGT
>JAKAKG010000212.1 GCA_021813555.1 Acidobacteriota bacterium
CGTGGTCTTCGCGGCGGGGCTCGCTTCCCGAGGCCTGCGTCCCATCTGCGCCATCTACTCCACGTTCCTGCAGCGGGCCTACGATCCCATCGTGCACGACTGCGCCATCCAGCACCTTCCGGTCCTCTTCTGCATGGACCGGGCTGGCATCGCCGGCGAGGACGGACCCACCCACCACGGCGCGCTGGACATGGCGTACCTCCGGCACGTGCCGGGGATGGTGGTGGCCGCTCCCAAGGACGGCGACGAACTGCGCAACCTCATGGCCACGGCGCTGAATTACGACGCCGGCCCTTTCGCCATCCGCTACCCCAAAGCTTCCGCCGCTCCCTTCCATCCCGGCGCCCAGCCCGAGATCCTCCCCCTGGGAACCTGGGAAATCCTGCGGCCCGGCAAGGACGCGGCCATCCTCGCCGTGGGCCCCATGACGGCCCTCGCCCTCCAGGCCGCGCAGGCCATGATGGCCAAGGGGCTGGACGTGGAGGTGGTGAACTGCCGCTTCATCAAGCCCTTGGACGAAGCCTACCTGGCCCGTCGCTTGCCGGCTCTGGGGCGCGTGGTGACCGTGGAGGAAGGCTGTCTCGACGGCGGCTTCGGATCGGCGGTTCTGGAGTGGAAGGAGGCGGCGGGTGTGACGACGCCGGTCCATCGCCTGGGCCTGCCCGACCGCTTTATCACCCACGGCCCGCGGGCGCGCCTCCTTCAGGATCTGGGCCTCACCGCCGAAGGGATCGAACAGGCTCTCACGGAGGGCTGGCTACGTCCGGCGCGTCCGGTGGTCCCGGGGTCCGCCGCCTCGGGATGAAAGAGAGTGAAAAGTAAATAGTGAAAAGTGAAGGGTGAGGCGAGACGATCGGGATGGATACTTGGGAGATTCGAGTTCGGAATTCGGATGGCGCAAGGGGAAAAAACATCTAACCGCAAAGACGCGAAGGACGCAGAGGGTTCATCGTTCAAAAAGGACAGGTCTTTCTTGGCGTTCTTGGCGGCCTTCGCGGTTCAATGTTTTCTTCCTCCTCCCCGCCTCTCGTATCCCCTTCCATTCCGAGTCTCTGGATGAAAAGAAGCCCATAGGAGATCTGCATGCGCTGGACGTTCCTGACCGGATCCCCCGCTGAAGCCAAGACTGAAGGCCTGGCCGTGGCCGTCTTCGACGACCTGGACTTCCACGGGCTGCCCGCCTCCAAAGCACTCAAGGCCGAGGCCGAGCGCCTTCGCTTCAAGGGCGCCGCGGGTGAGGCCTTCTTCGCCTTCAACCTCGCGGGGACGCCTTCCAAGCACCTCCTCGTGGTGGGGCTCGGCAAGCGGGACGGCTTCCGGCCCTCCTGCCTCCGAGCGGTGGCCGCTTTGGCCGTGCGCCGGTTCCGGGAGCGGTTCCTCTCCTCCGCGGCCCTCGCCTTTCCGCTGGGCGAGGACACCCCCGCCGTGCACTGGTCTGCCGCCGAGGCTCTGGTAGAAGGAGTCCTCCTGGCCAACGAGCGCTTCACCCGCTACAAGACCGACGGGAGCAACCGCTTTGAAGGCCTCACCGCGGTCCAATTTTTCGTCCCCAAGAAGTCGGGCGGCCTTGAGGAGGGCGGCAAGCTGGGCCAGGTCCTCGCGGAAGCGACCCTCTTCGCCCGCGTTTTGGTGACCGAACCCGCCAACGTTTTGACCCCCGAGCGCATGGCCGAGGAGGCCCGGAAGGTGGCCAAGGAGGGGGGCCTAGCCGTCAAAGTGCTGGGGCCCAAAGAGTGCGAAAAGCTGGGCATGGGCGCCTACCTGGCCGTGGCCCAGGGCTCGGCTCACGAGGCGAGGTTCATCCACATGAGCTACAGGCCCAAGGGGGCGAAGTTCCACCTGGGCCTCGTGGGCAAAGGCCTCACCTTCGATTCGGGAGGCCTCTCCCTCAAGCCCGCCGACGGCATGGGCGCCATGAAGAGCGACATGTCGGGCTCGGCGGCGGTCCTGGGCGCCATGAAGGCCATCGCCGTCCTCAAGCCCAAGGTGGCCGTGGACGCGGTCATGGCCATGGCGGAGAACATGCCCGGCGGCGGGGCCTATCGCCCCGGCGACGTGCTCAGGGCCATGAACGGGAAAACCATCGAAATCCTCAACACGGACGCCGAAGGCCGCCTCACTCTTGCTGATGCCCTCACGTACATCCAGAAGCAGAAGGTGGACGCGGTCCTGGACCTGGCCACCCTTACGGGCGCGTGCGTGGTGGCCCTGGGGCCCGACTTCTCCGGCGCCATGGGCAACGACCAGCCCCTGCTGGACGAGGTCCTGGCGGCGGCCAAGGAGTCGGGCGACGAGATCTGGCAGCTTCCCCTGCCTCCCGCTTACGCCAAGTTCATCAAGAGCGACGTGGCGGACGTGGCCAACTCGTCCCGGGTCCGGTGGGGCGGTGCCCTCACGGCCGGGCTGTTCCTCCAGAACTTCGTGGAGGAGGGCACCCCGTGGGTCCACCTGGACATCGCGGGCCCGGCCCTGCGCGACGATGACGGGGCCGACGCCTACAAGGGCGAAGGCTCGGGGGTGGGCGTGCGCACCCTCGTGCGGTTCGTCCTCGGAAAACAGGGGTAGAAAAGAATGATCTGGCTCCTCTGGGCGATCACCGCCTGGTGGGCCGTGGCCGCCGTCTTAGCGGTCCTCAACGCCTTCCTCCTTCCGCGCCTGTCTGAGGCTGTGGCGGAGGAACCCCTGCCCTCCATGACCGTGGTGATCCCCGCACGCGACGAGGAGCGGGCCATCGGGCGGGCCGTGGAGGCCCACTGCACGCAAGCGTATCCGGGCCTCCAGGTGGTGGTGGTGGACGACGGCTCCACCGACGCCACTCCCCGGATTCTGGCCCAGCTCCAGCAGCGGTTCGCGTGCCTCACCGTGGTGCGGGGAACGCCGCCTCCCTCGGGGTGGCTGGGCAAACCCCATGCGCAGATGGAGGGCCTGAGGGCCGCGCAGGGAGAGCTAGTTCTCTTCGCGGACGCCGACGTGGTGTATGCTCCCGGGGTTCACCGGCGCGCCGCGGGGGAGATGACTCGGGGCAGCCTGGACATGCTGCTCATCCTCTCCCATCTGGAGGGGCAGGGCCTGGAGCCCCTGGTGCTCTCCTTTCTGGACTCCTTCAGCTTCTACTGCTGGCCCACGTTCCTTGGCAACGTGCCCAGCCTCAAGTGGGCGGCCTTCGGGGCGGGCTCGGGCAACCTGGTGAGGCGGGAGGCGCTGGAGGCGGCCGGAGGCATGGAACGGATCAAGGGCGAGGTCGTGGACGACATCGCCATGGGCCGCATGATGAAAGGGCTGCGGGGCCGCTTCAGGCTGGTTCTGGCCCACGGTGACGTTAAGGTCCGCATGTACGAGGGATTCATGGGGTGCATCGAGGGGTTCACGAAGAACTACTACGCGGCCTTCCGCTTCAATCCGATGCTGGCCCTCACCGGCGTGGGCCTCTACGGGGCTCTCCACGTGGTCCCGCCCCTGGCTCTGGCCGCGGCGCTCGTGATGCCGTCCGCCTCCGGCCTCCTGCCGCCGTCGGTCGTGGCCGTAGCCGCCCAGCTTTTCCTCAACGGCTGGGCTTGCCGCTTCTCCCGCCAGCCCCTGTGGGTGGCCCCGCTGGCCCCCGTCCGGGCCCTCGTGTGGGGGGGCATCCTGGCCAGATCCATGGCCCGGTACTACCGCAGGGGCGTTGTGTGGCGAGGCCGCGTCTATGGCCGCTGAGCGGCGGGGGATCCTCGTGCTCTACACTTTTGCCAGCAAATAGAATAAATTAGGACTTGAATCGTTAGGGGATCACAGCCCGGCGGGCCCGACCTGAAAGAAGGACCGCGCCCAGCGGTTCAGGCGTCCGCCGCGTGCCCCCTAAGCATGTGAGCGAAAGGCTTGTAGGAAGGAGCGTTCAGCCATGTCCTTGGACAAACCGCCCTCCCACTCCGAGGCCACCCTTGCCGCCGTAGCCAATTCTCCCCTCGTGGACGGCCTCTACCAGCAGTGGAAAGCCGACCCGGCCGCCGTGGGTCACGACTGGCAAGTCTTTTTCGAAGGGTTCGATCTGGCCACCTGCCCGCGTACGTGCGTGGCGGCGGACCAGGCTCGCGCCCAATCCAAGGTGGCGAGCCTCATCTACGCCTATCGAAGCCGAGGCCACGTCCTCGCCAAGCTCGATCCCCTGGGCAACAATCTGGACAGCCATCCCGACCTTGCCCTGGAGGCCTTCGGACTGGGCGAGGCGGACCTGGACCGGATCTTTGACACGGGCCACCTGGGCGGGCCCGAGCGGGCGCCCCTCAGGGAGATCATCGGCATCCTTCAGGAGACTTACTGCGGCAGCGTGGGCGTGGAGTACCTGCACATCCAGGACGTGCGCGTCCGGCGCTGGCTCCAGGCACGCATGGAGCCGGTCCTCAACCGTCCCGGATTCACGCGGGAGCGGAAACTGGAGGTCCTGCGCTGCCTCATCGACGCGGAAGTCTTCGAAACCTTCACCCAGAGCCGGTATCCCGGGCAGAAGCGCTTCTCCCTCGAGGGCGCCGAGTCCCTCATCCCCGCTTTCCACGCCCTGGTGGAGCTTGCCCCGGAACTGGGCGTGGAGGAGCTGGTGGCGGGTATGGCCCACCGCGGGCGCCTGAACGTGCTGGCCAACATCCTGGACAAGTCCTACGCGGAGATCTTCTCCGAATTTGAGGAGAACATCCCTCCCGAATCGGTGGGCGGCGACGGGGACGTGAAGTACCACAAGGGGTACTCCTCGGACCACGCGGACAAGAAGGGGCGGCTCCTGCACATCAGCCTCACGAGCAATCCCAGCCACCTGGAAGCCGTGGATCCGGTGGTCCTGGGGCGGGCCAGGGCCAAGCAGCGCCAGAGGGATGACATGGAGCACCGGAGCAAGGTGCTGCCTTTCCTCATTCACGGCGACGCCGCCTTTGCCGGCCAGGGCCTCGTGGCCGAGACCTTGAACCTCAGCCAGCTCGACGGGTACCGCGTGGGCGGGACGATCCACTTCGTCGTGAACAACCAGATCGGGTTCACCACCATGCCCCGCGACGCCCGGTCCACGCCCTATTCCACCGACGTGGCCAAAATGATTGAAGCGCCCATCTTCCACGTGAACGGGGACGACCCCGAGGCGGTGGTCTACGTGACGGAGCTGGCCTTCCATTTCCGGCAGGCTTTCGGCAAGGACGTGGTGGTGGACATGATCTGCTACAGGCGCCACGGCCACAACGAAGCCGACGAGCCGGCCTTCACCCAGCCCGTCCTCTACCGGAAAATCAAGGACCGCCCTTCGGTGCGGCGCCTCTATATTAAGCAGCTTCTGGACTCGGGCGTCCTCACGTCCCAGGAAGTGGATGCCATCACCGCGGACTTCCAGGGCCGCCTGCAGCGGGCCTTCGAGACGGTCAAGGCGCACGAGGTCGCTCCCTCGACCCTGTCGGTAGGGCCCTACTGGCAGGGGCTTAAGGGGGGCTACTCCCATGAGCCCGCGCCCACGGCCGCCACTCCCGAGGCTCTGCGGGACGTGGCGAGGGCTCTCACCACCGTGCCTGACGGCTTTTCGCTGAATCCCAAGGTGGCCCGCCACCTCCCCGAAATCATGAAAGCCGTGGAGGAGCACGGAACGGTGGACTGGGCCACGGCCGAACTCCTCGCCTTCGGCGCCCTCCTGCACGAGGGCACTCCCGTGCGCCTGAGCGGCCAGGACAGCGCCCGGGGCACCTTCTCCCAGCGCCATTCCGTGTGGCAGGACATGGCCACGCAGGAGCCTTACGTGCCCCTCAACCACATTAAGCCCGGGCAGGCGAAATTCTGCGTCTACAACTCCATGCTTTCGGAGGCGGCCGTCCTGGGCTTCGACTACGGATACTCCCTCGCCGAGCCGCGCATGTTGGTCCTCTGGGAGGCCCAGTTCGGCGACTTCGCCAATGGCGCACAGGTCATCATCGACCAGTTCCTCGTCAGCTCCACGGCCAAGTGGAAACGCTCCAGCGGGCTCGTCCTGCTCCTGCCCCACGGCATGGAAGGGCAAGGGCCCGAGCACTCCAACGCCTATCTGGAGCGGTACCTGGCGGCCTGCGCCGACGACAATCTCCAGGTGGTGAACCTGACGACGCCGGCCCAGTACTTCCACGCGCTGCGCCGCCAGACGAAGCGGAACTTCCGCCGCCCGCTCGTGGTCATGGCACCCAAGAGCCTCTTGCGCCATCCCCTGGCCCTGTCCCCCGTGGACGATTTGGCCGCCGGAGGATTTCGCGAAGTGCTGGACGATCCCGAGCCGCCCGCCCAGCCCCGGCGCCTGGTTCTGTGCAGCGGCAAGGTCTTCTACGACCTCCTCCAGCGGCGCCGCCAGGACAAGACGGAAGGGGCGGCCCTGGTGCGTGTGGAGCAGTTGTATCCCTACCCCGAGGCCCTCATGGCCGAGGTGGCCGCGAAGTACGCCGGGGCGCGGGAGGTGGTCTGGGCCCAGGAGGAGACCAAGAACCGGGGCGCCTGGACCTTCATGTTCCCCCGCCTCCTTGAGCTTTTCCCCGCGAGCCGGGTGCGCTACGTGGGGCGCGCGCCCAGCGCCAGTCCCGCGGCGGGGTCCCTCGCCGCCCATAAACGGGAGCAGGAGGCCCTGGTGCGATCGGCCCTGGAGGAGTAAAGGAAATCGTTTTCGACCATACAAAACCCATGCGAAGGGGAGGAGCCCATGCTCGTGGATGTGAAGGTCCCCACCGTTGGCGAATCGATCACCGAAGGCCTCCTCGCGGAGTGGGTTCGGCAGGACGGCGAGGTGGTGAAGACCGACGATCCCCTCTTCGTGTTGGAGACGGACAAGGTCACCATGACCATCAACGCCGAACACGGAGGGCGGCTCAAGACCCTTGTTCCCATAGGTGCCTCGGTGAAAATAGGGCAGGCCGTGGGAACCATCGACACCTCCGTATCGGTTCCCGCGCCACCCGCGGACATGCCGGAGGAGCAACCGGTCCCGTCTGCCACCACCGTGCCTCAGACCTCCGGCCCGCCGCTGAATCCCATTGCCGGCATGCCCGCGGCCAAGGCCAAGCTCGCCGCCATGGCGGAGGCCGATGAGTATTCGCCCGCCGTGCGCCGCATGCTGCAAGAGTATCGGCTGGACCCCAAGGCCATCCCCGCGACGGGGCGCGAGGGCAGGCTGACCAAAGAGGACGTAGTGCGGTATATGGAGGCTTCGCGGCCGGGGGCGGCCGCGCCACAACAGAACCGGGCGGAGGGCCAAGGGCCCTCGCTGGTCGAGCAACGCATCGTGGGGCAGGTGCCCTCCTCGCCCGCCGCCGCGCCTCCCGCCCCTCAGCCCCAGCAGCCCCGCTCCGGCCCCGAGGCGTCCGAACGCCAAACCCGGATGGCCATGACCCCGCTGCGGGCCCGCATCGCCGAGCGGCTGGTGGCGGCCAAGAACAGCACGGCCATGCTCACGACCTTCAATGAAGCGGACATGACCGGCGTCCTCGCCATGAGAGCGAAGTACCGGGAAGCGTTCAAAGCCAAACATGGGGTGGATCTCGGTTTCATGTCCTTCTTCCTGAAGGCCGCCGTGGACGCCCTCATGGCCATGCCCCAGGTCAACGCCCAGATCCAGGGCAGCGAGATCGTGCAGAACCACTACTACGACATCGGAGTGGCCGTGAGCTCGGAGCGGGGGCTGGTGGTCCCCGTGGTGCGTGACGCGGACCGGTTGAGCTTCGCGGGCGTGGAGCTGGCCATCGCGGAGCTGGCTCGCAAGGTTCGCGAAAAGACCATCACCCTCGCGGAGTTGTCCGGGGGCGTGTTCACCGTCTCCAACGGCGGCATCTACGGCAACCTCCTCTCCACGCCCATCTTGAACCCGCCTCAGAGCGCCATTTTGGGGATGCACTCCATCAAGAAACGGCCCGTCGTGGTGGACGATCAGATCGTCATCCGGCCCATGATGTACCTGGCCGTGAGCTACGATCACCGTCTCGTAGACGGCCGCGAGGCAGTGACCTTCCTAAAGCGCATCGTGGCCTGCATCGAGAACCCCGAGCGGATGATGTTGGAGATATAGGTAGACGCGAGATGCGAAGCGCCAAGGGGGAAAGGAACGCGGCGGAGGCCCGGCGCTTCTCGCGTGATCGCTGAACAGCGCCTTACTTCGAAGGGAGACACCCATGGATTCGTTCGATCTGATCGTCATCGGCGCGGGGCCTGGGGGCTACGTCTGCGCCATTCGGGCGGCGCAACTGGGGCTGAAGACGGCCCTGGTGGAGAAGGACGCGGCCCTGGGCGGCACGTGCCTGAACGTGGGGTGCATCCCGTCCAAGGCTCTTCTGGAATCGAGTGAGCTCTTCCACGTCATGCGGCACCGGTCCGAGGCGCACGGCATCCTGCCCGCCTCGGTGAAGCTGGATCTGCCGCGCATGATGTCCCGCAAGGAGGGCATCGTCAAAGACCTCACGGACGGCATCGGCGTTTTGATGAAGAAAAACAAGGTGGCGGTCTTGCGGGGGCGCGGGGTGCTCAAGGGCGCGGGCAAAGTGGCCGTGAGCAGCGAGGCGGGCGATCAGGAGATTCAGGGGAAGGCCATCTGTCTGGCCATGGGGAGCGTTCCGGTTCAACTGCCCTTCCTTCCCTTCGACGGAAACAAGGTGGTGACCTCCACGGAAGCGCTCTGTTTCGACAAGGTTCCCGCCCACCTCATCGTCATCGGCGCCGGGGCCATCGGCCTGGAGCTGGGGAGCGTGTGGAACCGCCTGGGCGCCAAGGTCACCGTGGTGGAGCTCCTGCCCCGCGTGGCTCCCTTCGCGGACGTCCAGCTCTCCACCTTCCTGGAGCGCTCCCTCAAGGCCCAGGGCATGATCTTCCGGCTGGGGGCCAAAGTGACAGCCGCCAGGGCCGAGGGCGAAGCCGTCACGCTCGTGGTCCAGAACGCCAAGGGGGAGGAGGAGGCCATCACCGGCGACAAGGTCCTCGTGGCCGTGGGCCGCAAGCCGTGCACCGACTCGGCGGGGCTGGCCGAAGCGGGCGTCGCCCTGGACGGCGGCCGGGTGCAGGTGGACGGCCATTTCCAGACGAGCGTTCCGGGCGTCTACGCCATCGGCGATCTCATCCGCGGGCCCATGCTGGCCCACAAGGCCCAGGACGAAGGCGTGGCCTTCGCGGAGCTCCTCGCGGGCAAGCCGGGCCACGTGAACTACGAGGCCATTCCCAACGTGGTGTACACCTGGCCGGAGCTCGCCACCGTGGGGATGAACGAAGACGAAGCCAAGGCCAAAGGGATCCCCGTCAAGTCGGGCAAGTTCTACTTCAAGGGCAACGGCCGCGCCAAGAGCCTGGGCGAGGACGAGGGGCTGGTGAAGGTCGTGGCTCACGCCGAGACGGACCGCCTCCTTGGCGTTCATATCCTGGGGCCCCGGGCCTCCGACATGATCGCCGAGGCCGTCGTCGCCATCGAGATGAAGGCCAGCGCCGAAGATCTCGCGCGGACCTGCCACGCCCATCCGACCTTGTCCGAAGTCCTCAAGGAAGCGGCCCTGGCGGTAGACAAGAGGGCCATCCATGGCTAGCAGCGTGGCAGGGCGAAGGGGTGCGGGGGAACGGGTAGGTTCCCCCGCCCGGCGGACCACCCGCGCAAGGGCAGGGAAGGGCAGGGAGCGAAGCGACT
>JAKAKG010000213.1 GCA_021813555.1 Acidobacteriota bacterium
CCGCCATCTCCGCGTCGCCGTCCCCCGCCAGCGCCTTCGCGCCGTCCAGATCCGCCAGGAGCTTGCGGTAGCGGTTGTAGGCCTCGACCGTGTCGGTGAGATCCGCGTAGGCCTTGGAGAGTTCGCGAAATCGCGCTTGGTCGGACACGGCCTCGGGGCGGCTGAGCTGATCCGAAAGCTCCGCGTGCTTCGCTACAACCTTGTCCAGCCTTACCAGAATCCCAGCGTCCATGAAAACCTCAGGAAAAAATCAAGACATTTTAACCGCAAAGGCGCAAAGAGCGCTAAGAGACTATTCCGTTCAAAACTCAAATAGGGCGCTTCTCTAGGAGCCGCACTCACCCGGGTTTCCTAATCAAGACATTCCCTAACTTGGCGCGCTTCGTGTCTTTGCGGTTCAGTGTTTCATCTTTTCTCTTGCGCGTGATTAGGTGACGAGGGGTTCGGCGGCTAGGTCGCGGGCTTCGGCGAGGGCCCTGAGGGCTACTTCCAGCATGGTGTCGTCTGGCTGGCGTGTGGTGAGGAGCTGAAAGGCCAGGCCGGGCCACATGAGCGGCCGGATGAAAGGCGACTTGGGAAACTTGGCGGTGAAGCGGATGATCTCGTAGCTGATTCCCGCGATGAGAGGGAGAAACACCAGGCGTGCCGCGGCCTTGGCCCAGAAGGGATAGCTGTGGGGCACGAGGGAAAATACCAGGATCGATACGACCATGACGAAGAGAAGGAAGGAGGTTCCGCACCGCGGGTGGAGGGTGGACTTGTTTCGGGCGTTCTCCACGGTCAGCGCCTCCTTGGCTTCCCAAGTGTAGACCACCTTGTGCTCCGCGCCGTGGTAGGCGAAGACCCTGCGGATGTCCTTCATGAGGGAGATGGCCAGGATGTAGACGATGAAGAACACGATCCGGATGGCGCCGTCCACGAGGTTGAACCCGAAGGAGTGCTGGGCGACGGCCACGTACTTGCTCAGAATCTGGGTCAGGAGGAGGGGGACGTAAAAGAAAATCGCCACGCCCAAAACAAGAGAAACGATAACCGTAAAGGCCATGGCCCATGAGAAGGCCGCGCCCGATTTGTCCGCCTCCCGCGTCTTTCCCTCCGCGGGTTCATCCTCCATGGCCACCTCGGCCGAGAAGTTCAGCGCGGAGATGCCCAGCATCATGGCCTTGAACAAAATCACGGACCCGCGCACAAGGGGAAGGTTGCCGAACTTCCCTTTGGCCGTTTCAGGGAGGCGCTCCTTTTTGATCTTTACGTCACCGTTGGGGTCCCGAACGGCCACGGCATACGTCTGCGGAAGGCGCATGAGGACGCCTTCGATGACGGCCTGCCCGCCCACGAGGACACTGCCCTCGGCGAGCAAGGGCAAGGTGCACCTGCTCCAGCGGCGCAAGGCGCCGGCGAACCCGTCGATCATGGGGAAACCGCTAGGCCTTGGGTTTCTTGTCGTACTTGTTCTTGAACTTCTCGATGCGGCCGGCGGTATCGAGGAATTTCTGCTTGCCCGTGAAGAACGGATGGCAGTTGGAGCAGATCTCGACCTTCAGTTCTTTTTTGGTCGAACGGGTCGTGAAGGTGTTCCCGCATGCGCAGCTCACCTTGACCTCGTTATAAGCGGGATGAATTTTTGCCTTCATGGAACCGAACCTCCTTCAAAAGCAATATGATAGCCCAAATCTGCGATTTTGGCAAGGTTGCGGGGGCAGCGGGGTTTTTAAACCAGCATTGGGCAGGGGTGGCGGGCCCTTCGCCGTATGCGCCAAAGGGGATACACTAGCGCCTCTGTAGGAGGCGCCGTGAAGCGCATCGCGATCATTCCGGGAGATGGGATCGGCCCCGAAGTGGCCTCGGAGGCTATGCGGGTGCTGAAGCGGCTCCAGGTTCGCGGGCTGCCCGTGGAGTGGCAGGTTTTTCCGTATGGCGCAGAGTACTACCTGCGGGAGAATCGGGCCATGCCGGAAGGCGGCATGGAAGAGCTGGCCGCGTTCGACGCCGTCTTCGTGGCGGCATTCGGCGATGCCCGCGTCCCCGATATGGCCCACGCCCGTGAAATCCTCTTGGGCGCACGGCGCTCCCTGGATCTCTACGTCAACGAGCGCCCCGTGCGCCTTCTCCACGAGGCGTTCACGCCCCTGAAGGGCAGGTCGTGCCGCGACGTGGATTTTGTGATCCTCAGGGAGAACACGGAGGGTGCCTACGTTGGCATGGGCGGCCGATTCAAGGTGGGGACGCCGGAAGAGATGGCCCTCCAGGAAGTGGTGGCCACCCGGAAAGGGGTCCAGCGCATCCTCCGCCACGCCTTCGAGAGGGCTAGGTCGGCCCCCCGTCGCCGCCTCCACATGGCCGACAAGCACAACGCGCTGGAATTCGTGGGCGGACTCTGGTACAGGACGTTCCTGGAGATGGCCAAGGACTATCCCGAGGTGGAGGCCTCCCATCTTTATATTGACAGGCTTTGCCACGACCTGGTGCGGGATCCTTCGGCCTTCGAGGTGATCGTCACGAGCAATCTTCTTGGCGACATGATCTCGGACCTGGGGGCAGCCCTGGCTGGCGGCCTGGGCATCGCCCCCTCGGCGAACCTCAACCCGGAGACGGGGAAAGGACTCTTCGAGCCGGTCCACGGCGCGGCCCCCGATATCGCCGGGCTAGGCGTCGCCAACCCCATGGCCGCCGTCCTCTCCGCGGCCATGATGCTGGACTTCCTCGGTTTTGCGGAGGCAGCCGGGCGGGTGAGGGACGCCGTGCGTGCCTGCGCCACCGAGGGCAAGGTCACGCGGGATTTGGGAGGGACCCTGTCCACCCAGGAGGCGGGCAAGGCTTTGTGCGAGGCCATGTGGGCCGGACAAGGAGCGAGCTGATGGGAAGCACCCTGGCCGAAAAAATCATGGCCGCCCACGCGGGCGTCCGCCGGGCGAGCCCCGGCGATCTCCTCACGTGCAAGGTGGACAAGATCATGGCCACGGACGTCACGGCTCCTCTGTCCATCGAGGTCTTTCGCCGCATGGGAGCCACCCGGGTGGCGGACCCGAAGGCCTGTATCCTCGTAAACGACCACTTCGTCCCCGCCAAGGACATCCTCTCGGCGGACCTCTCCAAGACCATGCGCGCCTTTGCCCGGGAGCAGGGGATTCGGGCCTACTTCGAGGTGGGGCGCTCGGGCATCTGCCACGCCCTCCTTCCGGAGAAGGGGCTCGTGCGTCCCGGGGAGATCCTCGTGGGGGCCGACTCACACACGTGTACGGCGGGAGCCCTGGGATGCTTCGCCACGGGGGTGGGAAGCACGGAACTGGCCGCCGCGTGGGCCCTGGGAGAGATGTGGTTTCGCGTTCCCGAAACCCTTCGGATTGAGGTGACGGGAACCTTCGCGCCCCACGTCACCAGCAAGGACCTCATTCTCTACCTTCTGGGCGAGCTCGGAGTGGAGGGCGCCCGCTATGCGGCCGTGGAGTTCGGCGGCGAGGCCGTGGACGCGATGCCCATGCACGCGCGGCTCACCTTGTGCAACATGGCCATCGAAGCCGGAGCCAAAGCGGGGATGATCGCCGCCGACGCCGTCACCCTGGCCTACCTGGCCGAGCGCGGCGTGGCCGCCCTCGACGCACCGCAGCCCGACGAGGACGCCTCTTACAGCCGCGTGATCCGGGTGGACCTGGGTCGCCTCGGCCTCATGGTGGCCGAGCCCCACCTGCCGAGCCAGGTCCGTCCCGCAGAGGCCTTCAGAGACGTGAAGGTGGACCAGGTTTTCATCGGATCGTGCACCAACGGGTTTCTGGAGGATCTGGACGCCGCCGCTGCCATCCTCAAGGGCCGCCATGTGGCGTCTTCGGTGCGCCTGATCGTGACCCCCGCCACTCAGGACATTTACCTTCAGGCCATTCAGCGCGGAATCCTGGAGACCCTCGTGGCGTCAGGTGCCGCGGTCACCACGCCCACGTGCGGTGCGTGTCTGGGCGGGCACAACGGCGTTCTCGGCCGGGACGAAGTGGCCCTGGCCACCACGAGCCGCAACTTCCGGGGCCGCATGGGGGATACCAGCTCCCGCGTCTATCTCGGCAATCCAGCCGTGGCTGCCGCCACGGCCATCATGGGGCGCATCGCGCGCCCGGAGGACCTTCCGTGACGGTTGGTACGCTTGAAGGACGCGCCTGGCTCTTCGGTGACCACGTGGACACGGATGTGATCATCCCGGTCCGGTATTGCACCACGAGCAACCGGGAGGAACTCGGGCCGCACGCCATGTCGGGCCTCGATCCCGAGTTCGCCTCGAAGATCGCCCCGGGAGACTTCATCGTCGCGGGCCACAACTTCGGGTGCGGGTCCAGCCGGGAAAACGCCCCTTTGGCCCTCCAGGGCGCGGGGGTGGGGGCCGTGGTGGCCATCTCCTTCGGCCGCATCTTCTACAGAAACGCCATCAACGTCGGTCTTCCCTTCTTCGAATCACCCGAGGCGGTGTCATGCTGCGGCCCCGGCGACCTCCTCCAGGTGCGCATGGAGGAGGGCCTCCTGCGCAATGTTACTCGCGGCCTGGCCCTGGCTCTGGCCAAGTATCCGCCCCAAGTGGCTGAGATCATCGAGGCGGGGGGGCTGGAGGCCTATGTCAGGCGGCGGCTAACCGGGCGCGGGTCCTGAGGGCCCCCTGGCCGCGTCCCCCTCAAGAAAAAGGGCGGCCCGCGATGGGCCGCCCTTTGCACGCTGAAGGTGTCCCATAACTACGGAATCGTCAGACTCCTGGTCTCGCTGAAGGTCTTGTGAGATCCCTGGTGGTATACCACGCGCCAATACAGGGTGGGGCTCTTCTTGGCCTTGTGGAGGATGCTGCTCCAAGCCGTGTCGCCGGGCTGCCAGAAGGGCACCTTCAAATCCGTGACCGATTTTTCGCTGGTGTAGATTTTACCCTTGGGAAAGCCCGGATCTTTGGATATCTGGACGCTGTAGCTGTCCCCGGCCACGGGCGCCCAAATGAAGGCGGCCTGGAAGAAGCGCGCGAGGGTGTCCCCGTCGCAGGGCAGGAGCAGGTCGGTTCCCGCGCAGGAGGTGGTGGTCAGGCACCAGAGGCCGCCTTCGCGGCAGGAGAGGAGGCGGGCGCCGTTGGCGAGGAATGCACCCTGGTAGGAAAACGTGGGGGCGCCGAAAAAGCTGGTCAGGACGGGATTGGTTGGGTCCGTCAGATCGTACTCGCGGAACCCGGCATTTCCATCGCAGAAGAGCATCGTCGACCCTTGGAAAGACGCCTGGATGGCCCCGTTCGTGGACATGGTGTTGACTTTCTTGGGTTTGGCGGGATCGGCCGGGTCCACGATGGGCCAGCCCGTGAAGCCGCTCATGATGTACAAGTAATTCAGGTAGAAATATAGGCGGCCCGGATTCCCGTCCAAGCTGAGCGAGCCCAGCGTTTTAGGGGCCGTCGGATCGCTCACGTCAAGGGAAACGAGGGATTGAGCGCTGTGCCTGACCCAGAGAGTGGTGGGAGCAGAGAAGGCGGCTCCGGCCACGTAGCCGGTTGTCTTAGTATCGTTCCAGGTGCCCCGCAGGACGGGCGCGGAGGGAACGGAAATGTCGAAGAGGTACACGCCATCCGACCCGTCGGCCAGGGCCAGGAGGTTACCGGTCAGGGCAAGCTGGCCCGCGGACCCGCCCACGGTGATGGTCGCGATCCGGACGGGGCTGGCGGGGTTGGTCACGTCGAAAAAGAGGACGCCGCCCGTTTGGCATGAGGCCATGAGCAGGTTGCCCGCGAGGAGGAAGTCCACGGCCGTCAAGGGCGTCGCCACGGAGCCTATCATCGCCGGATGGGCCGGGTCTTGGAAGTCCCACACTTCCACGGCGCTGTCCCTGGAGATGAACGCCGTATTGTTGAGAACGGCCACGGCACCGAAGACGCCTTGCCCCGCCAGGACTTGGTGGGTCACGGGCTGGGCGGGGGTCGAAGCATCGAGCCAGTAGAGCCCCGCCGCGCCGCATACCATGTACGTGCGGGATCCGGGAAGAATTCTCGTGACCGGGCTCGGGGAAGCAGGCTGCGCCAGGCTCACGGGGCTGGCCGGATCCGTCACGTCCACCACGCCGTAACCGCCGTCGCCCAGCGCCACGGCCACCTTGGTCGGATCCGCCAGAAACTGGCAGTCCAGGGGGGCTGCGGGCATGGCCAGACTGCCCTTGAGGACAGGCGTTTTCCACGTGGAAAAGTTGACCAGGGCCAGGCCGAGGTCGCCTTCGGCCACGGCCACGAGGGAGCCGCTGACGGAAATCCGGTTGGCGGCCTTCAAATCCTTGAACCGCTTCACGCGCAGCGGCGCCGAGGGGATATCGAGGTTGTAGACCACGAGCCCCTTGGGGCCAGCCGCGACGATGAGGGTCCTGCCCGTCACCGCCAGGCCGAATATGTTTGCCTTGTTGATGAGGAGATAGGTCGCCGCCCTGGGATGGTAGGGATCCTTCACGTTGACGACGTGCACCTGGTCCGTGCCGCTGCACAGGTAGATGAATCGTCCACCCTCGTTCACGGCCAACGCAAGGGCAGGGCTGTTGGTCTTGAAGCCCGAGACGTACCTCGGGGTCAGGGGGTTGCTGACATCCATGGTAATGAGCCCGGAGGCGCCCGCGGCGATGTAGAGGTAGGATCCGTACACGATGAGGTCGTTGGCCGGACTTGGCAGGGTCACCTGCGAGACGACGCTTGGGTTCAGCGGATCGGACTCATCCAGAACCTGGAGGGTCGTCCCCACCCCCACCGCGCGGTAGGGGGCCGCAAGGGCCACGGTGCTCCGCACGGGAGCCGACGTCATTTGCGAGGCCACGGAGTAGCCTTCCAGGGTCATGGGAAACGACTGGGCGGAGGTCCGCAGAGCGGGCCACAGGAATGTGCCCACGAGGAGCCCCAAGCAGGCGGCGCGGAGGCGGGTCATCGGCATCGTCAAGGTCCTTTCCGTTGCGGGGTTCAGCCCTGTAGCATCTTAGCCGTGAAGCCGCCGGCGGTCAAGAAGAAGGGCCGAGGATGGGGCGCTAAGATACGCTCGGCTTCACCGCCGGCCCCAGCTGAATGAGTTTCTTGTATGGGATCTCGGTCTTCCCCTTGAGAACGTCTGGGGCGATGGGCGGAGGCACCGCGCTGAGGGAGGGGAACTCCTGCCTCAACGCCTTGAGCATGGGAAGATAGGGCGCCAGAGTCTGGGCCGTGGCGAAGTTCTTCTTCCCTTCGGCTTCCCGGCCCTCGGAGAGGTAAACCTTGGCGATCCACGCATAGAGCATGGGGCTCTTGGGCTGCCGCGCGAGGGCCCGGCGGAATTCCCATAAGGCCCCTTCGTAGTCTTTGGCCTGGAACCGTGCCAGCCCTTGGTTGAAGATGAAAAAGGGATCTTCCTGCAGCAAGCGGTGGCCCTGAGCCTGGAACGTCTTGGCCAGATCGGGCTGTCCCGCTCCTTTGGCCGCCTGGATGGCGTTGGTGTAGAGGGGCTGGTAGGCCGGATATCGTGCCAGGGCACCCTGGAGCACGGTCAGGGCTTCAGCAAACCGTCCTTGGCGCATGAGGACGACGGCCAGGTTGTTCTCCGCCTCTTTGAGGTGAGGGAGTGCCGCCACGAGGTACCTGAGCAGGTCTTCCGCCTCCGAGACGTTTCCGGCGAGGAGTTCGTCCACCGCCACATTGTTGTAAAAGAGGCCCACCGCCGTCGCGTCGTCGATGGAATCATAGAGAGCGAGGGCGTACTCGGATTTTTCTTCAGTAAAATCCACGATCACCGTGTAGTACTGAGCCATGCATCCCACTGCCATGTGGGAGGAAACAAAGTAGAGGCCGTCCCGCTCGTAGTAATTGCGTGCTTCGCTGATGTGAACGAAGAAGACGGGGATCTTCAGGTACCTGGCGAGGCCCACGTAGAGGTTCGTGTAGGCCATGCAATCCCCTTGCCGCGTCTTGAAGGCTTCCGTGGCCGTGAGGGACTGGTTGGCCTCGTATTTGAAATGGATGTAACCCCGGTCGTTGAGGAAATTCGTGAGGCGCCGCATGCGTTCCGTGACCGTTCCGCCAAAGCCCACCTCCTTATCTACCTCCGCGGCCATCTCTGGCGTGATCTGGAAGGGGTTTTCCAGGGCCAGCCCCTGTTTGCGCCCCCCATCGAGCAAGTCGTCGAGGGAGATCGTCTTGGGGCCGTTGACCTTGGGAGCGCAGGCTGTGCAGAGGGCGAGGATCAGCGCGAAAACGACGGAGGGCGGGCGCGGCCCCTTGCGGGAAGCCCCCGCGCTGTCGGTCCGTACCGGCGACATCGAGACTGCGCTCCTCGTAGGCACCTGGCACTCTCCTATCATCACGTTACGCCTTCCGCCCTGGAAAGTTCCACCGGAAGGGCCGCCTCATCAACGCCAGAGTAGCATCCGTAGTTTCCCCGGTCCACGTCAGCACCGGGGGGACGCTCACGAAAGCGCCTCCCGGCCCTCGCGGCCCCCCCCAGTCGCGGGCCGCCCAGTTGACTTGCGCCGCCAAATGGCTATAATCAACGATTGGGCCGACGGGCCGTTAACTCAGTCGGTAGAGTATCTCCCTTTTAAGGAGAGAGTCACTGGTTCGAGTCCAGTACGGCCCACCACAGGCGTCCCCATCGTCTAGCCCGGCCTAGGACACCGCCCTTTCACGGCGGCGACAGGGGTTCGAATCCCCTTGGGGACGCCATACTTTCCCTGCTCGATCACCTCTCGCGCCGCCTCGGCGCCTTTTTGTTTCTTCTTCGCCGCCTTTTATCAAAAGAAGGCCCCCGCGCGTTGGCTGGCGCTTCCCTCTGCGTTCTATTCAAAGGCCGCGAGGTTGGCCGAAGGTCGCCCCGTGGGGACGAAGGCGCTGCAAGGATGTCGCCGCCGCAACGGACCGGCAATGGAACATTGACAATGGGAGGGTAGGCTCACGTCTGGAGGATAGGAGATCCCGTGGAGCACCTCACCCTCGAGCGGATTCTCATGCAGCAAAGCCCAACAGCCCTCTCACGCATTTCCGTCCTGGTCCGTCCCTGGTTCCTGTCCCTCGGCGAGCGCCTCCTTCGCACGGACCTGAGCCGGGCTGAGCTCCTGGGCATCACGGGCGACGGAAAGCGCATTCTCACTGTAGACGGGACGAGGCGCATCGTTCTGAGGGAGCTCGCCCGCCTCAGGGAACAGACCTTCCGCAGCGTCGGCGGGGGGACGGGGGCCCGTCTTGATCTGGATGCCTACGACCGTTACTACAAACACCTGGTGATCTGGGACGAGGCGGGCCTGGAAATCACCGGCGCCTACCGCATCGGGGTGGCCGGCGAGATCCTGAAGGAGCGCGGCACCGAAGGCCTCTACAGCTCCACCCTGTTCGAATACAGCCCCGCGTTCCAGGCCCTCCTGCCGCAGGCCGCCGAGCTGGGGCGGAGCTTCGTCCAGCAGCGGTACTGGAACAGCCGCGCCCTGGACCAGCTCTGGCAGGGCATAGGCGCGTTTCTCGCCTCCAGGCCCGAGATCCGCTATCTCTTCGGCTGCGTGAGCATCAGCGGGGCCTATCCCGAGCCCGCCAAGGAACTCCTCGTCCACTTCTTCAGGACGTGGTTCGGGGAGGCGGAAGGCGGTGCCAGGGCCAAGAATCCCTTCGTCCTCA
>JAKAKG010000155.1 GCA_021813555.1 Acidobacteriota bacterium
GAGGAAGTCGCGGGCCCCCTCGGGCGTGGATTTGGTGAGGAAGGGGGTCTCGATCTCGATGAAGCCTTCGCCGCTCAGGAAATTGCGCGTGCGCTGGGCCAGCCGGTGGCGGGCCACGATGCGGGCGTTCTGGAAAGGGCGCCGCAAGTCGAGGTACCGGTATTGGAGGCGCATCTCCTCGCTCACCAGGCTCTCGTCCTCCACGGCGAAGGGAGGCGTCTCGGCCTGGGCCAGAACCTCCAGTTCCGAAACCTCCACCTCCACGGCCCCCGTGGCCATGTGAGGGTTGACGTCCTTCGGCATGCGGTTTTCCACGACACCCTTGACGGCGATGACGAATTCGGGGCGCAGGTCTTTCGCCGCGGCGAAAACCTCCGGGTGCCTGTCTTCGGAGAAGACGAGCTGGACGATGCCCTCCCGGTCCCGCAGGTCCACGAACACGAGGCTGCCCAGGTCGCGCCTGCGGCGCACCCAGCCCTTGAGGAGCACGTCCTGCCCCAGGTCATCCTTGCCGACGGTTCCGGCGTAGTGCGTGCGCTGTCCCAGGCTCATGGCGTCTTCTCCCGCAGCCGGGCCCCGAGGGAAGCCTCCGAAAGGGCCTCCTGCTCGCCCGTGTCCAGGTCTTTGAGGGTGTAGGTCTGGGAGGCCACTTCCTCCTCCCCCACGATGAGGACCCATTTCACGTTCATGCGGTCGGCGCGCTTGAGGGAGGACTTGAAGGAGCGCGGGGCGTGTTCCATGACCACCACGTGCCCCTCCCGCCGCAGGTGCCGGGCCAGGGCCAGGGTCCGCTCGTAGGCCGCCTCTCCGGCCCACGCCGCGTAGGTCCAGGGCAGGCGCCCGGAGGGGGCCGGGGGCACCACCATGAGGAGGCGCTCCATGCCCAGGGCCCAGCCGAAACCCGCCATGGCCGGGCCGCCGATCTCTTCCAGGAGCCCGTCGTAGCGCCCCCCGCCCAGGAGGGCGTCCTGGGAGCCCAGGGCGCTGCTCGTCACCTCGAAAACCGTGCGCGTGTAGTAATCCAGGCCCCGCACGAGGCGGGCCCGCTCCGAAAAGGAGACGGCCATGCCCGCCAGAATCCGCTTCACGCCCGCGTGGTGCTCGGCGCACGCCTCGCACAGGTGGTCCGCGATGGCGGGGGCGGCGTCCAGGATGGGCTGGCACGAGGGCACCTTGCAGTCCAGGACGCGCAGGGGGTTCGTCTCCAGGCGCCGCCGGCAGTCGCCGCACAGCTCCCCCGCCCTGGGCGCCAGGGCGTCCTTGAGCAGGGCCACGAACACGGGACGGCAGGCGGGACAGCCCACCGAGTTGAGGACCACCTCGATGCCCACCACGCCCGCTTTCTGGAGGAACTCCACGAGCATGCCGATGGTTTCGGCGTCCGTACCCGGCGCCGCGTCGCCCAGCACCTCCGCGCCGATCTGGTGGAACTGGCGAAGGCGGCCCTTCTGGGGCCGCTCGTAGCGGAATTGGGGGCCCATGTAGAAGAGCCGCGAGTGGAGCGGCGACTCGTGCAGGCGGTGCTCCACGAAGGCGCGCGCCACCCCCGCCGTGTTCTCAGGCCGCATGGTCACGCTGCGGCCCTTTCGGTCCGCGAAGGTGTACATCTCTTTGTTTACGATGTCCGTCTCGTCCCCGATGCCCCGCACGAAGAGTTCCGTGGGTTCCAGAATGGGCGTACGGATTTCCGTAAAGCCGTACCGGTGGAACACCTCTCGCGCCACCGCCTCCACCCGCTGCCACCGCCCGATCTCAGGAAACAGGGTGTCCTGCGTGCCCTTCACCGCCGTGATCATGGGTCCTCCAGAAGATATATTGTAGCACCTGAGTTCACGGGTGCCGATGAGGGAAGGGATGAGTTGAGAGTTGAGAGTTGAGAGGTGATGAGATAGAGAATTGTGATTTCCTGGCTTCGAAGGCGGCTTCGCGCCCTGGTCGCCTACTCTATTCTTCACCTGCTCACGGTTCCTCGAAGGAGACCTTCGAGGCACCGGCCGTCAGCCGGCCTATCGGAGCGCCTCGACGGATTTGGCGGGGCGTGCCCGGGCGAGGTCGTAGGCGGACTGGAGGTTGAGCCAGAACTCCGGGGTGGTCGCGAGGGCCTGTGCAAGCAGCCACGCCGTTTCCGGCGTGACGCCGCGCTTGCCGCGAATCAGTTCGTTCACCCGCTGCACGGGGATGCCAAGATGGCGAGCGAAGGCAAGCTGGGAGATCCCGAGCACGCCAAGAAACTCTTCGCGCAAGACCTCTCCCGGGTGAGTCGGCACGCGGTGCTGTGGAATCATGGGACAACTCCCTCTAGTGGAAGTCGGTGAGAGCAACCTGATGGGCATCGCTGCCCTCCCACCGGTCCGCTGCGGCGCGTTGTTAGGCGTAAGTTTATGATGGTTCTTCTGGCAGTTGGGCAGAATGCCATACCGCAACGACCCAAACTACTGACTCGGAAGGCAGATAGAAGAAGCGATAGGGCGAGACTATGACCTCTCGGTAGGGGAGATCTGGAAATTCTGGAAGAAGGTGGCCTGAATGAGGGAAAGCCAATAAACGCCTCAATTTTCTCTCGGCCTTCTTGCGAAGAGCTCTCGCCGCATCGGGATTGTCGCGCCGGATATACGCCAACGCAGCCAGAAACTGCTCGCGCCCGGTTGGGGTAAAGAGGAGCTTCAAGGCTATCTCTCTTTCAATAGCTCATCTGCTTCGGCCAAGACAGCGGAGAGTTCATGCCCCTTGCCAGCCTTTATCTCCTTCTCGCCCTTGGCCAAGAGATGCAGAATCTCTCGCTCATGCTGCGAATTCTCGTAGGCCTCTAGGCTAACCAAAACAGCGGATGCGCGGCCTCTTTGCGTGATGATAATAGGCTGCTTACTGATGTGGGCCCGTTTGAGAATGCTTGTAGCATCTTGGCGGAGATCAGTGACCGGCACGATATCTGGAATCTTACTCATTAGCAATACCTCCAACACTGGCACCAAGAATAGTGCATAAAAGGAGGCCGGTCAAGGCGTCTTACGCATAACGCTCCGTTAAGCCAGTTCGCTCCATCCATCTGGGGAAAACATCCTCTGCCCGGCCTAATCGCATTTTCCCACAAAATGGGCCCCATCTTTAACACGGGCTTGCGCCATAGACGGCACCACACGGCGTTTCACCCCCGGCGAACCACCCTCTTGCGAGCCACTTCGCAGATCTGATTCTCTATGGGAATGGAGAGAGGGCGCGGCACACTTAGGACAGCAACCCCTCCAGAACCTTGAAGAACTCGGGGAAGGACTTGCGGACACAGGACGGCTGCGCGATGCTCACCCCGGGGATGCGGAGGCCCAAAACGGCGAAGGCCATGGCCATGCGGTGGTCGCCTTGGGGATCGAGTTCGGCGCCGCGGCAGGCCACGGCGGGGACGACGGTCATGCGGCCTTCTTGGAGAAGGACCGTGGCGCCCAGGCGGGAGAGGGCGTCGCTCAGGACGGCGAGGCGGTCGCTCTCCTTGAAGCGGAGGTGGGCGACGCCGCGGAAGGTGCTGGGCTCGGGGGCGAAGGCGGCCACGGCGGCGAGGGCGGGCACTAGGTCGGGGGTGCTGGAGCAATCGGCGTCCAGCCCCCGGAGGGGATGGCCCGCGACGGTGACTCCCGCCGTGCCCCTCTGAACCCGGCAGCCCATGTGTTCGAGAAGGTCCGGGAACACGGCGTCGCCCTGAAGAGACTCGCCCCCGGTGCCTTCCACGAGGACCTCGCCGCCCGTGACGGCGGCGGCGGCCCAGAGGAAGGCCGCGCTGGAGGCATCGGGTTCCACGGCAAACCGGGCCGGCCGGTAGGACGCGGGCGCAACCTTCCAAAGGGATTCCTCCGGATGGCGCACCTCCACGCCGAAGCGCTCCATGACGGCGGCGGTCATGGCCGCGTAGGAGGCGGAGACGAGGTGCGGGGCGGCGAAGGCCACGGGGGCCCTTGCGAAAGGGGCGCCCAGGAGGAGGCCGGAGAGGAACTGGCTCGACACGCTTCCGGGAACGGCCACCTCGCCGCCGGCCCAGCGGTGCCCTTCCACGATGGCCGGCGGGTAGCCCTCCCGCTCGGCGTAGGAGACGCGGGCCCCGAGGGCGCGCAAGGGGGCTTCCAGGTCGGACACGGGGCGCTTGCGGAGCTGGTCCGCGCCGTCGAGGGTGAAGGCGCCCTCCATGGCGCCGCAGAGGCCCATGAGGAGGCGCAGGGTCGTGCCCGAGGCGCCGCAGGCCAGGGGCGCGCGCGGCGCGGCGAAGCGGCCGGAGGCGCCGGAAACCACCACCGTCCGGCTCGCCTCCTGTCCTCCGTCCTCTGCTCCTTGGAGTGAAAAGTGAGAAGTGAAACGTGAAACGGGAGGGACGGATGCAGTTTCGCCGCTCGGCTCCCTGCTCCCCCTTCCCTGCTCCCCGCTTCCGGCTTGCGGCTCCCCGCTCCCCGCTCCCCACTCCCGGACAACTGCCCCCAGCGCCCGCAAGCACTCCAGCGTGGCGGCCACGTCGTCCCCGTCTGGGAGGGGACCCACGCGCGAAGTGCCGCTGGCCAGCGCGGCGCAGATCAGGGCGCGATGGGCCAGCGATTTGGAGGGGGGAACTCTGACCTGGCCGCGCGCCGCGACGCCGGATGGGACGGAATAGGCATCGCGCCAGGCGTCTGTCATCATCCTTCCCCTCCGAGCAACCCGATGAGGCGGACGGCTAGCCCGCCTTCCGTTTCGTGGAAGACGCCGGCGTTTTGTCCGCCTTGGCTGCGCGTTTGGAGGCAAGCCGCGCGATGATTCGAAGGGCTTCGTTAACGGATTTGGAATCGGGGAACATGGCCGCCACGTCGGGATCGAGCACGATCACGTTCGTGCCCTTGGCATAGGCCTCCGCGTACTTGCCCCTGACTCCCTTGCCCAAGTCGTATTCGGCCCGCATTTCCGAGGTGCCCTTGCGCACGTCACTCTTCTTCATACTGTTTCCTTTCCTGCCGCGTGGCCGCACGGGCGCTGATCAGCCTGATTTCACCGCGGCGCTCGGCATGCGATACCACCAAGAGCCTGCCGCGGCTGGACATGCCAAGGAGAATGGTTCGCACTTCGGCCGACGAATGATCGGGGTCTGGGACCGTCAGCGACAGAAGGTCGCCGAAGCATGATGCGGCCTCTTCAAATGAGATGCCGTGCTTGCTGAGATTGGCTGCCGCCTTTCGGCGGTCCCACATGAACTGAAGCGCCATGATTCATTATAGCGCCCTATAAACGTTATCCGCTGGCGTCACCGCTCCCGCATGGCCCGGGCCTGCTCGCGGTCGAGGTCGCGCTCCTTGAGGGCGTCTTTCTTGTCGTAGAGCTTCTTGCCCTTGCCGAGGCCCAGCTCGCACTTGATCTTGCCCCGGGAGAGGAAGATCTTGAGGGGCACGAGGGAGAGGCCCTTCTCGTCCACCTTGCCCGTGAGTTTGAGGAGCTCCTTCTTGTGCAGGAGCAGCTTGCGCTTTCGCATGGGGTCGATGGGCATGAGGGCGTCGTGGGTGTTGTGGTGGTAGGGCGAGACGTGGCACTGGTAGAGCCACGCTTCGCCGCCCTCGATGCGGGCGTAGGCGTCCTTGAGCTGGACCTTGCCCTCGCGGATGGACTTCACCTCGGGACCCAGGAGGACCATCCCCGCCTCGAAGCGGTCGGAGATCTCGTAGAGGTGGAAGGCCTGGCGGTTTCTGGCCAGGTCCTTCTGGGCGTCCGTGCGCTCGGTCACGGCTTGTCCGGCTTGGCGGGCAGGTGCCGCATGACGGCCTCCTTGAAGGAGGCGGGCACGTCAAGGGTGGGGAGGGTTTCCAGGGTGTCCACGAGGCGCTGCATGGCCTCGTACTCCTGGCGGCACCCCGCGCAGTGGGGCAGGTGCTCCTGCACCTCCGCCCATTCCTCGGGGGAGAAGTCGTTCTCGATGAACCTCGGGAGGAGGTCGAGGACTTTTCGGCAGGGCTTGCTGTCGCGGTCGGTCACGGGCATCCTCCAGGCTCAGCGAAAGTCCTTCAGCTTCTCCATCAGGATCTGCCGCGCTCTGAAGATCCGGTTCTTCACCGTGCCGAGCGGCAGGCCCGTGATTTTGGCCATTTCCTCGTAGGACCTGTAGGCGAAGTGCCGCAGGATGACGAGCTCTCTGTACTCGGGCGGCAGGTCGTCCACGGCCTTCTGGACCTCGCCGAGAAGGGCCTTGTTGTGATACGCGTCCAAGGGGCTCAGGGTTGCGCTCTCCAGGGGCATTTCCATGGGGCTGCCGTCATCGGCCGTCTCGTGGATGGACGTGGTGGCCATGTGCTGGCGCCGGATGTGGTCGATGGTGTGGTTGCTGGCGATCTTGTAGAGCCAGGTGGAAAACTTGAACTGGCCGTCGTAGCGTTCGAGGTTCTCGTAGACCTTGATGAAGACCTCTTGGGTGAGCTCGATGGCTTCGTCGTAGTGGTGGACCATGTGGAAGATGTAGGTGGCCAGCCCCTTTTGATAGCGCTCCACGAGGAGGGAGAAAGCCCCCTGGTCGCCCGCCAGAACGGCGTTCACGACCTCGGCATCGGTGAAGACCTTCTGTGCTCCTTGTACCGCCACGGTCACCCCTGGCCTCCCCGCCCGCCTTTATACCACAGGCAGGGCCTCTCCTTGGAGGGACGAGCCCGCGGGGAGAGGAGGCTCCAGGTGGCGAGGGCCGGGAGTCCCGGGTACAATGGCGCTGAGCGCCGCCGGCGCAAGGAGCAGCCATGAAGCCTCAGGCCCGCACCGCGAACACCTCAGCCTCCGGCAAAACCCTGGTGGTCGCGGCCACGGGAGCCAGCGGCGCGCGGCTCGGCCTCCGGTTCCTGGGCCACGTGCTCGGCCACACCGGCGTGGCCAAGGTGCATTTTGTCGCCTCCGAGGCTTACCGCCTCGTCCTTCGCAGAGAAGAGGGGCTCGACCTGGAGGCGGCGCTCCAGAACCTCCCTCACCGGAAGAAGATGGCGGTGTACGCCGACGCCCAGCTCGACGCGCCCATCGCCTCGGGGTCCTTCCCCGTGGACGGCACGGTCGTCATCCCCGCGAGCATGTCCACCGTGGGCACGCTGGCCGCGGGAGCGGGGCGCAACCTCTGCCACCGCGCGGCGGAGGTGGCCCTCAAAGAGGGGCGCACGCTCATCGTGGTGCCCCGCGAAACGCCCCTGTCGCTCATCCACCTTCGGGCCCTCGTCACCCTCAAGGAGGCGGGAGCCACCGTGGCCCCCTTCATCCCGGCGTTCTACCAGGGGCCCGCCACCATCGAGGACCTCATGGATCACTTCTTCATGCGCCTGCTCGATCACCTCGGGCTCGATTCTTCGCTCTCCACACGATGGACCTAGAAAAGCATGAACCGCCAAGACGCAAAGATCGCCAAGAAGAGAAGGGGGTTATGAGGTCTTTTTTCTCTCGTCTCTTCACCGTGCTGGATATGATCAAGTTCCATCACACGGTCTTCGCCTTGCCCTTCGCGTTCCTGGCCATGGCGTGGGCGGCGGGGGGATGGCCGGGCTGGAGGATCTGCGCCGGCGTCCTGCTGGCCATGGTGGGAGCTCGGTCCGCGGCCATGACCTTCAACCGCCTCGCGGACCGCAAATTCGACGTCCTCAACCCGAGGACGTCGAGGTGGCCCCTCTCCACGGGAGCGGTCTCGCTGCCTTTCGCCTGGGGATTTTTCGCCGCCTCCCTGGCCCTTTACTTCGCCGCGGCGTGGCTCCTCAACCCCCTGTGCTTCGCCCTTTCGCCCCTGGCCTTGGCGGTGGTTCTGGGCTACAGCTACACCAAGCGCTTCACGGTCCTGTGCCATCTGGCCCTGGGATTCGCCGACGGCATCTCGGCGCCGGGCGCATGGATCGCGGTGACAGGCACGCTGGCGGGCTCGGCCCCCGCGTGGTGGCTCTGCGCCGCCCTCACGGCCTGGGTGGGGGGCTTCGATTTCCTTTACGCCCTCCAGGACTGCGACTTCGACCGGCGGCAGGGGTTGTATTCGTGGCCCGCGCGCTTCGGCGTCCCCTCCACGCTGTGGATGTCCGCGGGGCTGCACGTCCTCACGCTGGGCGCCTTGGCCGTGGCGGCGGGGCTCGCGGGCGCGGGGATGATCGTTTGGGCGGCGCTGGCCCTCACGGCCCTGGCCCTGATCTACGAGCACCTGATCGTCACGCCCTCGGACCTCAGCCGGCTGGGCGCCGCCTTCTTCAGCGTCAACGGCTACATTTCGGTGGGGCTGTTTCTCGCGGGCGTGGCCGACCTCTGGATCAGGTCGCGGTAAGGCTCCCGAAGGTTCGGTTCCAGCCGCCTTGCCGCGATCCCTTCACCGGCCGAGCTTGGCTTTCAGCACGCCCGCGGCTACGAGCAAGGGGTCCCAGACGGGGGCGAAGGGCGGGGCGTAGGCCATGTCGAGCATGGCCAGATCCTCCACCTTCATGCCGCCCGTAAGCGCCGCGGCGGCCGTGTCAATGCGCCCTTTCACGCCTTCGGGGCCGCACACCTGGGCACCCAGCAGGCGCCCTCGCCGGTCCGCCGTGAGGTGGACGAGGGTGCCGCCGCCGCCGGGGTAGTAGCCCGCCCGCGTCCCCGCCTCGATGACGGCCTCCACGGGATCGAACCCGGCCTCCCGCGCCTGGTCCGGGCTCAGCCCGGTCACGCCGACCTCCAGGCCGAAGGCCCGCGTGATGGCCGTGCCCACCACTCCGGGAAAGCGCTCCCGCTCGCCGGCGATGGCGCTTCCCGCCACGCGGCCCATCTTGTTGGCCGTGGTGCCCAGGGGAAGGTAGGCGGGACGCCCCGTGACGAGGTGGCGCACCTGGCAGCAGTCTCCCGCCGCCCAGATGCCGTGCACCCCCGTGGCGCAGGTCTCGTCCACCTGGATGGCACCCTCGGCCGACCTTGGCACCGGCGAGCCCTCCAGAAAGTCCGTGGCGGGGCGCACGCCCGTGGCCACGAGGAAGAGGTCGGCGGGCAGGTCGCCCCGGTCCGTCCGCAGGGAGACGATGGAGGCGCCGTCCCGGACCGCTTCGAGCACCTGGACCTCCAGCAGGACCCTCACGCCGTGGTCCTCAAGTTCTCGCAGGACCCGGTCGCGGACCTCGGGCACGAGGGAGCGCATGACCCTCGCCGAACGGTTGATGAGGGTCACGGCCACGCCGCGCGCGGCCAGGTTCTCGGCCATCTCGATGCCGATGTATCCCGTGCCCCAAACCACGGCGGAGCGCCTCCGGCCCTCGTCAAGAAAACGCTGGAGGCGCCGCCCGTCGCCCAGGTCGTGCATGGTGAAGAGGTTGTCGCCCTCCAGGCCGCGAAGCGCTGGGAGGAGGGCCCGGCTTCCCGTGGCGATGAGAAGGGCGTCGTAGGGTTCCTCGTAGGTCCCTCCCGAGGGAAGGTCCTCGACGCGAAGGCGCTTTTTCCCTTCAAGAAGGGCCAGGGCCCGCTGGCGCAGCCGCACGTCGATGCCCCGCGCGCGGACCTCCTCGGCGCTCAGGGCGTAGAGGTCGTCCATCTGAACCACGGCGCCGCCGATCCAGTAGGGAAGGCCGCACGCCCCATAGGAGGGGTCTTCCCCCGCCTCCAGGACCGTGACCTCCCATTCGGGCCGAAGGCGGCGCACCTTGCTCGCGGCGCTCATGCCGGCGGCCATGCCGCCGATGACCAGGAGCTTGGGCATCCCTAGGTTCCTCCCGGCATCATTCTACCCGCGTGGGGGCAGCGAGCCAAGAAGCTTCTTGCGTCCCACCGGCGGCGGCGGTTATGGTGGAGGCGTGGCCGGAGAACTGATCCTCAACCCCCAACTCGGCACAGCGCTCCAGGAGACGATCCTGGCCGACGGACTGGCGCCTCTCTGGGCGGGCGCTCGCCCCCTGCCCGGAGGCCGGGGCACGGCCCGCATCTTGGACCTGGGTGGAGCGTCCTTCGTGGTGAAGCGCGAAGCCCGAGGCGGGATGGCGCGGGGCGTGCTTCCCGACCGCTACCTGTGGGCGGCGCCCTTTCGCCGCGAATGGTCGGTGGCTCTGAAGCTTTGGAGTCAAGGCCTGGCGCCGGAGCCTGTTGCCGTAGAGTTTGAAAGGGGCGCGGTGGGATTTGCCGTCTTCTCCCTCAGCCGCGCCCTCCTCCCCAGCACGTCCATGGCCGAGCTGTGGCGCGGAGATACCCTGGGTGCGGAGGGCCTCGCCCTTGCCGGAGCGGCCGTGGGAGGGCTTCACCGCGCGGGTGTCATCCACGGCGACCTCAACGCGGGCAACCTCCTGTTCTGCCAAGGCCCCAAGGTCCTCTTTTTGGATCTTCGGCACTCGCGGGTGTTCCCGGCCGCACCGCCTGCCCCGCTGCGGCGCGCCAACCTGGCGCGCCTGGGCCGCTCCCTGCACAAGCTCCGGGCCGTCCACGGATCGCAGGCGCTGCCAGCGGCGTGGGACCCGCTCCTTCAGGGATACGCCGCGGGATGGGGTGAGCGGGAACCTTGGGTGGATGAGCTGGCCGCCGACTTGAAGCGCGGGCATCCCTGGCGGCGAAGGCTGGTTTGGAGACGGCGCCGGATCTCCTTTTGATCCTCCACCGCACGTCCTGCCCGAATTCAGCAGGCCGATGGCCATTACTCCAGGGATACGATCTCGCCCAGGGGTCTTCCTTCTAGCGCACCTTTCACTCTGACCCGGGCCCACCGATTGGCGGCCGGGGTCTTGGGCACATCCAGTTGGAGGAAGTTGTCCGTCAGGACCTTTCCTCTCCCTCCGCGGGAAGTGAGGGTGAGGGCCTCCAAGATCTTGCCCGCTTGGCCAAGGACGAAGGCGCTCGTCTTGGCCTCTCCCGCGCACCTGAGATCGGCGGCTCGGGCGGCCACCGTGGCGGCCGGGAGGGGGGTCAGGGAAAAGGAGGCGGTTCCCGGCCGGGGCGAATAGGAAAACGCGTGAATGAACGCAAGCGGGAGGCTCTCCAGAAGGCGGAGGGTGGTCTCGTGGTCCTGGCCCGATTCCGTGGGGTATCCCGCCATCACATCGGCCCCCAGGCCGATGCCGGGAATTTCCTCGGCCAGGCCCATGACGACCTCCCCGTAAATCTCCGCCTTATAGTTGCGGCGCATGGACGCCAGGACGGGGTTCGAGCCGCTCTGGAGGGGAATCTGCACGTGACGGCACAGGCGCGGTTCGTGCTTGAGGAGGGATACGAGGCCGGGGGTGACGGCCCGGGGCTCCACCGAGTTGAGCCGTATCCTGGCCGGGCCGGGCAGGGCCAGGAGGCGCTCCAGCAGCGCGGGAAGGCCTCCCCTCAGGCCAAGATCACGGCCATACTCTCCCGTGTTGATCCCCGTGAGGACCACCTCCTTATACCCAGCCTCCATCAGCGCGGCGAAGGTTTGGGCCACCTGCTCCGGCGGAACGGAGCGCGAGGGACCGCGTACCGACGGGACGATGCAGTAGGTGCAGGGGAAGTTGCATCCTTCCTGAATCTTGAGGAAGGCCCGGGTGTGGCCGCCGAAGCAGGGCAGGCCCGTAGGGGCTTGGGCCCCGGACGCGGGGACATGGGCGGCCAGGAACGCGTCCACGCGGTCCCTTGATTCAAGGACCGCATCCACTTCGGGCATGGCCCGGAACGCGGCGGCGTCCCGCTTGGCGGCGCACCCCATGACGGCCAGCACGGCTTTTGGATTGGATCGCCTAGCGGCCCGGATGAGGCGGCGCGCCTCGCGGTCGGCCCGGTGGGTGACGGTGCAGGTGTTCAGGACAATGAGATCAGCGTCCTTGGCCTGCGCCGCCTTGGAGGCACCGCCCAGACGGCCCGCCACCTCGGCCGAATCGGCCTGATTCAGCTTACAGCCGAGGGTGAGCACCGCGTAGGTCACTTGAGAGTCCCGGCCCCCTGGATCGTCTGGCGCAGGGCGTCGATGTCCGCCTGATGGGTGCCGAACCGCTCCGCCACCACTAGCTCCGTGAGGGCGTCCTTGGTTTTCTTCTGGCGAAGGTACCATCGGGCGAGGCCGATGTGCCCTTCGGCGCTCTCCGCGGCCTTGAGGGAGGCCAGGAAGAGGCGGTAGGCGTCGGCGAGACGGCCCTGGTCCATGCGGATCTCCGCCAGGGTAAGGAGCCCCAGGTAGGCTTTGGAGTAGGCCTTCTTTTCGAGCCCATCGAGGATCGTCGTGCATTCCGTGATTCGGCCCGTGGCCCGGAGGGTGAGGGCGAGGTAGCACGCCGCATCATGGTAGTCGGGCTGGATCTCCAGGGCCTTTCGGAAGTAGACCTCCTGGAGCGTGGAATCGGTGGCGATGCGGCCCCTGATGTAGGACTCGAAGGCCTGAGGACTCACGGCAAGCTGGGGCACGGCCGCCCGGCCCAGGGCTTTGAACAGGTCTGCCGAAAGCGTGCCCGTAAGGGCGAGCAGTTCTTGGAGGTTCTGGGACGCCTCCAGCGTTGACAGGCGATTGAGATCACCGGCCACGGACAGGACCTGCAGGTGAACCCCCACCGTCTCGCCGCTCACCTCATAGGACCCGGCCACGAGAACCCCCGCCCCGATCTGGCGCGCCAGCCCCACCTGGGCGGCCAGGGTGAAGGTGGGCGACTCCACGAGTCCCGCTTGCTCGCAGTAGGACCGGAGGTCCTCGAAGGGAACGGTGGGGACACCGCCCTGGGTGAGGGCTTCGTCCAGCGCCACGGCGAGGCCGGTGCCGATCCATCCGGTGGAGGGGGACCCCTGACTTTGGTCGGGCGGCATCACCAGGACCCGCTGGGCCCATGAGGGGGCCGCGACAAGGAAGGCCAGGACCATCATCCACCACGCCGAGCGTCTCACGTTGCCTTTCCTTTCCCGCGCCGGGCCGCCCGCCCGCGCCGTTCCTTCCACACGTCCATCCACTCCTTGATCCGGGCCTCGAACCCTGAGGCCTTGGGCGAGTAGTATACCCGACCGGCGAGCTGGGAAGGCAGACAGGCGAGGTCCGCCACCCCTTCCTCCTCGTCGTGAGCGTAGCGGTAGCCCTCGCCGTACCCCTGCTCCTTCATGAGGCGCGTGGGGGCGTTGCGCAGGGCCACGGGGACGGGGTAGCGATGTCCCTTGCGCAGGTCCGATTGGACCGCCTGCTGGGCCAGGTAGATCCTGTTGGACTTGGGCGCGGCGGCGATGTAGGCCGTGGCTTGGGCCAGGGCAAGGGCTCCCTCGGGCATGCCGAGGAAATCGATGGCGTCCTTGGCATCCAGGGCGCGGCGGAGGGCCTGGGGGTCCGCGTTGCCCACGTCCTCGGAGGCGGCCCTCACGAGGCGGCGCGCCACGTAGAGAGGCTCCTCGCCTCCCTCCAGCATTCGGTAGAGCCAGTAGAGCGCCGCGTCCACGTCGCTGTTCCGGATGGATTTGTGGTAGGCGCTGATGAGGTTGTAGTGCTCCTCTCCTCCCCAGTCGTAGACCACGCGCCCGCTGGAGAGCCAGTCCCGCGCCGCCGCCGGCGTGAGGTCCTGCTCCGCCGGAAAGTGGAGGGCCAGGGCCTCGAGGGCGTTGAGGGCGAAGCGGGCGTCCCCCGCGGCAAGGCGCGCCAGCTCCGCGAGCACGTCGCCAGAGATGGGCCGCCCCTTCTCCCGCATCAGGGCGTCACCCTCCATGGCCCGGGTCAGAATGGCCGCGATCTCCCCCTCCTCCAGAGGCTTGAAGACCGCCACCCTGCACCGGGAGAGGAGGGCAGGTGTGAGGTGGAACGAGGGGTTCTCGGTGGTCGTGCCCAAGAGCACGACGGACCCCTCCTCGAGGTAGGGGAGAAAGGCATCTTGCTGGGCCTTGTTGAACCGGTGGATTTCGTCGATGAAGAGCACGGTGGGCGTGCCGTCTGAGGCCCACCGGACGCGAGCCCGTTCCATGACCTCCCGCACGTCCTTCAAGGTGGATAAAACGGCCGAAAGGCCCACGAAGGGCCTTCCGGTGTGCAATTGAACCAGTTTGGCGAAGGTCGTCTTGCCGCTCCCCGGTGGCCCCCAGAGCAGCGTGCTCGTCAGGGTGTCCGATTCGAGCTGCCGACCCACGGGCGTCTCGGCGCCAATAACGGGGGCAAGACCCTCAAGGTCTTCCCACCGCCTGGGCCTTGACCGCTCGGCGAGGGGCGAGGCATCCCCGGGAGCTTGGAACAGGGAGGTCATGGCTCAGCTCCCTACCATCCGGGGCCGTGAGGCCTCATTCCTCCGTCGTCTTCTCCGGCGCGGCCGCGGGCTCGGCCTTGGCCTTCTTGGCGGGAGCCTTGGCGGTCTTTTCAGCGGCGGCCTTCTTCTTGGGTGCTGCCTTCTTGGCCGCCACCTTCTTCTTGGGCTCCTCCGCCGCCGTCTCCGAAGTCTCGGCCTTCTTGGCCTTGCCCTTGACGGGCTTCTCTTCGATCTTGGGTTCGCGGCCCACCAGCTCCAGGAACGCAAGCTGGGCGCCGTCGCCCTTGCGCCAGCCCAGCTTCACGATGCGGGTGTACCCGCCGGGGCGGGTGGCGTAGAGGGGCCCAAGGGTGGCGAAGAGCTTTCGGAGCACCTCGGGGTCATGGACGTCCCGTGCGGCGATGCGGCGCGCGTGGAGCGTATCTTTTTTGGCCAGGGTGATGAGCTTCTCGGCGAAGCGCCGCAGCTCCTTGGCCTTCTCCAGGGTGGTCTTGACCCGGTCGTGCTTGAAGAGACTCACGGCTTGGTTCCGCAACATGGCGATGCGGTGCTCCGTCGTCCGTCCTAATTTTCGATGATCGATCTGATGGTGCATGGGGGCCTCACACGTTCATGCCGAGGGTCAAGTTCTTGGATTCCAGGAGAGCGGTCACCTCTTTGAGGGACTTCTGCCCGAAGCTCTTAATGGCCTGGAGGTCCTTCTCCGTCAGTCGGACCAAATCGCGCAGCGTCATCACGTTGTTCTCGTGGAGAAGTTTGACCACGCTGGACTTCAGCTCCAAGTCGTCAATGGAGGAGGACAGGAGGCGTTCAAGGTCCACGCTCACCGCCACCTTGGTGCCCTGCGGAATGACCGCAGCGTCCGGGCCCGTGAGGCCTCGGAAGAGGTCCAGGTGCTTCGTCAGGAGGGTCGCGGCGTGGTTGATGGCCTGCTGGGGCGTGATGGCGCCGTTGGTCCACAGCTCGAGCTTGAGGCGCTCGTAGTCGGTGGCCTCGCCCACGCGGGTTTCGCCCACCTCGTAGTTGACCTTCTGGACCGGTGAATGGATGGAATCGATGGGAATGAAGGCCGGATCCGGCACCTTGTTGGCTTCCGCCGGCACGTAGCCGCGGCCCTTCTGGAGGATGAGCTCCAGCTCCAGCGTGCCCTCCTCGTTGAGGGTCGCGATGGGGGCCTCGGGATTCAGGATGCGGACCGTGCCATCGTGCTGGATGTCCCGGGCCTTCACCTCGGCCGGCCCCTTGATGGAGAGGCGGAGGGTCTTGGGCTCGTCCGAGTGGCAGATGAACTGGATGGCCTTGAGGTTCAGGATGATGTCGGTGACGTCCTCGAGCACGCCGGGGATAGAGGTGAACTCGTGCAGCACACCTTCTACCCGGACCGCCGTGATGGCGGCGCCCTCGATGGAGGAGAGCAGGATCCGCCTGAGGGCGTTCCCCAGGGTGATCCCCCACCCCCGCTCCAGCGGCTGGGCCACGAACTCGCCGAAGCGGTCCGTCAGGGTCTCGATATTGCACTCGATGAGCGTGGGCATCTGAAAGGCTTGCATGGGCTTTCCCGCTCCTTAGGACCTTACTTGGAATACAGCTCGACGATCAGCTGCTCCTCGATGGGGTAGGTGACGTCGCCCCTCTGGGGCTCGCGGACCACGCGGCCCTTCAGGTTCTCGCTGTCAAGCTCCAGCCACTCCGGGACGCCCCGGCCCTTAACGGACTCGACCGAGGCCTGCAGGAAGGGGTTCTTGGCCGTGTGGGCAGCCACGCCGATCTCGTCGCCCACCTTGACTTGGTAGTTGGCCACGTCCACCCGGTGGCCGTTCACGAGCACGTGCCCGTGGGAGACCCACTGCCGCGCCTGGGGGCGCGAGGAGGCGAAGCCGAGCCGGAAGATGACGTTGTCGAGGCGCTTCTCGAGCATGCAGAGAAGGTTCTCGCCCGTGACGCCCTTGGCCCGATCGGCCCTAGCGAAGTAGTTTCGGAACTGGGTTTCGAGTACGCCGTAGATGCGCTTCACCTTCTGTTTCTCGCGCAGCTGGAGGCCGTAACCCTGGATCTTGCCGCGCCGGCGCCCGTGCTGCCCGGGGGGAGTGTTGCGCTTTTCGATGGCGCACTTCTCCTTGAAGCAGCGGTCGCCCTTCAGGAAGAGCTTCATGCCCTCCCGGCGGCAGAGTCGGCAAACGGATGCATGATACCGTGCCAAGGTGTTCCTCCTTCTTTCTTACACGCGCCGGCGCTTGGGCGGCCGGCATCCATTGTGCGGAATGGGGGTGACGTCGCGGATGGAGCGGATCTTCAGGCCCGAGGCCTGGAGCGCCCGGATGGCCGACTCGCGGCCGCCGCCGGGGCCCTTGACCCGAACGTCCACCTCGCGCATACCGTGCTCCGTGACCTTGTCGGCCGCCGTCTTGGCGGCCACCTGCGCGGCGAAGGGCGTACCCTTCCGGGTCCCCTTGAAGCCCGACCCGCCCGAAGTAGCCCAGACCACGGTGTTCCCTTCGAGGTCCGTGATGGTGATCTGGGTGTTGTTGAACGAGGCGTTGATGTGGACGATGCCCACGGGGATGTTCTTCTTCTCCCGCCGGGGCGTCCGTTTTCCTGCGTTTGTCTTCGCCATTGCAGTTCTCCTTGAAGGGCCGCCTTACTTCTTGGCGGCCTTCTTCTTCCCGGCGATGGCCCGGCGGGGGCCCTTGTGGGTCCGGGCGTTGGTGTGCGTCCTCTGGCCGCGGCAGGGCAGCCCCGTGCGGTGGCGGATCCCCCGGTACGTCCCGATGTCGATGAGCCGGCGGATATCCATCTGTATCTTCTTGCGGAGGTCGCCCTCTACGTTGCCTTCGTCCTGGATGGCCGTTCGGATGCGGGAGACCTCATCCTCGGTCAGGTCCTTCACCCGGATGTCCGGGCTTACGCCGGCCCGGCCCAGCAAGACCTTGGAGCGCGACTGGCCTATGCCGTAAATGTACGTGAGAGCCACCTCGACCCTCTTGTTGAGCGGAAGATCCACACCAGAGATACGTGCCACGGCCTGCCTCCTAACCTTGCCTTTGCTTGTGCTTCGGGTTCTCGCAGATCACCCGGATAACGCCCTTGCGCTTGATGATCTTGCACTTGGGACAAATTTTCTTCACGGACGCTCTGACTTTCATCGCCTTCTCTCCTAGGTCTTGAACCGATATACGATGCGGCCCCGGTTCAGGTCGTAGGGCGACAGCTCGACCAGGATCTGGTCACCGGGGAGGATGCGGATGAAGTGCTTCCGCATCTTGCCTGAAATGTGCGCCAGAACCCGGTGGCCGTTCTCCAACTCCACGCGGAACATGGCGTTGGGAAGGGCCTCCTGGACGGTGGCTTTCATCTGGATGACGTCGTCCTTGCTCATGGCCCGTCCACCCCCAAGACCCTCGGACCGCTGGCGGTGAGGGCCACGCTGTACTCGAAATGGGCCGACCTCTTGTGGTCCCGCGTCCTGACGGTCCAGCCGTCCGGGTCCACGGTGACTTCGGGCCCGCCCTCGTTGATCATGGGCTCGATGGCCAGAACCATCCCCTCCTGGAGCTTGGGGCCGAGGCCCGGAGCGCCGAAGTTGGGGACCTGGGGCTCCTCGTGGAGGGCGCGGCCGATCCCGTGCCCCACGTAATCCCTCACCACCGAAAACCCGTGGCCCTCGGCCCAGACCTGGACCGCGTGGGATACGTCGGAGACCCGGTTGCCGATCCTGGCCTGCTCGATGCCTTTGAGCAGGGACTGCCGGGTCACCTCCATGAGCGTACTCGCCGCCTCGTCCGCGCTCCCTACCGGGACCGTACACGCGGCGTCGCCGTAGTATCCGCTGAGAATCACGCCGAAGTCCAGCGACACGATGTCGCCCGCCTTAAGCGTCCTCCCGCCGGGGATGCCGTGGACCACCTCGTCGTTCACCGAGATGCAGATGGATGCCGGGTACCCGTGGTATCCCTTGAAGGCGGGCTTTCCGCCCATGGCTTTGGTCATGGATTCGGCCATGGTGTCCAGCTCCTTGAGGGTCATACCCGGGGCCATCTCCGAGGAGACATGCCGCAGCACGCTGTGCACCACGCGGTTGGCCCGGTCCATGATGTCCACTTCCTCGGGGGTCTTCAGGTGAATCATCCGATAGCTCGCTCCACGGCCGAGAGCACCTCGGCGGGGCTTCGGTCACCGGGGACCGTCAGGAGGCTTCCCCGCTGCCGGAAACGGTCGGACAGGGGGGCCGTCTTCTCGTGATACACGCGCAGCCGCTCGCGGATCACGCTCTCCTTGTCGTCGTCCCGCTGAACCAGGCCGGCGCCACATTTATCGCAAACCCCCGGGCTCTTCGGGGGCGTAGACACGAGGTTGTACACGGCGCCGCAGGAGGGGCACGACCGCCGGCTGCCCAGGCGCGACACGATCACGTCGTCGGCCACGTCAAGCTCCACGGCGCGCACGCCGTCCCTGCCGATATCCCGCAGGATGCCGTCCAGGATGTCCGCCTGGGAGAGGTTGCGCGGATACCCGTCCAGGAGAAAGCCGGGGGCGCAGTCCGCCTTGGCGAGGCGCTCCTTGACGATGCCCGTGAGAAGCTCGTCGGACACCAGGCCGCCGCTGTCCATGACGGCCTTGGCCTTGAGGCCCAGGGGCGTCCCTTCACGCACGGCTTCGCGCAGCATGTCCCCGGTGGAGATATGGGGAACGGCCAGGCGGGCCGAGAGCTCCTTGGCGACGGTCCCCTTGCCGGCGCCGGGAGGTCCGAGCAGAACGATGTTGCTGGGCATGTTAGGTCCTCCTCCCACGCATGCGGGTATGCTTGGAGAATCCTTCGTAGTGGCGCATGACGAGCTGGGATTCCACCTGTTGGAGGAAGTCCATGGCCACGCCCACGACGATCAGCAGCGAGGTACCTCCGAAGTAGAAGTTGAGGTTGAAGCCCCGGAGGATCCAGTCCAGGTGCACGGTCTTGAACGCGTTTTCCAGGCTCGGCCCGATGCCCCACAGGTGCTGCAGCGGCAGGCCGCTGATGAGGGCCATGGGCAGCAGGGCCACCACGATGAGGTAGATGGACCCCGCGAAGAGCAGGCGGTTGAGGGACCGGTAGAGGAAGTCGCTGGTGCTCTTCCCGGGGCGGATGCCCGGAATGAAGCCGCCGAACTTCTTAAGGTTGTCCGCCAGGTCTTCAGGATTGAAGACGATGCTCGTGTAGAAGAAGGTGAAGAGCACGATCAGCAGCGCGTACAGGACCAGGTAGGTCAAGGTGCCGTACCCCACGTACGCCTCGATGGAACGGGCCCACTGGAATTTGGACAGGACGGGGAGCTGAAGGATCGTCTGGGGCACGGCCAGCAAAGAGACGGCGAAAATGATGGGCATGACGCCGCCGGGGTTGAGCTTGAGGGGGAAGTACACGGCCTGGCCGCCCATCATCTTTCGCCCCACCATGCGCTTAGCGTACTGGATGGGGATCTTCCTCTGGGCCCGCTCGAAGTACACGATGAAGGCCACCACGGCGAGCATGAAGGCCGCCAGAATGAGGACCACGAAGACCGAGAGGTTGCCCTGCTGGACCTGTTCGAAGGTCTTGACGATGGCGGGGACGAGGCCCACCACGATGCCCGCGTAGATCATCAGCGAGATGCCGTTGCCGATGCCCCGGGCGGTGATCTGCTCGCCCAGCCACATGATGAACGTCGATCCCGCCGTGAGCACGATCACCGTCAGGATGTGGTAGGCGATGCTCGGGTTCTCCACGATGCGCTTGCCCGAGGGGCTGATGAGGTTCTTCAGCCAGAAGGAGATGCCCAGCGACTGCACCGCGCAGATAAAGATGGTGAGGTAGCGGGTGTACTGGACGATCTTCTTGCGCCCTTCGGCGCCGCCCTCTTTCTGCAGCTTCTCGATGTACGGCCACACCACGCCCAGGAGCTGGAAGACGATGGAGGCCGTGATGTAGGGCATGATCCCCAGGGCGAAGATGGTGCACTTGGAGAGGGCACCGCCCGAGAAGAGGTTCACGAAACCCAGCACGCCCGACTGGTACTGCTTGAAGAACTCCTGCAGGGCCATGGCGTCGATGCCGGGCGTGGGAATCTGCGCGCCCACCCGGTACACCGCCAGCAGCGCGAAGGTGAAGAAGAGGCGCTTGCGCAGGTCCGGGATGCGGAAGAGGTTTTGGAAGGCTTCGATCACGGCTTGCGAACCTCCGCGCGGCCGCCCGCGGCCTCGATGATCTGGCGCGCCTTCTCGGAGAAGGCGTCGGCCACCACCGTGATGGCGCGGTCCAGGGTGCCCTCGCCCAAGATCTTGACGCGGATCTCGTCGGACTTGATGATCCCGGCGCGCTTGAGGGCCTTGGCGTTCACCTCGGAGCCGCCTTCGAAGATGGCAAGGCGGCCCACGTTCACGGCCTGGACCTCCACGGCGAAGATGTTGGTGAATCCTCGCTTGGGGATGCGGCGGTGCAGGGGCATCTGGCCGCCCTCGAAGCCGGGGGCCTGGTGGAAGCCGGAGCGCGATTTGGCGCCCTTGTGGCCCTTGCATGCGGTCTTGCCGTGGCCCGAACCGGGGCCCCGGCCCACCCGCTTGCGCATCTTCTTGGCGCCCTTGGAGGGCCTCAATTCTGAGAGGAACATGTTCGCCCCCTTATGCTCGCTCGGTGACCTTGACCAAGTCCTTGATCGCGAAGACCATGCCGCGGATCTCGGGACGGTCGGGGTAGCACCGTGTCCGGTTGAGTTTTCGAAGCCCCATGCTCCAGGCCACGACGCGCAGCTTCTCCGTGGGAGGCTTGCGGACGAGGGTTACTTCGATCTGGCCTTCGGAGGCCGCCTTCTTTTTTCCCGTCATGGCTTACCCCAGGATCTCTTCGATGGTTTTGCCGCGCTTGCGGGCCACGGCCTCGGGGCTGCTCAAGCTCTTGAGCCCTTCGAAGGTGGCCTTGACCACGTTCTGCGGGTTGTTGGTCCCCAGGCACTTGGTGAGCACGTCCTGAACACCCACGGCCTCCATGACGGCGCGGATGGCGCCGCCGGCGATGACGCCGGTTCCCTTGGAGGCGGGGCGGAGCATGACGTGGCCCGCGCCGAACTTGCCCTGCACGTAGTGCGGGATGGTGGAGCCCTGAAGGGACACGCGCACCATGTTCCGCTTGGCCTGCTCGATGCCCTTGGAGATGGCCAGGGGAACCTCGCGGGCCTTGCCCAGGCCGAAGCCCACGCGCCCGGCTCCGTCGCCCACCACCACCAGGGCGGAGAAGGAGAAGTTCTTGCCGCCCTTCACGACTTTCGTGACGCGGCGGATGGAGACCACGTGCTCCCGCAGCTCCAGCTCGCTCGATGATCTGTCGTCCATCATCCTTGACTCCCTAGAACTGCAGGCCGCCCTTGCGGGCGCCTTCAGCGACGGCTTTGATGCGGCCGTGATACTGGTAGCCGCCCCGGTCGAAGACCACCTTCTCGATGCCCTTGGCCTTGAGGCGCTCGGAGACCAGCTCGCCCACCTTCTCGGCCGCGGCCACGTGCTTGCCCGAGGTCTTGAGCTGGGACTTGATGGCGGGCTCGAGGGACGACGCGGCGGCGATCGTCACGCCTTTCGTATCGTCCACGGCCTGCACGTAGATGTACTGCGTGCTGCGATAGACGCACAGGCGAGGCTCTTCGGCGGTGCCGGAGAGGCGCTTGCGGATGCGGATCTTCCGCCATTGCCTCTTCTGGTTGCGATCCAAATGAACGTGCTTGGCCATCGTCTTACCCCTTTACTTGGCAGCCTTGCCGGCCTTGCGCACGACGGCTTCGCCGGTGTACTGAACGCCCTTGCCCTTGTAGGGCTCGCACTTGCGGTAGGCACGGATCTGGGCGGCCACCTGGCCCACCTGCTGCCGGTCGTGGCCCGTGACCGTGACGTGGGTTCCCTTGTCCACGGTGATGGTGATGGCCGGAGGGATGGGGAACGCCACGGGATGGGAGAACCCGAGGCTCAGGTTGAGGGTGGCGCCCTCGACGGCGGCCTTGTAGCCCACGCCCACGATGTCCAGCTCCCGCTTGTACCCTTCCGTCACTCCCCGGACGGCGTTGGCGAGGAGGGCCCGCGTCAGGCCGTGAAATGACCGGCCCTGCTTGGTGTCCTCCTGGCGGCTCACCACCAGGATTCCGCCGTCCACGGCGCAGGAAATGCCCGCGGGGACGGGGGTGACGGTCTTGCCCTTGGGGCCCTGGACCTCCACGAAACCCTCTTGGATGCTCACCTTCACGGCGCTCGGGAGGGGGATGGGTTGTTTACCGATTCGCGACATGCTCTCCTCCTCCGCCTACCAGACGCGGCACAGGATCTCGCCGCCCACGCCTTCGCGGCGGGCCACCTTATCGGTCATGAGGCCCCTGCTCGTGCTCAGGATGGCGATGCCCAGGCCGGCCAGGACGGGCTTGATGTCTTCCTTGCCCCAATAGATCCGGCGGCCAGGGCGCGAGGCGCGCTGGATGCCGTCGATGGCGGGCCTGCCGTCGGCTTGGTACTTGAGGTCCACCTTGAGCGTGCCCTGCACGTTGTCTTCGGTGACCTTGAAATTCAGGATGTAGCCCTCTTCCTTGAGGATCTTGGCGATCTCCACTTTGAGCTTGGAGGAGGGCACGTCCACCGTGGGTTTCTTGCTCGAAAGACCGTTGCGAATGCGCGTCAACAGGTCGGCGACGGGGTCTGTCATGCTCATTTTCTCACCTCACCACGACGCCTTGATCACGCCCGGGAGCTGGCCCTGGAGGGCGAGCTGGCGCAGGCACAAGCGGCAGAGGGCGAACTTCCGGTAGTACCCCCGGGGGCGCCCGCAGCGCTTGCAGCGGTTCCGGTAGCGAACGGCGAATTTGGGCTTCTTCTCCATTTTGGCAAAGGCTCGGATACTGGCCATCCCTGACTCTCCTACTTCCGGAAGGGGAACCCGAAGGACGCGAGGAGCGCCTTGGCTTCGGGGTCCCGCTTGGCCGTGGTGCCGATGGTGATGTTCATCCCCATGGCCCGCGTGATCTTGTTGTAGTCCACCTCGGGGAAGATGAGCTGGTCCTTCACGCCGAGCGTGTAGTTGCCGTGGCCGTCGAAGGACCGGTCGGACAGGCCCTTGAAGTCCCTCATTCGGGGGATGGCCAGGCTGATGAGCCGGTCCAGGAACTCGTACATCCTGTCCCCGCGCAGCGTCACCATGGCCCCGATGGGCTGGGCCTGCCTCAGCTTGAAGTTGGAGATGGACTTGCGGGCCCGGCGCATGGCGGACTTCTGGCCCGCCAGCATGGTGAGGGTCACCATGGCCTCGTCCAGCAGCTTGATCTCGCTCTTGGCCTCGCCGACGCCGACGTTGATGGTGATCTTGGTCAGCTTGGGGACGGCCATCACGTTGTCAATCTTGAAGTCCTCCTTGAGCTTCGGGAGGATCTCCTTCACATAGCGCTCTCTTAAACGCGGAACCGTTTTCATGGGTCTGCCCCTTACTCCTGCACCGCGCCGCATTTTTTGCAGGCGCGCACCTTCCTACCGCCCTCGAGCGTCTTGGACCCCAAGCGGGTAGGCTCCTTGCACTCCTTGCAGACCACCATGAGCACCGAGAGCGTCAGGGGCGCTTCGCGCTCCAGGATGCCGCCCTTGATGTTCTTCTGTGGGTTCGCCTTGGTGTGCTTCTTCACGAAATTCACGTTCTCGACCAGGGCGCGCTCCTTGCCGAGGTCCACGTTGATCACGCGGCCCCGCTTGCCCTTTTCCCGTCCCGAGAGGACGAACACCTGGTCGTTTTTACGGATGCGGTTGCGCACGGCGGCCCTCCTCAGATCACTTCGGGCGCCAGGGAGACGATCTTCATGAACTTCTTCTCCCTCAGCTCCCTGGCCACGGGCCCGAAGACGCGGGTGCCCACGGGCTCGCCCTTGTCGTCCACCAGGACCGCTGCGTTATTGTCGAAGCGGATGTACGAGCCGTCGCGGCGGCGCGTCTCCTTGACGGTGCGCACGATGACCGCCTTAACGACCTTGCCCTTCTTCACGTTGCCCTGCGGCGCCGCCTCTTTGACGGAGCAGGTGATCACGTCGCCCAGGCCCGCGTACCTGCCAGCGGTGGAGCCGCCGCGCATGCGGATGCAGGCGATCTTTTTGGCGCCCGAATTGTCCGCGACCTGAAGTATGGTTCCCATCTGGATCATGGCTGGCTCCTGTCGCTCCTCAGCGGGCCTTCTCGATAACCTTCTTCACGGCCCAGTTCTTGCTCCGGCTCAGGGGGCGGGTCTCGATGATGAGGACCTTGTCCCCCACGCCGCACTGGTTGCTCTCGTCGTGGGCCTTGAAGCGCGAAGTCCGCTTGATGACCTTCCCGTAGGTGTCGTGGAATATGCGGCGTTCCACCCTCACCACGACGGTCTTGTCCATCTTGTCGGAGACCACGACACCGACCTTGGTGGCCCGCTTCGGGCGGGTGGTCTGATTCTCTTTCCCTGCCATCGTCAACTCCCTTGCGGCGCCCGCTGCTTCTCGGCGAGGATGGTCTTGATCCTGGCCAGGCCGCGGCGGTAGACGCGGATGACCGAGGGGTTCTCAATCTGCCCCGAGGCGAGCTGGAACCGGAGCTTCATGAGGTGCTCCGTGATTTCCCGGCTTTCGCCCTTCAGCTCTTCCATCGTGAGATCCCGCACTTTGGCGGACTTCTTGAGCTCGGCTGGCTTTATCATCGCGAGAACTCCTGATCCTTGCGGCTCACGAACCGCGTCTTCATGGGCAGCTTGTGGGAGGCCAGGCGGAAGGCGGCCTGGGCCTCTTCCACGCTGACGCCCTCGAGCTCGAAGAGGACGCGCCCGGGCTTCACCACGGCCACCCAGCCCTCTAGGTTGCCCTTGCCTTTGCCCATACGGGTTTCCAGCGGCTTCTTGGTGTAGGGCTTGTCCGGGAAAACCCGGATCCAGAGCTTACCTCCGCGCTTGATGTAGCGGTTGATGGCCACGCGGCTCGCCTCGATCTGGCGGTTGGTGACCCAGCACGCTTCAAGCGCCATGAGGCCGAAGTCACCGAAGTCCACGTGCGCTCCGCCCTTGGCGGGACCGCTCCGGCGCCCCCTCTGCTGCTTCCTGAATTTGACCTTCTTCGGCATTAACATGGCGAAAACTCTCCCGCTGAGAGGGCTACTTGCCCACTTTCTGGCCCTTGTAGATCCAGACTTTGATGCCGATGACGCCGTAGGTGGTGTGGGCCTCGGCAAAGCCGTAGTCGATGTCGCTGCGCAGGGTCTGCAGCGGCAGGCGGCCCTCCAGGTACCATTCGGAGCGCGCGATCTCGGCCCCGTTCAGGCGGCCCGCCACGCGGATGCGGATGCCCAGGGCGCCGAACTTGGTGGCCATCTCGATGGCCCGCTTCATGGCACGGCGGAAGGCCACGCGCTTGGTGAGCTGGAGGCCGATGGACTCGGCCACGATCTGAGCCTCGATCTCGGGCCGGTGGATCTCGTCGATCTTGATGTAGACCTCGCGGCCCATACGGCGCTGGATTTCCTCCTTGAGCCGGTCCACCTCGGCGCCCTTCTTGCCGATGATGATCCCGGGACGGCTCGTGGAGACGGTGATGGTGAGCTTCTTGCCCGCCCTCTCCAGGTCGATACGGGACACCCCCGCGTGCTTGAGGCGGGCCTTGAGCTCCGTGCGGAGCTTCAGGTCCTCATGGAGGAGCTGCTTGTAGTCCTTCTTGGCGAACCAGCGGGACTCCCAGTCCTTGTTAAAGCCTACCCGGAAACCCACGGGATGAACTTTCTGACCCAACGCTCACCTCCCTAAATGAAAGTGAAAAGTGCGACGTGAGGAGTGAGGAGTCTGAGAAGCGCAAGATCCAACTCTGGTCTGCTCATCCTCGCCTCGGCACTCGGCACTTTCAACTCAGCACCCTACTTCTCGTTCAGGCCAATGGTCACGTGGCACTGCCGGCGCACGAACCGGTACGCGCGGCCCATGGGGGCAGGCAACGTGCGCCTGCGAAACTTCACGGACGCCCCGTCCACGAAGATGGTGGCGACAAAGAGCTTGTCCACGTCCACCTGCGTTCCGGGCATGCTCTCGGCGTTGGCCACGGCCGTCTTGAGGAGCTTCTGGAGGTCCCGCGCCACGCGCTTCTTGGTGAAGCGGAGAATGGCCAGCGCGTCCCCCACGGAGCGGCCTCGGATGGCGTCGGCCACGAGCCTCGCCTTCTGGGGGGAAGAGTCCACGTACTTCGCGATCGCTTTAACCATCATGGCCTCACCTACTTCTTGACCTCGGCCTTCTTCTTCTCGCCGGAATGGCCCCTGAAGGTGCGCGTGGGGGCAAACTCGCCGAGCCGGTGGCCGATCATGTTTTCCGTCACGTACACGGGAACGAACTTTCTCCCGTTGTGCACGGCGATGGTGTGGTTGAGCATGGACGGGACGACCATGGAGCGGCGGCTCCACGTTTTGATGACGGCCTTCTTCCCGGCCTCGTTCATGGCGTCCACCTTCTTCTCAAGGTGCTTGTCGAGGAACGGGCCCTTCTTCAGCGAGCGGGTCATCTAGGCTCTCCTCTTCACGATGAAGCGGGCGGTCCGCTTGTTCTTGCGGGTCTTGAATCCCTTGGTGGGCACGCCCCATGGAGTGACCGGATGGCGGCCGCATTTGGTCTTGCCTTCGCCGCCGCCGTGGGGATGGTCCACGGGGTTCATGGCCGTGCCGCGGACCTTGGGCCTGCGTCCCAGCCAGCGGCTCCGTCCCGCCTTACCCAGGGCAACGTTCTGGTGGTCCAGGTTGCCCACGAGGCCCACCGTGGCGTAGCAGTCGGAGTGCACGTGGCGCATTTCGCCCGAGGGCATGCGGAGGGTGGCCATGAGGCCCTCCTTCGCCATGAGCTGGGCGGCCGCGCCCGCGGCGCGAGCCATCTTGCCGCCGCCGCCGATCTGGAGTTCGATGTTGTGCACCATGGTCCCCACGGGGATCTTCTTCAGGGGAAGGGAATTCCCCATGGTCACCTCGGCCTCGGGGCCGGACATGACCTTCTGCCCCACCTTCAGGCCGTCGGGAGCGATGATGTACCGCTTCTCGCCGTCCGCGTAGTTGAGCAGGGCGATGTTGCAGGTGCGGTTGGGGTCGTACTCGATGGCCGCCACGGTGGCCGGGATGCCGTATTTGTCCCGCTTGAAGTCGATGATGCGGTAACGGCGTTTGTGGCCGCCGCCCCGCCGCCGGACGGTGACGTGCCCGTGGGCGTTGCGCCCGCTCAGCCGCCTCTTGGAGCCGAGGAGGCGCTTTTCGGGCGCCTTCGACGACACATCCTCGAAGGTGAGGGTGGTCATGTAACGGCGGCTGGGCGTGACGGGCTTATAGGTCTTGATTGGCATGGCCCTACACTCCCTCGAAGTACTCGATGGGCTTGGCGCCCTTGGCCAGTTTCACGTAGGCCTTCTTCCAGTCGGGGCGCTTGCCCTCGCTGCGGCCCACCCGCTTGTTCTTGCCCAGCACGTTCACCACGCGGACGTCCTCGACCTTCGTGCTGAAGACCTTCTCCACCGCGTAGGCGATCTCGATCTTGTTGGCCCGCTTGTCCACCTTGAAGGCCAGCGTGTTGGTGCGGTCCTTCGCGATGAGGTTCTTCTCCGTCAGGAGGGGCCGGATGATGATGGTGTACGGGTCTCTCATGGCTTGAGAACCTCCGCGAGCCTCAAGAGAGCGGGCTCGGTGAACACGACCATTTCGTACCGCGCCATGTCGTAGACGTTGATCTCCGACAGGCCCGTCACTTTCACCCCGGGAATGTTCCGGCTGGCCAGCACCAGGGCGGAGGGCACTTTCTCGTCCACGAAAAGGACGGTCTTGTGAGCCTCCACGATGGGGCCGAACTTGGCCAGGAAGGCCTTGGTCTTGTTGCCCTCCAGGGCGAAGCCGTCGATGACCGTCAGCAGGCCGCGGCGGACGCGCTCCGCCAGGAGCGAGCGCATGGCGCCCCTGCGCACCTTCTTGGGTACGGCGTAGGAGTAGTCCCGAGGCTTGGGCCCGAAGGCGATGCCGCCGTGGTACCAAAGGGGCGACCGGATTTCGCCCATGCGGGCCCGGCCCGTGTGCTTCTGCTTCCAGAGTTTCTTGCCCGAACCGGACACCTCGTCGCGCCGCTTCGTCGAGTGGGTGCCCAGGCGCTGGTTCGCGGCGTAGCAGCGGACCGCCTCGTGGATCAGATCCTGGCGGTAGGGAACGCCGAAGATCTCCTCGGGGAGCTGGATCTCCCGCTGCGTTTCGAGCGATGGGTTGATGACTGCAATGTTTGCCATGGCGCGCCCCTTACCGGATACCGTGGATCAGCAGGAGCCCGCCCGCTGGGCCGGGGACGGCGCCGCGGACGAGGATGACGCCGCTGGCGGCATCCACCTGGACCACTTTCAAGTTTTTCACGGTGATACGGCCGCCGCCCATCTGGCCGCCCATCTTCATCCCTTTGAACACGCGGGACGGATAGGAGGAGGAGCCGATGGAACCCGGCGCCCGGTGAAACATGGAGCCGTGAGTGGCGCGGCCGCCCCCGAAGTGGTGCCGCCTCACGACGCCCTGAAATCCCTTGCCCTTGCTCGTGCCCACCACGTCCACCGCCTGGATCTCCTTGAAGAGGTCCAGGGTGATGGAGGCCCCGGTGGAGAGGTCGGGGAATTCTCCGCGGAGCTCCCGAACCTGCTTCACCGACCCCGTGCCGGTCTTTTTCAAGTGCCCGGCGAGGGGCTTGTTGATGGCGTGGCGGCCGAGCTTCTCTACCAGGCCGATTTGAATGGCGTGGTAGCCGTCGGATTCTGGCGTCTTCTTCTGGAGCACGACGCAAGGGCCCGCGGCGATGACCGTGACGGGCACTGCGGCCCGGGTCTCGTCGAAGATTTGCGTCATGCCCAATTTGCGTCCCAGTATGCCGATCTTCATGCGCATCTCCATCAGGCAGAGGTCGCCCGCCGGCGACGTACCCGGGTTTCTCCGAACCGGCGCGCCGCCGGCCCGGCCCCGTGTCCCTTACTTCGTGAAGGCCTTGATCTCCACGTCCACGCCGGGTGGCAGGTTCAGTTTCATGAGCGCGTCCACCGTCTGCGGCGTGGGGTCGTAGATGTCCAGCAGGCGTTTGTGGGTGCGCATCTCGAACTGCTCCCGCGACTTCTTGTCAACGTGGGGGGAGCGGTTCACCGTCCAGATCTGCCTCTCGGTGGGCAGGGGAATCGGCCCCTTGACCCTCGCACCGGTCCGCTTGGCCGTCTCCACGATTTCCTTCGTGGAACGGTCCAGGATCCAGTAGTCGTAAGCCAAGAGGCGTATTCGGATCTTCTCGTTCAGCATGAGTTCCTACTCCACGATCTCCGTGATGGTGCCCGCGCCCACGGTGCGGCCACCCTCGCGGATGGCAAACCGGAGTCCCTTCTCCATGGCGATGGGGTTGATGAGGCTCACCTCCATGCTGATGTTGTCGCCGGGCATGACCATTTCGCGGTCCGCCGGCAGCGTCACGTCACCGGTTACGTCCGTCGTACGGAAGTAGAACTGCGGACGGTATCCCTTGAAGAACGGCGTGTGGCGGCCGCCCTCCTCCTTGGTCAGGATGTAAGCCTCGGCCTTGAACTTCTTGTGGGGGGTGATGGAACCGGGCTTGGCCACAACCTGGCCGCGCTCCACTTCTTCCTTCTTGGTGCCGCGGAGCAGGAGCCCCACGTTGTCGCCCGCCTGGCCCTGATCGAGCAGTTTGCGGAACATCTCGACACCGGTGATGACGGTCTTGAAGGTGGGCTTGAGGCCCACGATCTCCATTTCCTCCTGCACCTTCACGATGCCGCGCTCCACACGGCCCGTGACCACGGTGCCGCGGCCCGAGATGGAGAAGATGTCCTCGATGGGCATGAGGAAGGGCTTGTCGATGTCGCGGACGGGCTCGGGGATCCAGCTGTCGCAGGCGTCGAGCAGGTCCTGAATGCACTTGGCGTCGGGGCTGTTCGGATCCTCCGCCTGGGCGGCTTTGAGGGCGGAGCCGCGGATGACCGGGCCGTCGTCGCCGGGGAACTTGTACTGGTTGAGGAGATCGCGGACCTCCATCTCCACCAGGTCGAGGAGCTCGGGGTCATCCACCTTGTCGCACTTGTTCAGGAACACCACGATGTAGGGCACGCCCACCTGCCGGGCGAGGAGGATATGCTCGCGGGTCTGGGGCATGGGGCCGTCTTCCGCGGAGACCACGAGGATGGCGCCGTCCATCTGGGCCGCGCCCGTGATCATGTTCTTGATGTAATCGGCGTGTCCGGGGCAGTCCACGTGCGCGTAGTGCCGCTTGTCGGACTGGTATTCCACGTGGGACGTGGCGATCGTGAGCACCTTGGTGGGATCGCGCCGGCCCTGGGATTCGGAGGCCTTGGCCACTTCGTCATAGCTGATGTACTTCGCCAGGCCCTTGGCCGCCTGAACCTTGGTGATGGCCGCCGTGAGGGTGGTCTTCCCGTGGTCCACGTGACCGATGGTGCCAACGTTGACGTGTGGCTTATTTCGGTTGAATTTCTCCTTCGACATCCTCAGCCTCCTTGACTAGCGGCCCTGAACGCGGGCGACGATCTCTTCGGACACTTGCCTCGGAACGGTCTCATAACGGTCGAACTGCATGACGTAGTTCCCGCGCCCCTGGGTGAGCGATCGCAGGGACGTGGCGTAGCCAAACATTTCAGCCATGGGGACCATGGCCGTAATCACCTGGAGGTTCAGGCGCGACTCCATGCCGTGGATCTTGCCGCGGCGCGAGTTCAGGTCGCCGATGACGTCGCCCATGTAGTTCTCGGGCACCGTCACCTCCACCTTCATGACGGGCTCCAGAAGGGCCGGCGCGGCCTTGGCGGCTGCCGCCTTGAAGGCCATGGACCCGGCGATCTTGAAGGCCATCTCGCTGCTGTCCACCTCGTGGAAGGACCCGTCGTACAGGGTGATCTTCACGTCCTTGATGGGGAACCCCGCCAGGACGCCGAGCTCGGTGGCTTCGCGGATGCCCTTCTCCACGGCGGGGATGTACTCCCTGGGGATGACGCCGCCGGTGATCTCGTTCTCGAAGACGATGTTGTCGCCTTCGCCCAAGGGCTCCAGCCTGATCTTGACGTGGCCGTACTGGCCGTGGCCGCCCGTCTGCTTGATGTACTTGCCCTCGGCCTGGGCCTCCTTGGTGATGGTCTCGCGGTAGGCCACCTGGGGTTTGCCCACGCTGGCCTGCACCCCGAACTCGCGGGTGAGCCGGTCCACGATGATCTCAAGGTGCAGCTCGCCCATGCCGGAGATGAGGGTCTGGCCCGTGTCCTCGTCCACGTGCATGCGGAAGGTCGGGTCTTCCTTGGCGAGCTTCACGAGGGAGGCGGAGAGCTTTTCCTGGTCGGCCTTGGTCTTGGGCTCGATGGCCACGGAAATGACGGGCTCGGGGAAGTCCATGGACTCCAGGATGATGGGGTGCTCCTTGGTGGCCAGGGTTCCTCCCGTGGTCACGTCCTTCAACCCCACGATGGCCGCGATGTCCCCGGACCGGACCTCGTCGATCTCTTCGCGCTGGTTGGCGTGCATTTTGAGCAGCCGTCCCACGCGCTCCTGGCGGCGCTTGGTCACGTTCCACACGTAGGAGCCCGCCTTGAGCGTGCCCGAGTAGACGCGGGCGAAGGCGAGCTGGCCCACGAAGGGGTCCGTCATGATCTTGAACACGAGGGCCGCGAAGGGGCCGTCGTCGCTGTGCTGGCGCTCCTCGGGCTGGTCCGTCTCGGGGTTGATGCCGTGGATGGCGGGGATGTCCACCGGCGAGGGCAAGTAGTCCACGGCCGCGTCCAGAAGAGGCTGAACGCCCTTGTTCTTGAAGGCGGACCCGCAGAGCACGGGGGTGAAGTGCATGAGGATGGTGCCTTTGCGCAGGGCGGCCTTGACGGCGTCGTGGTCGAGGGGCTTGCCGTCCAGATAGGCCTGCATGAGCACGTCGTCCTCCTCGCAGGCCATCTCCAGGAGCTTCTCGCGGTACTCCGCGGCCTTGGCCGCGTAGTCGGCGGGGATCTCCTCCACCTCGAACTTGGCGCCGAGGGTGTCGTCGGTCCAGCGCAGGGCCTTCATCTCCAGGAGGTCGATGACCCCCACGAAGGTGTCTTCCTGGCCCAGGGGCAGGTGAAGCGCCACGGGGCGAGCATGGAGCCTGTCCTCCATCATCTTGAGGACCCGCTCGTAGTCGGCGCCCTGCCGGTCCATCTTGTTCACGAAGGCGATGCGCGGCACGCGGTACTTGTCGGCCTGGCGCCACACCGTTTCGGATTGCGGCTCCACGCCGCCCACGGCGCAGAAGACGCCCACGGCGCCGTCCAGGACCCGCAGGGAGCGCTCCACTTCCGCGGTGAAGTCCACGTGGCCGGGGGTGTCGATGATGTTGACGCGGCAGTCTTTCCAGGTGCAGGTGGTGGCGGCGGAGGTGATGGTGATGCCGCGCTCCTGCTCCTGGATCATCCAGTCCATGGTGGCGGTGCCGTCATGGACCTCGCCCATTTTATAGTTGACGCCCGTATAGAAGAGAATCCTCTCCGTCGTGGTCGTCTTGCCGGCATCGATGTGGGCCATGATGCCGATGTTGCGCTGATTCTCGTAAGGGACGGTACGGGGCACGGGCGTCCTTCCTTGCTTACCAGCGGTAATGGGCGAAGGCCTTGTTGGCCTCAGCCATCTTGTGGGTGTCTTCGCGCTTCTTGATGGACGAGCCCCGGTTGTTGGCGGCGTCCAGCAGTTCCGCGGCGAGGTTGCCCATCATGCTCTTCTCCCCGCGGGCCCGGGAGTAGTCGATGAGCCACCGGATGGCCAGCGAGAGGCGGCGCTCTGGGCGGACCTCCACGGGGACCTGGTAGGTGGCGCCGCCCACGCGGCGGGACTTCACCTCGAGGACCGGCTTCACGTTGTCCAGGGCCTTTTGGAAGACCTTGAGCGGGTCATCGCCGCTCTTCTCCCGCATGATGTCCATGGCCCCATAAAAAATGGACTCCGCTATGGATTTCTTGCCCTGGTACATGATCTTGCTGATGAACTTGGTGACCAGGACGGATCCGTAGACGGGGTCCGGCGAAACTTCTCTCTTGCGAACGACGGCTTTCCTTGGCATGCCCTGTGCTCCTTACCCTCTTTTCAAAGAGCGACGGCCCTGATGGGCCCGGGTGATGATGCGCCTACGATTTCGGCCGCTTGGCTCCGTACTTCGAACGAGCCTGGCGCCGCGCTTCGACGCCGGTCGTGTCCAGTTTGCCTCGAATGATGTGGTAGCGAACGCCAGGAAGGTCCTTCACGCGGCCCCCGCGGATCAGAACCACGGAGTGCTCCTGGAGGTTGTGGCCGACGCCCGGAATGTACGTGGTCACTTCCATGCCGTTGGTGAGACGGACGCGGGCCACCTTGCGCAGCGCCGAGTTCGGCTTCTTGGGGGTCGTGGTGTACACGCGGGTGCATACGCCGCGCTTCTGGGGATTGTTCTTCAGGGCAGGGCTCTTGGTCTTGTACTGGACGACCTGGCGCCCCTGTCGCACAAGCTGGTTAATGGTCGGCACAACGTCCTCCTTGCCTTTCGCGCCACACAGACTTTCTCCCGCTGGGCACCGCCCGTGCGGGTGGAGAGCCTGAAGCCGACCTAGGCTACCATCTATCCCCCGTGCTGTCAAGCCCTAAGAGCCGCGCAGCAGGCAGTGCGCCGAGGAGTACCACATGTTGTGGTCTTCAACGTCCTCCTCCCTAGCGGAGGCCTGGGCCCCGCCTCGGGCTTGCCAAATTCATGGCCCGCCGGGTACCGTGGATCCTGTCCGGAGATGCCATGGCGACCCGCCCGACCCCAGAACACTTCATGGACTTGGCTCTCGTTTTGGCCCGCGAAGCGGCGGCGGCGGGCGAGGTGCCCGTGGGCGCCGTGCTGGCCTCCAGCGCCGGGGATGTGATCGCCCGCGGGCGAAACCGGTCCGTGGAGATCTCGCCCCTCCGCCACGCCGAGGTGGAGGCGCTGGAGGCGGCCCTGGCCCGGGAGGACAGGTGGACCCTGGGCGGCGCCACCCTGTACGTCACCGCGGAGCCCTGCCTCATGTGCCTGGGCGCCATGGTTCAGGCCCGGATCGGCGGACTGGTTTTCGGCTGTCCCGAGCCGCGCTTCGGCGGCGTGGCCTTGTTGCAGGGCCTGTGGAAGGAGGGCCGCTATCCCCACAGGTTTCCCGTGGCCGGCGGCCTGCGAGACGCCGAAGCGCGAGACCTCCTCCAGGGGTTCTTCAGGGAGAGACGTGCCGCCCTGCCCGGCACCGCCTAGGCTGCCGGTCACAGCACGATCCCGCGGGGGACCGGCGAGCGGTATCTTCAGTTGGGCCGTACTCCGAGGTACGAGCCCGCCGCATCGAGCGCCTTCCAGACATTGTCCGGTTTGCGCGAAAATCCGGCCCGGAAGAGTTCCTCCGCCTTCGCGCGATCGCCTTTGAGGTTATAGAAGGCGCCCACGTAAACCTGTTCAGAATCATCCTCGGGGTCCTTGGCGAGGACCGACTGGAAAAGAGGCGCGGCTTTATCCCAGTCGCCCGCTTCGGCATAGACCCGGGCGATGCGATCCAGGTCGTCCTTTCCGTGCTTGTCCTGAAGAACCCGGTCGAAGAACGCCTGCCCCCGCGTTTTATCTCCCGACAGATAATAGACGCGGCCCACCCCGATGAGCTCCCACGTGCCGCGGCCGGCTTGGCGCTCGGCCACCTCCAGGAGCGCCTTGGCGGCCTCGCTGGGGGCCTTGCCCTCATAAAGGGCCGGCTGCACGGGGACGCCTTTTGCCAGCACCAACCCCGCCAACATGCCCGCCGAAAACACCGCCGCCCAGCACCCCCATCGTGCGATCCCCATGTCGTCCTCCTTGTCAGACGGTCAGTGTATCTCATCCTTCCCCTCGCCGCACGGCGGCCGGGCGATGGTCCTGGCCTAGCTCCGATCGGTCTCTCCCTCTCCGCATCCCGCCTTACCGAGCCTTGCGAGGCAGGTGAAAGTAGGATATCGTTCCTGGCGCGGAGAGATGGCCGAGTGGTCGAAGGCGGCGGTCTCGAAAACCGTTAACCCGCAAGGGTTCGGGGGTTCGAATCCCTCTCTCTCCGCCAAGAAAAATCAACTACTTACGGCTGGTGAAGTGGACTGAGCCCCGACCGGGGCTTGGGCGGGATTGCAAGTAAATTGCAAGTCCGAATCGAGAAGGGCCACCGCTTGGTTCAAATGGGACTTGGCGAGGTGGGCATACCTGAGCACCATGGCGAGCGTGGTATGTCCGAGGAGCTCCTGGATCGTCACGAGGTCCGCTCCCGCCATGACCAGCCGGCTAGCGAACGTGTGCCGCAGGCTGTGCCACACCACGCCCGACAACTTCGCATCCTTGAGCGCCTTGTCCCAAAGGCGGCGAAATGGGCCATTGAAGCCGCCGCGAAAGTGAGGGAAGACCAGGACTTCCGGGTCAATCGCCTGAGGCAGGCTATCCAGGGCTGCCTTCGCCTTGTGATTCAGAGGTACACGCCGGGAGCGTTTCCCTTTGGCCTTCGCTGCCGTGACGGTCACCTCACCGCGGCGCCGGTCCACCTGGCCCCAGGTAAGGGACAGCATTTCTCCCAGCCGCAGCCCCGTATTCAGGGAAAAAGCGATGGCTGGTTTCAGTTGCGGCGCCGCCTTGTCCAGAAGCACGGCCTCCTCGTCAAGGGTGAGAATCCGGTCCCGACGCGATTCGGGTTTGAAGAACTTGACGGCCAGGACGGGATTCTTCTCGCAGAGGCTCCATGAGGTGCTCAGTGAAAAGAGCCGCTTGAGCCGGGCGAGATCGTTGTCCACCGTCTTCTTGCTGGTCGTCTGCTCGCCCCGTTTTTCCGTGACCCTCGCCACCTTGTAGGCCTCTACATCGGCCGTGGAGATTTGGCCAAGCGTCTTTCCCTTGAACCGAGGAAACGTCTTCCAGCGGTCCGCAAAGTAGGTGTCGTTGCGGTACGTGTTTGGGCGGGTGTTGATTTCCGACCACTCCAGGAAGCGCTTCACCGCGTCTTCAAACTTGGTCCTCACCTCCTTCTTCCGATCCATATACCGTCCTTCCCGGATCTGGGTATGGATCTTCTCCAGGTAGGCCCTGGCTTCTCCTTTGAAGTTGGCGATGCGTCGGTGGTACCTACCGTCGACGTACCAAGAGAACTGCCAGCGACCATCTGGAAGCTGCTTCAACCCGCGCTCCTTGCGCTTCTCCACCGTTGCCTCCTTTCTTCTGTGGGAACCGATTCGCTCCATTAGGCGCCAGTTCCGGCCCAATTTCCAGGCCTCACCAGCGCTCGTGGCCATCGCCGTATTCGTGAGGGTGCCGAGGGCGTTCTGCCCGGCGATCCTCTCGCTTCGGGAGGTCACGCCCACCGTGTCCACGGTGCGGTTCGCGCGTGGCGGCCTCCACCTGGCGCATTAGGGAAGTAACAAGCCCGCGGGCTTCGCCTCCGACGGCCCGCGTCAGGTCCCCCGAAGCGGCCCGGTCGGTCATGTCGCCTCGCAGGGAGTTTTCCTGCAAGCGGGCGCCAATTCGTACCGTGCCGCCTCGGCTGAGCCGGTCGGCCGACACGTCGCTGTGACTCAGGCCGTGGCTGTCCTTGAAGCTGAAATGATAGCGGCCCCGCTCATCCTGGCGGGCGGCCACACCCAGCTTGGACAAGCTCTCCTTGAACCCTTGGAGGTCTTTAGAGGTCCTCAGCGCTTCGGTGATTCGGCCGCGCAGGTCCCTCTGCCAGGCGTAGGGCCGGTTCTGTTCCGCCAAGAGCCGCCTTCGATAGCCCTCCGGGTCCTGCCGGAGCTGCTCTTTTTGACGGGCGAATTTTTCGACCAAGGCGTCCCGTTGGTAGCTCTCCCCGAGGCGGCCTTCTCGGGCAATCCGATTCTTTCCGTGAGCATCCTTCATGCTGTAGCTGAACTTCTCGCCCCGGACCCGCAGCTCCACTCCCTTCTCCTTGAGGCGAGCCTTGAATTCTTCTTCCGAGAAGGCTCGACGGCCTGCCTCCCGAATCCGGTTCTGCAGGTCAAGCTTCCAGGAATAGCGCTCGCCGCCTCGTTGGGCCTGGCGGATGAACTTGTCGGAGGGGCGATGGGGATCCCGCACCCGGTCCAGCTCGCGCTGAATGCCATGGCTCCTCGCGAGCCTGTCGTTAATATCCCGAAGGCGTCCCAGGTTTTGCTTGTCATCGTGGTACTTCCGCCCGTCCAGGCCCGTGGCGTTCCAGACCACGTGCGCGTGCGGGTGCTCTTTCTCTCCGTGAACGACCACCAGGTACTCGTACTTGTCGGATATGCCCACTGCCTTCGCCCACTCCTCCCCGTAGTCCCGGATTCGCCCGAAGTCCGGACCGCCTTCTTTCGTAACCATGTCCCCGAGGTCATTTCGTTCGAAGCTGATGGCCGCGTGGTAGTACTGGCGCCCGCCTTCTTGTCCGTAGTGGGCTCGCGTGCCCCGGAACTCTCGTTCGACCGACTCGCTGTCCCGGCCGGCCACGTTACCGCCAAGTTCGCGGACGCGGCTTTCGTCTCCCTTCTTGTCCAGGAGGTAGCCGATCATGCTGGCGCTCTGCGCCCCGTGCGAGATCTTCAGGACGGGCATGGCTCAGTTCAGGATGGCTTTCAGAAGTTCGCTGAGTTCGACCCGCAGGGCCTCAACCGCTCTGGGGTCGGCGTGCCCCAGGTTGGCCTGATGGGCGAGCTGGTTGAGATTGCCCGCAAGGCTCCGGACGGCACGGTACACATCTTCTGGGAGCCGAGGGACCGCCTTGAATCGCTCTTCCAGGGCCAGCCCGCGGAGCAGGCTCGCTGGCTTCTTGTTGACGATCTGGGCCTGCTTCTGCAGTCGCCCATACTCCTCAGGCGTAAATCGGACGTGGACCCGATTGGGACGCTTCCTCTGGTTCTGACACTCAGCGCTCGTCGTCTCGGTCATGCCACCTCTCCTCGTGTCGTTAGGGTGTCGGGGCGAAGCCCTGACATTCACCCGAAAGAGCGGGGCCAACCCCCGCGAACCGGGTGGCAACGGCGCGCCCCCGGGCGCCCGTTGCGGTGCTTGCGATACCTACTTCGGCGGTCTCCCCGCCGATTTTCGGGCTGCTTTTGATTCCCTGTCGGGGAGGCATTCGGGCGGTGGCGCTCATGGTCACTCTCCCTTAGGCCCCCCTTCCCGGGCCGCCACCGCCGCCACCGCCAAGAGTTTGTTGGGCTTACAGGCGCCACCAGCCGCCACCGCTCCCCTTTCGGTGGCGCCTCGGGTGGCGGCACAAGTGCTTTGGAATGAGGCCGGTGGCGGCGGTGGCGGCTCAGGCGGGAGATACCTGGAGAAGGCATCCCCGAAGTCGCTCTGCTGGTAACCCCGGCATGTAACACCTTCCTGCTTCCACTTCACGGGTGAGATGCCGAAGGGATGGAGGAGGCCCGCCATTTGTTGGGCGCTGATCGGTCCTCTGCTCTTCCAGTCGGGCCACAGGCGTTCCTCCATCGTGTGGAGGTGGTGGAGGATTTCGTCGGACCCGAGCTTGTTCCTTCCGCTGGCGCTGAATAGGCCTCTCAGGTCCTGCAGAAGCGCGATGCCCACGGAGATCTCCTGGGCAGCCTGTTCAGACAAGCGGCAGGCGCTCTCCCGCGCCCGCCGGGGCCATTCCTGCCCTGCAAGGTCGGCGATGGCGAGGAGGGGTCTCCAGTTGTCCCGTGTCCGGTCCCGGGTGATTCCCTCGGGGATCTCTGGTTCGGAAAACCTGAGGGCTTCCAGGTGGTCCAGGGCCCACCTCGCCGCCATGCTCGTCAGGTCCTCCATCTCGGTGAGCCGGTGGAGTTGAAGGCGCTCGATGCGCTCGCTGTGGGCCCTGCGTCGCATTCGGATGGTGATGGCTCGGTCCGCCAGTGTCCCTGGCATTTCTCCGATGAGGGCCACCGCCTTGGGCGTCCACGTACTGAACATGCAGACCTGGAACTCGTCGCCCACCACGCGGGTCACATAGGCCTGGCTTCTCATGTGGCCGCTGTTGAGGATGCCCCGGAGTCCCTCGGAGTCGCCGAGAAATGTGTCGGCTTCGTCCAGGAGGAGGGTCGGCTTGAAGTAGTCCGTCACACGGAAGACCGCGGACGGCGTGATATTGGCCGAAGTTAGAGGCTTGGGGACCAAGGCACTGAGCAGCGCAAGAGCCGTGCTCTTGCCGCAGCCTTTGTCGGGGCTCGTGAGGGCCAGGATGGGGGAGATCTCGAAGGCGTCGTGAGCGTGGGCGAAGAGACTCCACAGGCAGAGGGCCACCACTTGGTCGGTCTCGATGGCGAGGTAGCGCTTGACCGTCTGTTCGAGGCGAGTCAGCAAGGCAGCACCGTCCACAGACTCTGGCCAGGGCTCCGGATCCTTGAAGCCCACGGCGCTGCCCGCCTTGGGGTCGGTCGCCGGCCGCAACGCGGGGGGCATGACCGAATCCACGATCCGGCCCGGGCTCGCGAACCCCAGCGCGCGGAGGCGCTTCACCGCCCCCTCGCGCGCCAACTCGCGAGAGGTGTCGCTCATCCCACTAAGCGCCTCCTTGAAGTGGTCCAGGGCCGAGAGCATCTGCGCCGAGCCGGAGCTCTCGGTAAGGTGCTCCAGCTGCGACATGGCCTCCTCCGGTGTGGACGCCACCTTGTTCTCCATCGAAGCCAGCGCCTCGATGTTGCTCGGCGGGGCACTCATGGGCACTCCCCGGCCCCAATGAGCACTTCTGAGGAGAAGAGGAGACTCCCGTAAACTCCCGTAAAGTAGATGGCACTAGATAGCACTCCCGGGCACTCTTGGGCAGTAGAATTAACTATATTAAACATAGCTGTTATCTCCTATCATCGCGGGCGAATATACACTCCTGGACGCCCGTTGTCCAGCGGTTTTTCCTCCGCATTCTTGAGAAGGGGCAAGAAACGGAAAGTCGGTACCAAGAAACTGCCGGAACTTTGGTCCCGGGCCTGCCCTAGCTACCCACCGAACCCGACCAGTACGTCACCCGTGCATCGCCCAGCGCCATGTTGGCGCCTGTGTCCAGATTCCAATTGAAGAGAACACCTGGGAGCTCTGCACTCTGGGTCTTGTCCATGATCGCCTTAGCGTCTCGGACATCATGGTCCATGGATCGCCACGCCTGGAGAACGTTCTCGACGGCTCGGGCGAAACCGATTTCAGCAAAAGGAGGTCGGAGGTCATGGTTCATCGGGTCCGGCACTGCATCAAAGAAGTCACGAACCTCTTCCGGCTGATTTCTCCTAAGTCGGTCTGGAGATGAGTAGGTCAAGCTGGAGAGCCCTGGAATCTGGCGCGAGAGTGCGAACGCCAGCTTGCTGTCCGAAGAAACGTCGAGCAGGGCTGCGTAGGTCCCGCGCCACTGTGCGGGGTCTGGATTGGGATCTAGCTCCCCATAGACCTCCTTCAGGAGTCCGAACCAGAACCCTAGGACCCAGGGGAAAGCATGCTGTTCAGGCAAGGCTGATAGCTTGAGCTGGTGGACGAAGTGGGTACCTTGAAGGTCGCAGCCTCGCGTCTCTGAAAACAGCAAGGCATCCTGCACCATTTCGCACACGCGATGACGGACTGGAGCCGTGTGATACGGCCCCACAATGGCCTGAACAATGGGATGTATCGTCGCGTCTGTCACGCAGTGGGCCACATAGCCTGCCAACCAAGCCAGGCGAGCGTTTCCTTCAGGTCTGCCCACGAGATTGCTCACGCCCAATTCGAGGGACCCCTGAAGACCCATGCCATTGGTCTTCAAGTAGTGCATCCGATCGGCCCACTGTTTGTCGGGACCAATAGCCATCGCGTAGGGCAGGTCGGGACTCACCGAACCGAGCAAGAGAAAAGGTGTCGCCGATTGCAGGAACTTGGCCAGACTTGATAAGCCGGGATCCGAGTGTGCCCTCTCCAGAGCAGCATCCACGACGAGCAGATGGGTAATTGCGCCGGCCATATTTCCTTCCTCCGCCCCCTCAACGAATCTAGTGCGACTCCTCAGGGGGTTCCTTTCGCCTAGCCTTCACAAGTTCGAAATACATCCTTGTGTTATCTACTTTCTCTTGGGCTGATGGGGCAATCGGCCACCGGGCGAGAAACCTAAGAAAGTCCTCTTCTCGAACGTGAAGCGGCCATGGGAGGGCATAGCTGGGGAGAACCTTGTGCTCGGCCAACGGCACGTCGTAACGAAGGAAAAACTGCTCCTGGAAATCTAGGTCTGGTCCGTCAGTTTGATCCAGAAGACTGGTCGAGGTAGGAGTCGTACACACCCCGATCCACTTAGGCTTCTCATACCATGCCTTGGCTTCCAGGAATGCGTCTCCCAGGACCATGACGTCGGAGTACCAATATGAGCCGTGGCCAAGCACGCCCCTGAAGGCTATGGGAAGGACAGGATCCGAAATCCAATCGCTGGTGTTCCTGATGATCAGGTCAGCCAAGCGAATCAACGCACGCCTCGGATCGCACTGCAGCTCTACGGTCGAGAACAGAACGACTGTGTCTTGAAAAAGCCTGGCCTTGAGTCCCAATGCCGGCGTATCGACCCCAATCTGCGCCATGAGTCCCTGGTGAAACTCGTCGGACCTACAAGATCCTTCCATATCCAGCAAGATCTTGGACCAGAAGTCCACAAATAGTCTCGGATTGCTCTCCCTAGTGGCTTTCCAGGCATTAGATGTGCCCATGCCATCCATCAGCGCGATCACGCCGCTCTGGACCAAACGAGCCTCATTCACTCTCTTCGCTCTCCCATTTGCTGCGGCACGATCTCGCAAGCTGGTCCATTGTCGGGAGTGACATTCTGGCTGCGCCTCTTGATTCAGTGCTGATTCTCTCTAGCGTTCTGAACTCGGCCGGGGTTCAACGGCACCCGGTTCGTAGGTCAGCCCGAAAATCTTATCCTTGAGCCACCGGCGGAAGGACTCATTGTCGCTGAACTGCTTGAATAGTTCAGTCTGGTCGGAAAGCAGGTCCGTCATAACCCGCCCGAGGGCCTTGTCGTGCTCGATGCGGGCGTTCTGGCGGTCCGAGTTCGCCTTGGCGTTCTGGTAGGCTCGGTCCGCGGCCACCTTGGCGGGAATCTCCTCCGTGATGACCTTACGGATCTTGTCAGCGTCCTTCCATTGGATGTTCCCGAAGTGGTCGTTGAACTCCCGCAAAATGTTGCTCAGGCGGTCCAGCTCTGGCTCTGGTCTGTGGCCGCCCTCGCCGATGGGGACGGGGCCAATCTCCCCGTCTTGGTCAACCAGGGCAATGGACAGAGCGGCCTTGACCTCGACCCGATAGCTATCCATGTCGATAGTCTTCAGGATGCCCTTCGCCAAGTCGCCGTCATCGGGTGACGGCAGCTTGGGAATGAGGAAGTGGAGGAACAGAGACAGCTTCTCCCAGGAAGCATTGGTGAAGGGCAGGATGGAGGCGAGGAACCCGTAAGTTCTCTCGAAGGATTTTGCCCTCCCCTTGAATTCCACCTGCCCGTCCACATCCAGCGCATGGGAGTAGACGGCAGCGCACGAGTCGAGGATGGGGTCGAGCTTCTCACGCGCAGCGCCGGTCAGGTAGAGGGCGACGAACTGCTCCACCTGGTCCCAGGCATAAACCTGTGCTCCGTCCAGGTCCGCCTTCAGGTTGTGCAGCTTGTTGGGATCGGTCTCCTCACCGAGGACAGTTGTGCGGTAGAAGGGCTCGAAGGCCCTTTGGATCGTATCGGCATCATTCACGAAATCGAGGATGAATGTGTCGCGCTTTCGGGGATGGGCGCGGTTGAGCCGGGATAGGGTCTGGACCGCCTTCACCCCCGACAGGACCTTGTCGACATACATCGTGTGCAGGAGGGGCTCGTCATAGCCCGTTTGAAACTTGTCCGCCACGATCAGGAACCGGTAGGGATCCTCCTGGATGCGGTCGGGGATCTCGGAGCTCGGGAACCCATTGAGGGACGCCTCGGTCACCTGAACCCCGCCCCATTCATGCTCACCGGAGAAAGCAACGATGGCCTTGTAGGGGCTCTTGCGCTCCTCCAGATAAGCCACAACTGCATGGTAGTACCGGATGGCCTTCTCGATGCCACCCGTGACCACCATGGCCCTCGCCTGCCCGCCCAACTTCTGTCTGGCGATCACCTGCTCGTGGAAATGGTCCACCATGATCTCGGCCTTGAGCCGAATAGCGTGGTCGTGGGACTCGACGAAACGGCGGAGCTTTTTCTGAGCCTTCTTCGTGTCGAACTGGGGGTCGTCCCCCACGGTCTTGATAAGGCGGTAATAGCTCGCCACCGGCGTGTAGCTGCGAAGCACATCGAGGATGAACCCTTCCTCGATGGCCTGCTTCATGGTGTAGCTGTGGAAGGGGCGGTGCTTCACCTTGTCGCCGACCTGGCAAGGGTCGCCGAAGAGCTCCAAGGTCTTGTTCTTTGGGGTGGCTGTGAAAGCAAAGTAGCTCGCGTTTGAGAGCATCTTCCGGGACTCCATCAGGCGGTTGATGGTGTCCTCCACGTCCTCCTCTTCCTCGGCTCCGCCATGGGTAGCCAGGGCGATGTTCATTTGCGCTGCCGCGCGCCCCCCCTGGCTGGAGTGCGCCTCGTCGATGACGATGGCGAAGGCTCTGCCCCTATGCTCGTTGCCGATCTCGTCGAGGACATACGGAAACTTTTGCACCGTCGTGATGATGATCTTCTTGCCCGACCGGATGAAATCCCGGAGCTGGCCTGAGCCCTCCGTGACGGCCCCCACCACGGCGCTTACCTGGGCGAACTGCTTGATAGTGTCTCGGATCTGCTTGTCGAGGACCTTGCGGTCCGTGACGACGATGATGGAGTCGAAGGTCTCCTTCCCGGCAGCCTTTAGCCCTACGAGCTGGTGGACAAGCCAGGCGATGGAGTTGCTCTTACCGCTCCCGGCGGAGTGCTGGATGAGATACCGGTGCCCCGCACCTCTCTGGCCGGCGTCCGCCAACAGCGCCCTCACAACCCCGAGTTGGTGGTAGCGGGGGAAGATCTGGTCCTTCTTTCTTCGCCCGGTCCTTTCGTCCCTGCGTTCAACAAGTTGGGCGTAGTTCTCCAAAATATCGGTCAGGCCACGAGGGGTGAGGACTTCTTTCCAGAGGTAATCGGTCTTGAGGCCGTCGGGATTGGGTGGATTGCCCGCGCCGTCGTTGTCGCCCTTGTTGAAGGGGAGAAACCAGGAATCTTTCCCCTGAAGGCGCGTGCACATCCAGACTTCCTGGTCGTCCACGGCGAAGTGTACGGCGCAGCGGCCGAACTGAAAGAGCAGCTCCCGCGGATCGCGGTCCCGTTTGTACTGCGTGATGGCATCGTCCACGCGCTGTTTGGTCAGGAGATTCTTGAGCTCGAAGGTGGCTACGGGCAGGCCGTTGATGAAGAGGGCCATGTCCAGGGCAAGCTGGGTCTCGTCTTTGCTGTACCTGAGTTGGCGGGTCACGCTGAAGAGGTTTGCCCGGAATAGCTCCTCAGCCCTCTTGTTGCCTGGCGTGGGCGTCCCGTAAAACAGGGTCACCGAGGCGGGCCCGTGTTGGATGCCCTTCCTCAGAACGCGGATGATCC
>JAKAKG010000214.1 GCA_021813555.1 Acidobacteriota bacterium
TCGAGCGCTACCTCCTGAACGCCCAGTGCGCGGAGGACTCGGAGGTCCTCAAGCTGGAGGCCAAGCCGCTCAGAGAGGTTCTTGACGGCAACCCCGTCGTGGGCTACGCCATCCAGAAACGGGTCTCCCAGATCTTCTTTAGGCGGTATGTGGACGTGATGGAGCGCCTGACGGCCGTGATGCAGGCCGAGCCGGCCATGGCGGGCCGCTAAGGTTCGGGCGAACCGGCAGCCTCCGCGAGGAATCGTGGCCGGACAGGTTGTTAAGCGGTGACGCACGCCCGCGCCGTTCCCGAGGGGGCCGCGCCTCCGGCGGGCAGAGTCCCCTGTGCCAGGCGTGAAGGGGCCAGGCGATAGGGGTACACTGCCGTCTGGAGGCGATGCACGTGAGAGTCCTTCTCATCTCCGCCAACACCGAACGCATCAGCATGGTGACCCTGCCCCTCGGGCTGGGCCTTGTGGCGGCGGCGGCCCGGCGCGCGGGCCACGAGGCGGTTTTCCTGGACCTGTTGACCGCGGAAGACCCGCGCCGCGCCATCCGCGAAGCCGTTGCTGCCCTCCGTCCTCAGGTCATCGGCATTTCCGTGCGCAACATCGACGACCAGAACCGCCAGGAGCCTCACTTCCTGTTGGAGAAAACGAGAGAACTCGTTGCCGAGTGCCGCGCCTCCTCCGCGGCTGCCATCGTTTTGGGCGGCGCGGGCTACAGCATCTTCCCCCGCGACGTGCAGCTCGTGTCGGACCGGCTCGCCGCGCGGGGCATCCGCCGCACCGGGTTCCTCCTCTTGGGCGGACCAGGCGAGACGCCGGAGTCGGTGGAGGAGAGCCTGGCGTTCGCCCGGTCGCTCCGGCTTGATGACCTGAGGATCACCGTGGGGATCCGCATCTATCCCGGAACTCCGCTCGCCGCGCGCGCCGTGGCCGAAGGCCTCCTGGCCCCAGGCGAAGACCTCCTTCCGCCCCATTTCTACCTGGCCGAGGGCCTCGAACCCTGGATTCACGAGCGAGTGGAATCTTTCTCGCAGGCGGCTCCCTGACGACTCCCCGTCCTCTGAAATTTCCGGCCTCCGCTGGGTGTATCTACTTCCATGATCTGTATGAACCCCCACCCACACGAGGAGGCTCCATGAGCCAGAAAACCAAGCACCGGCGAAGTTTCTCCTTGGCGGCGATGGCCGTCGCATTCACCGTATTGGCGTCCACCCTGCCCCGCGCGGACGAGGGCATGTGGACCTACGACCACCCGCCCCTTCAGCTCCTCCAGAAGGAGTACGGCTTCACCCCCACGCAGGCGTGGCTGGACCACCTCCGCCTCGCCTCCGTGAACATCGGCGGCGGCAGCGGCTCCTTCGTCTCGCCGGACGGATTGATTCTCACCAACCACCACGTGGCCCGGGGCTATCTCCAGGAGCTTTCCACGCCCGAGCACAATTACGTCCGCAACGGCTTTTACGCCAAGACGCAGGCGGACGAACTCAGGGCCCCCGGCGCCATGGTCCGAGTTCTGCGGTCCATGGAAGACGTGACCAGGGAGGTTGAATCCGCCGTCAAGGCTGGCGACACGGCCGTTCAGGCCCAGAAGGCCCGGGACGCGGCCATCGCCCGCATCGAAAAGACCTGCGAGGAGAAGACGGGCCTGAGGGGCGAGGTGGTAGCGCTCTACGGTGGCGCCCGTTACACCCTCTACCGCTACAAGGAATACACGGACGTGCGCGTGGTCATGGCGCCGGAGGAGAAGGCCGCCTATTTCGGTGGCGATTCGGACAACTTCTACTATCCGCGCTACGATCTCGATTTCAGCTTCCTGCGGGCCTACGAGAACGGCAAGCCCGCTTCCACCCCCGACTATCTGAAACTTGATCCCACGGGCGTCACCGACGGCATGCTCGTCTTCGTATCGGGCAACCCGGGGCGGACCGACCGCATGGACACCCTCGCCCAGCTCATGTACTTCCGCAACGTGAGCTACCCCATCATGCTGGAGGGCCTCGCCGGCATGGACAAGGCGCTGACGGCCTACAGCAAGGAAGGACCGAGCCAGGCCCAGGAAGCGCAGTCCATCCTCTTCTACATCCACAACAGCATCAAAGCGCTGACGGGCGAGTTCGACGGCCTCAAGGACCCCGATCTCATGGCCGAGAAGGCCAGCCAGGAGAAGGCCCTGCGCGAGGCCGTGGCCAAGAACCCCGATCTCAAGCACTACGAGGAGGCCTGGAGGCAGGTGGAACAAGCCGTGGCGTGGGAGCGCGCGCACGTCAACGAGATCACCTACGAGAGCCGCGTCCCCGACGCCTTCGGGCTCACGGGCACGGCCCTGAGCATCCTCCGCTATTCGGAGGAGGTGAAGAAGCCCGACGGAGAACGCCTCGACGGGTTCCACGACGCTCAGATCCCCGGGCTCATGAGGCGGCTCAAGGCCCCCAGGCCTTATTACAAAGGCCTTGACGAGGCCATGTTGGCCCATGACTTGACCGTCATCGCCGCCAAGCTCGGCTCCGCGGACCCCTATGTGACGGCGCTCCTGGCCGGACAGACACCCGAACAGCGAGCCAAGCAGGTCATCGGCGGCAGCAAGCTCGATGACGCGGCGTTTCGCGTGTCCCTCCTGAAAGACGACGGCGCCGGCGTCAAGGGCAGCACGGACCCCCTGCTGGCCTTCGTCCGTGCCCTGGACCCGACCCTCCGGCGCGTCCATCAGGCCCTCAAGGACAACGTGGAGGCCGTGGTCCAACCGGCCCTCGCGCAGATCGCCAAGGCCCAGTTCGCCGTCTACGGCGACAAGGTGTATCCGGACGCCACGGGAACCCTCCGCCTGGCCTTCGGCAAGGTGGAAGGGTACCCCTTTGACACCACCCAAGTGCCGTACAAGACGACCTTCTACGGGCTTTACAACCGCGCCTACGCCTTCGACAACACGGGCGACTTTCAGCTCAGCAAGATGGAAGAGGCCCGGCTAGGCCAGCTCGACCTGAAAACGCCCCTGGACTTCGTCTGCGCCGCGGACATCACGGGCGGCAACTCGGGGAGCCCCATCGTGGACAAGGACGGCAAACTCGTGGGCCTCGTCTTCGACGGCAACCCCCAGAGCAACCCCAATACCTTCGTGTACTCCGAGAAGGTCGCCCGCTGTGTCGCCGTGGACTCTCCCGCCATTCTGGAGGCCCTGAACAAGTTGTATGATGCCTCACGAGTGGTCCAGGAGCTGGCGGCCGCGGGCAAGTGAGAGGGCCGCGGGCCAGGCGGTCCGGTGGCCGGGCGATCTGGTGACCAGGTGACCCTGTGATCTGACGGGGGCTGCGGACCCTCGGAGGAAAGGAGAGAGACCGATGCGATGGATCATGGAACGGGGACGAGTGTGTCTGCTGGCGGCGGGCCTGGTGCTCTCGGCCTCCCTGGCCGGGAGGGCGGAGGCTCCTCCCTTGCTCTTGCGGGAGCCCGCGCTGTCGCAGAACCAGATCGCCTTCGTGTACGGCGGGGACATCTGGATCGTGAGCCGCGCGGGCGGCGACGCCCGCCGGCTGGTCACGGGCATGGATCTGGAGAGCCGCCCCATCTTTTCGCCCGACGGATCCCTGGTGGCCTTCTCGGGCAATTACGACGGCAACGTGGACGTCTACGTCGTCCCCGCGGCCGGGGGGGAACCCCGCCGCCTCACCTGGCACCCGGCGCCCGACGTGGCCGTCGGCTGGACTCCCGACGGCAAGAAGATCCTCCTGCGCTCCCACCGGGACAGCGCCAACGATTCGAGCGAACTCTTCCTGGTACCCCTCACGGGGGGGCTGCCCGCGCCCCTGCCCCTGGCCATGGCGGAGGACGGCTCTTTCTCTCCCGACGGCACCCGCATCGCCTACAGCCCCGTCTTCCAGTGGGAGCCGGACTGGCGCGACTACCGGGGAGGCCAGACCACCCCCATCTGGATCGCCAATCTCGCCGATTCCAGCGTGGCCAAGATTCCCCGGGAAAACTCTAACGACCGCGATCCCATGTGGGTGGGCGAGACGGTCTATTTCCTTTCGGACCGCAGCGGACCCGTGACCCTCTTCGCGTACGATACCGCCAGCGGGGCCGTGACGCAGCTCCTGGACAACCGAGGCTTTGACATCGACTCCGCCTCGGCCGGGCCCGGGGCCATCGTCTATGCACAGATGGGCCAGCTCCACCTTTACGATCTCGCCGCCCACTCGGCTTCATCCGTTCAGGTGCGCGTGGCCGGAGACATGCCTCAGGTCCGGCCCCGCTTCGAGAACGTGGCCAAGCACATCGCCGGTGCCGACATCTCACCCACGGGCATGCGCGCCGTCTTCGAGGCCCACGGCGATATCCTCACGGTTCCGGCCGAAAAGGGAGACATCCGCAACCTCACCGCGACCCCCGGCGTGATGGAACGGGACCCCTCGTGGTCGCCGGACGGCCAGTCCATCGCCTATTTTTCCGATGCCTCCGGCGAGTACGCCCTCTGCATCCGGGGACAGGACGGGATCGGGCCCGTACGCACCATCGGCCTGGGCAAGCCGGCCTCTTTCTTTTACAGCCCCGTGTGGTCTCCCGACAGCAAGAGGATCGCGTACAGCGACAAGCGCCTCAACCTTTGGGTCGTGGACCTGGACCATCCGTCTCCCGTGAAGGTGGACACGGACCTGTTCGACTCGCCCATGCACCAGTTCAACCAGGCGTGGTCGCCCGACAGCCGGTGGATCACCTACACCAAACAGCTCCCCAACTACCTGCACGCCGTCTTCGTTTACTCGCTGGCGACGGGGAAGGCCACCCAGGTCACCGACGGCATGAGCGACTGCCTCTACCCCGTCTTCGACCGCAGCGGCAAGTATCTCTTCTTCACGGCCAGCACCAACACGGGCCTGGCCGCGGGCTGGCTCGACATGACCAGCGAGGCACGCCCCGTCACCAGCAGCGTCTACGTGGCCGTTCTCCGCGCCGACCTCCCTTCCCCTCTCGCGCCCCAGAGCGACGACGAGAAGGCCCCGGGCAAGGCCGGAAAGGATGAAGCCAAGAAGGAGACGGCCGGAGCGAAAGGCGAGGCGAAGGATGCGAAAGAAACGAAGGCCGAGACCGCCAAGGCCCCCGAGAAGCCGCCCGAGGTGCGCGTCGACTTCACCGGGCTCCTCCAGCGCACGCTGGCCTTGCCCATCCCCGCCGCCAACTACGCCGGCCTCTTTGCGGGGAAGGCGGGAGAGATCTTCCTCGTGGAGGCCCCCGTCGTGGACATGAGCGAGGGCCCGCCGAGCCTCACGGTGAAGAAGTTCGACCTGGAGAAGCGCAAGACGGAGGACCTCCTCGACGGCGTGGCCGCCTTCGTACCCTCGTTCAACGGCGAGAAGATGCTCTACCAAATGAAGGGAGACTGGTTCATCGGCAAGAGCGACGCCCCGCCCAAAGCCGGAGAGGGCCAGCTCAAAACCGAGGCCATGCAGGTCTACGTCGTGCCGCGCGAGGAGTGGCGCCAGATGTACGGCGAGGTGTGGCGCATCGAGCGGGACTTTTTCTACGATCCCCATTTTCACGGCCTGGACCTGCCGACGGCCGAGAAGACCTTCGCCCCGTACCTGGCCGGCATTGCCAGCCGGGACGACCTGACCTTCCTGTTCCGGAGGATGCTCTCCTACATGTCGGTGGGGCACATGTTCGTCCGCGGCGGCACGGAACCCGAGGTCAAAAAGATCAGCGTGGGGTTGCTGGGCGCCGACTACTCCACCGATCACGGCCGGTACCGCTTCGCCAAGATCTTCAGCGGCGAGAACTGGAACCCCAAACTCCAGGCGCCCCTCACCCAGCCCGGCGTCAACGTGAAGGTGGGCGACTACCTCCTGGCGGTCAACGGCCGCGGCCTCACGACGGAGGACAACCTCTACAGCTTCTTCCAGGAGACGGCGGGAAAGCAGACCGTCCTCCGCGTCGGGCCTAACCCCGACGGCACGGGCGCGCGCGACGTGACGGTGGTTCCCGTGGGAGACGAGTTCGAGCTGCGCCATGAAGACTGGGTCGAGAGCAACCGCCGCAAGGTGGACGCCCTCAGCGGGGGCAAACTGGCCTATGTCTACCTCCCCGACACGCAGCACGGCGGGTTCACGAGCTTCAACCGCTACTACTTCGCCCAGGTGGGCAAGGAAGGCGCGGTCATCGACGAGCGCTACAACCACGGCGGCCAGCTCGCAGACTACATCATCGACTGCCTTGACCGCACCCCCATGAGCCGCGTCATGACCCGCGAAGGCGAGGACTACACCGAGCCCACGGAGGCGATCTTCGGCCCCAAGGCGATGATCATCAACCAGTTCTCAGGATCGGGCGGCGACGCCATGCCCTGGTATTTCCGAAAGGCCCGCATCGGCAAGCTCATCGGCACGCGGACGTGGGGCGGGCTCGTAGGCATCGGCGGGTATCCGGTTCTCATGGACGGCGGCACCGTCACGGCGCCGCGCTGGGCCATCTACGGCCTCTCGGGACACTGGGACGTGGAGAACGAGGGCATCGCCCCCGACATCGAGGTCTGGCAGGATCCGAAACTGGTCCGCGAAGGCCACGATCCTCAGCTCGAAAAGGCCGTCGACGTGGTGATGGAGGAGCTGAAGGCGCATCCCGCGCCCCGCTATGCGCGGCCTCCCTACCCCGACTACCACCCCGTCCTTCCACCCCCCGCGCCTTGATTCTCCGGGCGGGAAGGGGCCTGGCCCCTTCCCGCCCGAACTATCTAAAACCAAGCTTAGAAGGTCCATTGCACAAGTTAAGAGCTGAGGGTTGAGGGTTGAGAGTTGAGAGTTGAGAGTTGGCCGATGCGGTTCACTCTTCTGCCATTGTTTTGCCGCAGGTCAACTCCCAAGGTCGGGATCGCGCCGCGCCCTCCTCGGTTCGCTTCTGCCCGATTTCCCTCTGATCACCAACTACCGTCCGTTCTCCTATGCTTCGGGCCGCTCTCCGGAGAGGGTGAACCGGTGGCCGAAGTGAATCCGGACCTTGAGCCAATCGAGGCCCGAACGGGCCGCCAGGTCCCGCGCCTCGGCCGGGGTGAAGCCCCTCAGGACCGACAGCGGACCGTCCGCCTTGACGTAGGGGTTGGCGAAAAGGGTGAATAGGCGGATCCAGATCAAGGCCCGGCGGCGGCGCAGCAGGTCGTTGACGATGATGCCGCGCCTGGCCACGCGGTCGAACTCGCGAAGCGCGGACAGCGCTTCTTCATCGGTGAGGTGGTGGAAAAAATGAGTCGCCGTCACGTAGTCCACGCTCCGGTCCCGAAACGGCAGGCGGCGGCCGTCTCCCCGGACCCGCCTGAGCCCTTCGGCGAAGGAGAGCATGGCTTCGGACTGGTCCAGCACTACCGCCGTCACGTTGGGGTGCTTTCTGGTCAAGGACCTTGATACGTCCCCGCCTCCCCCGCCCACGTCCAGCACCGTGATGGGGCCGCGAACGCCCGCGAGGCGCCGCGCCACGGCCCGCGTCCCGCCCAGCCATCGGTTGACGAAGGCGAGATATCGGACGACGCGAGCCAGCTCCTCCCTCGGCGGCGTCTCCACGTCGAGGCGTTCGAGGCGGCTCGAACGGCCCTTCATAGCACCAGCCGCACGAGGTCGCCCACGCTCAGGTCCCTCGGCCTCAGAGCGCCCGCGCCGACCTTCATGAGTTTTTGGAAGAGATCCGGGTGATCCGCGAGGGATGCGATAACGCGGTCCGCAACGCCGTCTCGGCGCGAACCCCGCAGAATCCAACCGGCAAGCCAGCCCGCGTTCTCCCCAAGCCGGCGACGCTTCGATGCATAGACTTCGGGATGGCCCGAAGCGAGGGCATCGGCCAGAGGCCCTGCGGAGAGGAGGGCCAGGGACATCCCCTCTCCCGTCACCGGATCGGGCGCTCCCGCGGCGTCTCCCGCGAGAACAACAGGCGCCGAAACGGCTGCTTTCACCCTAAGCCCCAACGGACCCGCCCCCAGCACGGGCGTGGTGAAGACGATGGCCCCGCATCGGTGGCGGAGGGCCGGGAGAGAGCGAAGGGTGGTGAGCACACGCGCCTCGTTGTCCGCGCCCCGAGGCAGGGCGTCCCGGCGATAGAGGCACGCCACGAGGGCGTCTTGCCCGTCCGAGGGCGCCAAATACACCTCGCCCCCGTCGTGAAACAACACCTCCACTCGGTCCCGGACGATGTCCAGGCCCTGCACGTGGGTGCTCAAGCCGGCGCGGTGAAGCGCGGACCTCACCGCCCCGAAGGCGGGGTCGGCGTGGAACCGCGAGTGCAGGCCGTCCGCGCCCACGATCCACCGGGCCTTCCACCGGCCGGCGTCGTAGGGCGTCCCAGGCATGGCCTCCACGTTCGGCGTGCCCGCCGCCTGCTCGAAGAGATAGGCGTCAAACCGCTCCCGGCGCACGACCATGCCGTGCCCCGAAGGAAACTCCGCCTCCGCTACGCGGCCCCCCGGCGACACGTAGCGCAGGCCCTTCACGGGAACGCCGGGGAAGTCCAGGCCCAGGGCCCGGAGCGCCGCGACTCCGTGGGGGAGGATGCCCTCGCCGCAGGCTTTGGGACGGGGATGGCGGGCCTTCTCCAGGAGGACGACCCTCAGTCCCCTGCGGCCAAGTTCGATGGCTGCGGCGGAACCGGCTATCCCGCCCCCCACGACGAGGACGTCGGGATTCACCACCTAAGCACCATCATCTCGACCCCGAAACCCGGCCCCGGCGCCGCCACGAACGCCCGGTCCCCCACTTTCGGAGCGGCGCTTTGGAGCACTTCATCGAGAACGAAGAGCACCGAGGCGCTGGAGAGGTTGCCCACCTTCGCCAGGGAGCCGCGCGTCCAGGAAAGCTCCCCGTCCAGACACCCCAACGCCTCCTCGTAGGCTTCGATGATGCGGCGCCCGCCGGGATGCAATACCCAATGCGTGATGTCGGCGACCCGGAGCCCGTTCGCGGCGAGAAACTCCTCGGCCACCGGCCTGAATTTCTGACGGAGCAGTTCGGTCACATCCGGGGAGAGCACGAGGCGCATCCCGTCCGACGTGAACCGCCATCCCATGATGTGCTTGCTGTCCTCGAAAAGAACGCTTCCCGTGGCAACGACCTGGGGACCGGGCGCTCCCGTGGCCTCCCCCGCCACGAGCACCGCGGCGGCCCCGTCGCCGAAGAGGGCGCCTCCCACCGCGTCCACGGGGTCCGTGGCGCGCGGCGTAAAGCTCTGCCCGCACAATTCCACGGAGATGACGAGCGCCCGCTGGTCCGGGTGGCCCCGCAATACCTCGTCCGCTCTGATCAGGGCCCCCGCCCCGCCCGCGCAGCCGAGCCCGAACAGGGGCCAGCGCCGCACGTCCGCACGAAGGCCGAGGCGCGGAACGAGGAGCGCATCGAGGCTGGGCGTGGCAAGGCCGGTCGTGGTGGCCAAAATCAGGTGCTCTATCTGCCCCGGCGCCACGCCTGCCCGCTCCAGACACGCTCTCGCGGCCTGCTCGGCCAGATCCAGGGCCTTGTCCACATAATCTTGGTTGCGCTCGTCAAAGCTCTTTCCCGAGAGATAGTAGACAGG
>JAKAKG010000066.1 GCA_021813555.1 Acidobacteriota bacterium
CCTGCTGAGAGTGTCACGTCCTTCGCGCCTAACGAACCCGCCTGTGCGCAACCTGACCCAGTCCCGGCATATGCAGCGCGTAAATACGCGCGAACGCAGCCAGGCGGTCAGATTTGGGGTTCATATAGCCCAACACCTGTCTACACGACTTTTGCGCTTGGTTTCTGCCACTCGCCGTGAACTCTGGTCAAATCCAAGCCGGGTGTAGGCACCCGAATCGCTACGATGGGCGACGAAGCGGCTTATGGGGAGCGCCATTGATCGAAAGACGCCGTCAGGGCTGGGCGAGGGCGGTCCTCTTGAGGGTGAGATCCCCGGGACGGGCTCCGGGCACGAGGGCCCAGCCGTCCTTGAGATCCAGCGTCCAGCCGTCGCCCTTGAGGGGCCGGGCCTTGGTGTCCTTGGGAGCCGGGACCTGGGCGCCCGTGATCATGGAGTCTTTGAGCAGCATCAGCGCTCCCTGGGTGGCTTCCATGACGCCCCAGGCGGCGGAGATTCTGAGGTAAGGATACACGGTGCCGTGGCCCGCCAGGGGAACCTGGTCGGTGGGATTGAAGGCGTAATTGAAGCCTTCGGCGATGGGCAGCACGAGGACGGGGCCCTCCACGAAGCGCGCGCGGTAGGCGGCGAGCTGGCTGGCCTTTTGGGCCGCGAGCTTATCCTCCGAGGCCGTGAGTTCCTTGGAGCCGTAGGCCGTGGCCCTGGCCGCCGCGGCGGTCTTCAGGTCGGCGGGGAGCGATTCTCCGCAGGCGGTGCCCAACAGGGTGCCCAGGTCGTCGGTGGCCTTGAGCCCTTTGCGCCACGCCGGGGTGAAGTCGTCCAGGAGCAGGCCGTAGGCCGGCCCCGTCACGTAGGCGAAGGACCGCACGAAGGTGCTCATGGATGACGCACCCATCAGACGGGAGGCGGCATAGGCGGCCGCTTCCCTGGGCGTCTTGGCGCAAAGCACGATGCCCGTGTATTCGGGCAGGCCCTCGTGGATCTCCAGGGCGTTTTCGGCCGCGGCGGCGTGATCGAAGAGGGACCGGCGGAAGGAGCGGAACACGAGGGCGTCCTGGATGGCTTTCTTGCGGGCCGCGCCCTGGGCCAGGAGGGCCGACCTGAGGGCGCGCCATTCGAGCTGGAGCCACACGCGTCCGTCGCGGGTGTCCAGATGGTCGCAGGAAGTGTCCGGGCCGCCCAGTCCCAGCTCATCCTGAATGCGGTGGAACGATTCGTGAATCATGATCTTGTCGCGCTCGAAGGCGTCGTCGGGGAGGGGCCAGCGGAGCATGGTCCAGGTGATCCCCGCCCATCGCATGGCCGTGTTGGAGGTGTTCTCCTCGCTCGGCAGGGTGCCCACGAAGACCTCACCCTGCGATGTGAGGAGATTTTGGTAATCGGGCCGGTTCGCCACTACCTCCCGCGTGTTGTCGTCCACGAAGAGCATGGCTCCGTAAAGGGGAGCCCCCCAAAGCCTCCCCCCGTCCTTGTCCGAGATGGATTTGGCTTCGGCGAAGTACCGGCCCGCAAGCGCGGGATCGATGGCGCTCTTGGCGGGAGGCGGCTCCTGGGCCGCGAGGGCCGAGGAGGCCAGGATCAGTGCCTGGCACGCGCCCAAGGCAAAGATCCTGGCGACGGCGGAGAGCCTCCCGGCCGCGGCCGAGGCGCCGGTGGCGCGCGAGGACGGGTACGGTTCCGTGGGGCGCATGGTTCACCTCATGTCGCGGGCAGAGTTTGATGGACTCGCGTGCCTCGATAGATTTCGAGGGCCGCGGGGAAGGGGGCGAGGGCGCGCTCGAAGATGCCCAGGGAGTAGGCGATGGTGAGGCCGAAGTTGGTGATGGGCACTCCCTGGTGGCGGCAGCGGAGGATGCGGGAGAGCATCTCCCTCCGGTTGCCCATGCAGTTGCCGCAGTGGATCACGAGGGCGTAGGGTGACAGGTCTTGCGGGAAGTCGTGGCCGCGTACGGTTTGGAAATCCAGCCGCGCCCCCGTGTGCTCCTCCAGCCATCGGGGGATCTTGACGCGGGCGATGTCCTCGCCGATGGGGTGGTGGGTGCACGCTTCCGCCACGAGGATTTTGTCTCCGCTGGAGAGGCCGTCGATGGCGAGGGTGCCTCGGACCTGTTCGGCGAGGTCGCCCTGAAACCGGGCGAAGAGGATGGAGAAGGACGTCATGGGCACGGACGAAGGCGTGTCGGCGGCTACCTTGAGGAAAGCCTGAGAATCGGTCACCACCAGGGCGGGAGGCCTCCTGAGGTTCGCCAGGGTCCGCCTCAGATCCCCCTCCTTTGCCACGACGGAAATGGCGTCGTGGTCCAGCAGGTCCCGGATGGTCTGGACCTGCGGAAGGATGAGGCGTCCCTTGGGCGCCTCCTTGTCGATGGGCACCACCAGGACGGCCGTGTCGCCCGGTCCCACCAAGTCGGACAGGATCGTTCTCGATTCGAAGAAGTCGGCGGGGGCGGCGCCGACCATGGCCTGCCGGAGGTCCTGAAGGCCCGTTCCCGCGGGGGCCGCCGTCACCACCACCGGCACTCCCAGCCCTTGCAGCCGGGGGATGAGGGACGTCTCCGGCGACCCCAGATCGCACTTGTTGAGGACCACGATGGTGGCGATGCCGAGCGCCCGCAGTTCCGTCATGAGGGCTTCTTCAAATGCACCCCACGCGCTCGCCTCGCTCACCAGGAGGGCGAGGTCCGTCCGGTCCAGGACCTTCCGCGTTTTCTGGACGCGCGCTTCGCCCAGGGCCCCCTCGTCATCAATGCCCGCCGTGTCGATGAAGAGGACGGGGCCCACGGGAAGGAGCTCCATGGGCTTCTCCACGGGGTCCGTCGTCGTGCCCGCCTGGGCCGAGACGATGGAGACCTCCTGGCTCGTGATGGCGTTCAGAAGGCTGGATTTCCCCACGTTGCGCCGCCCGAAAATTCCGATATGCAGGCGCATGTTTTTAGGCGTGGACTGCATCAGGTCATCCCTCGTCCCTCGACTCTCAACCCTCAACTCTCAACCCTCAACCCTCAACCCTCAACCCTCAACAAAACACATCCCTCTTCCCGCCCTTGACTTTTCGGATCATGGCCCTGGCTCGGTCCGCGGTGGCCGCGTCCATGGCATCGAGCTGGCCCTGAATGGCATCCTCTCCCGCGCGCTTGGCTTCGGGTGTGGCGTAGTCCTCCAGATACTCCTGGAAGGTGGACAGGGCGTTGGGGCCGCAGTGTTCCTTGATGGCGCCCGGCTTGGCCAGGTCCATGAAGTCGCGCCCCGTCCGCCCCAGCCGGTAGCACGCCGTGCAGAACGAGGGGATATAGCCCAGCTCCGCGACGTCGCGGATGACTTCCACGAGGTGGCGGTTGTCGCCGAGCGAGAACTGGGCCTCGTCGTCCTTCTGATCCGTGGTATATCCGCCCGGGTTGGTGCGGCTGCCGGCGGAGATCTGGGAGACGCCCAGGGCGAAAGTCTCCTGGCGCATCTTCGCCGTCTCGCGGGTGGACATGATGATGCCCGTGTAGGGTACGGCCAGCCGGAGAATGGCCACGATCTTGCGGAAATCCACGTCGGACACGGGTTTGGGCGGATGGCTCGCCATGAGGGACCCGGAGGCCGGTTCGAGGCGGGGGACGGAGATGGTGTGCGGGCCCACGCCGAAACGGGCCTCCAGATGCCGGATGTGCGCCATGAGGGCGAGGACATCGAAGCGCCAGTCGGCCAGGCCGAAGAGGACGCCGGTGCCCACGTCGTCGATGCCCGCCTCCACGGCCCGGTCCATGGCCGTGACGCGCCAGTCGTAGTCCGTCTTGCGGCCCTTGAGGTGGACCTTGGAGTAGGTCTCGCGGTGGTAGGTCTCCTGAAAGAGCTGGTAGGTGCCGATTTTTTCCGCCTTGAGCCGCCGGAATTCATCCAGGGACAGGGGGGCCACGTTCACGTTGACGCGGCGGATTTCTCCCCGGCCCTCCTTCACGGAGTACACCGTGCGGATGGAGTTCAGCACGTAGTCAAACCCCTCGCGCGGGTAAGATTCCCCGGCCACGAGGAGGATCCGCTTGTGGCCCTCGGCGATGAGGTGCCGCACCTCGCGGGCGATCTCCTCCTGGGTGAGGGCCCTGCGCTTCACCTCCGCGTTGCGGGCCCGGAAGGCGCAGTAAAGGCACTCGTTGGAACACAGATTGGAGATGTACAGCGGCGCGAAAAGCACGAGGCGCCGGCCGTAGATCTCCTCCTTGACTTGGCGGGCCGCGGCGAACATCTCGCCCAGGAGTTCGGGGTCGCTCACGTCCATGAGGGCGGCGAGCTCGGCCGCGTCCAGACCGCCCAGAGCTAGGGCCTTGGCCAGGACGTCGCGGATGCGCGCGGCGTCGCAGGGCCCGCGGGATGAGAGCGTTCGCTCGATGGCTGCTTCGTCGATGAAGGGTGCTTCATTCATGGTGGCCATGGTCCGATCCTTTGCAGAGGGTGCTCAGCCGCCCGTCAGGGGCTGGGGGATCTCGAAGGTGAAGCGGGCCCAGCGGCCCGGCTCCGAGTCGGCCCAGATCTTTCCGCCGTGGTGGTTCACGATCCACCAGGTGGTGTAAAGGCCCACGCCCGAGCCCTTGCGGGAAGCCAGTTCGCGTGAGGGGATGCGGGAGAACTTCCGGAACAGGAGCGTCCGCTCGTGCTCCTGGAACCCCGGGCCTTCGTTGGTGACGCTGACGCGCAGAGCGGGAAGGGCTTCCACGGAAAGCTCGACGGTGCCGCCGGCTTTGCCGTACTTGGCGGCGTTGCCCAAGAGGTTGACCAGGACGATCGTCATGAGGGCCGGGTCGCACTCCGCCTCCAGGCGTCCCTCGGGCACGTGGCTGACGAGCTTCATGGCGTTCTCGTCCAGTTGCGGCTGGATCATGTCCAGGGCCGGGAGAATCACCTCGTCCATCACCTTGACGCCCTTCCGGGGCCTCACCTCGAGGTGCCCTTGTTCGAGGCGGGCCAGGTCCAGATATTCCCTCACCAGCTCCAGGAGGAACTCGGCCTTCCGGACCATCTTGGTGACCATCTTCCGCCGCGTTTCGTTCATGGGGCCCAAGTAGCCGCCTTCCAGAACCTTGCCCTCGGAAATGATGGAGGCGAGCGGGTTTTTCAGTTCGTGGCTCACAAAGCCTAGAAGTTCCATGTAGGCCCGTTTGGAGGATTCCACCTGGCCCATGCGGTAGGCCTTTTCCACGGCGCGGCCCAGGCGCTGGGCCACCTTGAGTTCGAGGAGGACCTCTCGCTCCGAGTAGGCGTTGGGGCGGCACGAGCTGAAGAACAGGAAGCCGAGGGGACGGCCGTCGACCGCGAGGGGGCACGTGAGGTTCGAACGGATCCCTTCCCGGAGGAGGCGCTGGGTGGCGTCGCTGTGGGGGTGGGCCCTGGCGTAGAGGGCCAGGTCGCCGATGATGCGGGGGCGGCCTGATCTTAAGACGCGTTCGAGGGAGCTGCCCAGGAGGTCCGCTGCGTACCCGTTCTGGAGGCGGAGGGGCCCGTAGTTGGCGATGGCCACGCGCGCTTCCACGCGGCTGTCATCGTCGGAGAGAAACGCCAGGCCGATGCGGTCGCAGGGGATCACGGCCTGGATGCGGTCGAAGAGGAATTGGAGGATCTCTTCGAGGGAGTTGCCTTCTGCGGCCTTGAGGTTGATGTGGGCGAGGGCCTCCTCCTCGGCGGCCGAAAAGCCATTCGAGACCCCTTCGGGCTGAGGGAAATCCACCAGGATGGGACCGCTGGGTGGTTCCATGGACATGGGCGTACGGGCTCCCTTCCAGGGCCCAGGGTACTCTCACCGGCGGCCAGTCACAACGCGGGGACGGGCGGATCGCCCGCCCCCGCCGTTGGGTCAATAAATGTACTTCCCCCTCGGCGTGTAGCCCGTGTGGAGGAGCCTGTGGCTCACGTGGCCGCATGGGCCGTCCGTGAGGAACTTGGCGTAGAGCTCCAGAACGGCCGGGTTCTCGTGGGATTTGCGCACTGGGTAGGCCTCATCCTCCGCGTAGATGGCCTTGGCGCGGGCCGCGCGGATCTCCCGGCTGGTGGGGATAGGCTGGCCGCCCCCGCCGATGCACCCGCCGGGGCAGCCCATAAACTCGATGAAGTGGCACTCGGAGAACTTGCCCCCCGCCTTGATGTCCTCGATGACTTTCTTCGCGCTGGCCGTGCCGTGCGCCACGGCCACCCTGAGGGTGGCGCCCCTCAGCCAGTTCCAATCCGTGAAAAGGCCTTTGAGGATATCGGGGACGGGCCCCACGGCCTGAAGGGGCAGCTCGGCGTATTTGATGCCGTCGAACCCGCGCACGGGCAGGACGCGGGCGTGGTCGAAGAGGTTCTCCACTTTTACGCCGCACACCAGTTCGATGACGGTGCGCAGGGCCGCCTCCATGACGCCGCCCGTGGCGCCGAAAATCACGCCCGATCCCGTGGCGCTGCCGAAGGGGGCGTCGAACTCGCTCTTGGGCATGTGGAGGAGGTCGATGCCCGCCTCCTTGATCATGGCCGCCGTCTCGCGCGTCGTGAGGCCGTAATCCACGTCCTTATAGCCCGAATCGCACATCTCGGGGCGGTTGCACTCGAACTTCTTGGCGGAGCAGGGCATGAGGGCCACGGTGACGATGTCCGCGGGATCGATGCCGTGTAGCTTGGCGTAATAGGTCTTGATGACCGCCCCGAACATCTGCTGGGGGCTCTTGGCGGAGGAGAGGTTGGGGATCATCTCGGGGTAGAAGTGCTCGAGATACTTCACCCAGCCCGGCGAGCAGGACGTGAACTGCGGCAGGACGGCCTCGGGCTTCTTGTCCACGAGGGCGTCGCGCAGGCGCAGGAGCAGCTCCGTGCCCTCCTCGATGATGGTGAGGTCCGCCGTGAAGTTGGTGTCGAAAACCCGGTCGAAGCCGCACTGCTTGAGGGCCGTGTTGAGCTCGAAGGTGAGGGCCGTGCCGGCGGGCAGGCCGAAGCACTCGCCGATGGCCGCGCGGGGGCTGGGCGCCGTCTGGATGACCACGTGCTTCCTGGGATCGTCGATGGCCGCCCACACTTCGTCCGTGGGATCGTTGGCCGCCAGGGCGCTCGTGGGGCAGCGGTTGATGCACTGGCCGCAGTTGATGCACACCACGTCCGACAGGGGTTTGTCCATGAACGTCGAGATGGTGGTGGCTGCGCCGCGGTTCACGGCTTCGAGAACGCCCACCTCCTGGAGGTCGATGCACGTGCGGACGCAGCGCCGGCACAGGATGCATTTGTTCATGTCTCTTACGACCGCGTAGCTGGAGGTGTCCTTCGGGACCTTCGGCTTGTCCGGGTGGCCGAAGCGGAAGGAATCCACCCCGTACTCGTCGGCCAGGGCCTGGAGCTCGCAGTTCTGATTGCGCCAGCAGGCGTAGCATTCGCCGTAGTGGTTGGCGAGCATGAGGTCCAGAATATGCCGGCGAGCTTGGCGCACCTTGCGGGTGTGCGTGCTGACGGTGATGGGCTGGGTGATGGGGTAGGCGCAGGACGCCTGGAGCGTCCTCATGCCCTCCACCTCCACCACGCAGACCCTGCACACGCCGGCGATGCAGAGGTCGTCGTGTTGGCAGAGCGTGGGGATGCGGATGTTGGACATGCGAGCCGCTTCAAGGATGGTTGTCCCGAAAGGAACCTTGAGGTCCAGGCCGTCGATCTTGACCGTGACCTGGGAGCCTATGCCCGCGCTGCCCGGGGCCACGGTGAGGGGCCTCTGGCTCACGGGGGCCCGGGAGCCGCCGCCTTGCGGTGTTCGGGTTTCGTCTGCCATGGTCTTCTCCCTCAGGCGGGCACGGGCCGGCCCAGGATCTCGTTCTCGAAATGGGTCACGATGGAGAGAAAGGCGTTGGAGCTGCTCTGGCCCAGCCCGCACTTGGAGGAGATCTGCATGGTCTCGCCCAGGGCCTTGAGTTCGTTCAGGTGCGTCATGGAACACCGGCCCTTCTCGAGCATCTCGACGCCTTCCAGGAGGGCCACGTTGCCGTAGCGGCAGGGCGTGCACTGGCCGCAGGACTCCTCCACGAAGAACTCCATGAAGTTGCGCGCCACCTTGAGCATGTCGCGTCCGGGCCCGAAGACGATGATGGAGCCCCCCGTGGGGATGTCCTCAAAGGCCAGGGTCCGCTCGAACTGTTTGGCTGGGACGCAGTGGCCCGAGGCGCCGCCCACCTGTACCGCCTTGGCCTCTTCGCCGCCTACCACCTTGAGGAGCTGGGCGATGGTGATGCCCATGGGGAACTCGTACACGCCCGGGCTTTGGCAGTCGCCGGAGACGGAGAAGAGCTTGGAGCCCGTGGATTTGTCCGTGCCGATGGCCTTGAACCACTCGGCCCCCTTGGCCAGGACCGACGCGGCCAGGGCCAAGGTCTCCACGTTATTCACGATGGTGGGCTGGCCCAGGTAGCCCGTGTCCACGGGGAAGGGCGGGCGGTTGCGCGGCTCGCCGCGGTGGCCCTCGAGAGATTCGATGAGGGCCGTCTCCTCGCCGCACACGTAGGCCCCCGAACCCAGCCTGATCTCCACATCGAAGTCGAAACCCTGGCGCCCGAGGATGGCGCTTCCCAGGAGGCCCTCCTCTCGGCGGCGCGCCAGGTTGGCCTCCAGCGGGGCAAGGAGGTAGCGGTATTCTCCGCGGAGATAGACGATGCCCTGGCGGGCGCCGATGGCCAGGCCCGCGATGGTCATGCCCTCGAACACGAGATCGGCGTACTCGCTCAAAAGGACGCGGTCCTTGAACGTCCCCGGCTCGCCCTCGTCGGCGTTGCACACCACGAATTTGCGCTTGCCGAGGGCGGCGGCCGCGAGATTCCATTTCACGCCCGTGGGAAAGCCCGCTCCGCCGCGGCCCTTGAGCCCGGAGGCCCGGACCTCGGAAATGATCTCCGAGCGGCTCATGCTCAGAGCCTTCTTGAGGCCTTCACCGGCGGTGACGCCGCCGAAGAGGATGGGGCCCCGGGTCTTCACGTTGATGACGTGGGAGTTCATGTCAGTGCCCTCCCTTCGGCGTGGGGTGCACGCTGAAGCTGCGGCGGCATCCTTCCAGAACGTCGTGGACCTTCTCGAAGGTCACGGCGGTGAAGACCTGGTCGTTCACGAGCATGGCGGGCCCCTGGTCGCACATCCCCAGGCAGTTGGCCCACTCGAGGGTGAACATGCCGTCGGCCGTGGTCTGGCCGAAGCTGATTCCGAGCTCGTTCTCCATCTGCCGGGCCACCTTGTCCTTCTCGCGCATGTCGCAGGAGATGGTCCTGCAGAGCCGGATCACGAACTTGCCCTCCTTGCCCGCTTTGAGGAAGGCGTAGAAGGTCACGACGCTGTAAACCTCCACGGGGTGGACATCCAGGAGGGCCGCCACCTCCTGCATGGCGAACTCGGAGATCTGGTGGTGTCGCTCCTGCAGCGCCTGAAGGATGGGCATGAGGGCACCGCGGTCGCGGCCGTGGCGGC
>JAKAKG010000148.1 GCA_021813555.1 Acidobacteriota bacterium
GTGCCGTCGGCCAGGTTGCCGTTGTCGTCGTCCACCGTGCGATACACGGTGAACCAGTTGCTCGTGCCGCAGCCGTTGGTGGTGGTGATGGAGGGGCAGGCATAGGCCTCGCCGGCGGTGGGGCGGGAGAGATAAAAGAGGCGGTCCGTGATGAACCACGAGGTGTTCGCATCCACGCCCGCGGCGGGCAGGTCACGTGTGGCCAGGTCCCAGCCCACCTCGGACATGATGTAAGACTCGCAGTGGCCCTCGTAGCCGCAGGGCCCGGGGTAGGTCTTGCTGGTGGAGCAGTGGAACCCGGTCGAGGCGTTTAGCTGGGCCGGCGTGGCCGGGCTCGTGGAATAGGTGTGCTTGGCGTAGTCCACGTCGCGGATGCCCGTGCACGCCGTGCAGGGGTTGCCGTACCCGCCGCAAAGGGTCCCAGGGATAAAGTTGATACCCACGCAGGACTGATGCGTCATGAGGTAGGCCATGGTGTCGCCGTAGGACTCGGAGGAACCCACGGTGGAGGTGGGGCTGCCGTCGTTCTTGTCCAGGCCGTGGCCCGCCTCGTGCAGGAAGACGGTGGGAAGCTCGCCCGTATTGGAGCAGCCGCCGCCGGACTTGAAGAAGTTGACGGCGGTTCCGTCCCAGTAGGCGTTGCAGGTATCGTTGATGTTCACATTGCTCGTGAGGGTGCCGGGGAGCCAGGCGTTGCTCGGCAGCCAGGCGATGGCCTTCTCCTTCCAGAGGGTCAGGTGGTAGTAGTTCGTGCGGGAGGAGTGAGTGTTTCCCAGGCCGCCCACGCCCGGCGTGACGCAGTCCGTGCCCGTGGAGGTACCCCAGGCCAGGTCGCCCGGTGTGGTGGTGGTGCTGAGGGAGGATGTCCCGCAGGCATCGGAGGTCTTCACGTACTTGCCCGAGAGCGCCGCGGTGGCGGTGCCGCCGTCGTAGGTGTAGTTGCCACCCGCGTCGGCGGTCTTGGTCGTGGCGTTCGTCACGGTGACGAAACCAAAGGGGCGGACCACTTCCGGATCGGCGTTGGAGTTGATGTAGACGCCGCCCGTGACGCTGCCGTACTCGTTGGCGTCCGCGAAAGCCAGGATCTCCCCCGTGTGGGCGTCAATCTTGGCGGCCCACGTTCCCAGCACGCCGGGGCGGCGGAAACTGAGGGTGTACACGAGCCGGTAGTCCACGCCGGAGCCGGCGGGGCCCATGTAGGCGCCCACGTCGCCCGCGGGGGCCAGGGGCAGAACGCTCAAACGGCCAGCGTCAAGCCACTCGTCGCCGGGGTTCATGCCGCCCACGTAGCCTGCCAGGATCTGCGCCGCCGTTTCCGCCGTGATGGACGGCAGGGGATCCACGTTGATCTTGCCGAGGAACTGGCCGCCGAACTGGACCAGGTTCCCGTTGTTGACCCTGAAGACGACGTAAGCGTTTTCCACGGGCAGTCCGTGATACGTGCGCTGGAGGTGAACGTACCAGAGGTAGCCACCGAACTCGCCGGTACCCTGCGAATTCACCACCAAGTCCTGAGGATCCACCCCGAAGAGATCGGGGTACTGCTGGATGAAATTCTTGGCCATGCGAACCATGTGCGCGCGGCCAGAGCCCGCGAGACCCTCGGAGCGCAGGGTATTCCCCTTACCGGCCACCCATGGAATCCCTGAGCCCTCGATGACGGCCGGGCGGCCCGTCCGCCGGTCGATCTGAAGGAGCCACTGGCCACCCGTCTCGGTTTGAAACCGGTCCCAGTCGGCGAGCATGGACGCCGTTTCAGGTGTTTGCACCGCCGCGGATTCTCCCCGGAACTGGTCGCCGTAGACCACTTCCTGCTGAACTTGCATCCGCGGTGTGGCCGTCGTGAGGTCCTCCAAGGACGACGGTGACCGCTTCACCACTTGGGCCTGCACCGCCCCCCCCGCGAGGCAGATCGCGAGGGCAACCCCGACGCATTTGGCTAACCCCTTCCCTTTCATCACACGGCACCTCCCATTGTCCTGAACCCTCCGCACATCACCCCGCCCGCACCATTGCGGGAGGGCTGTTACGTCCCACTGCGGAACCGCCCTTTGGGGGCGGGGGTGACCATGGAGTTGGGCGACCGAGATGACAACCCCCCAAGCACTAACTGTCATGCAATATAAACTCACTACACGTAAAGTGCAATAGGTAATATCAATAGACTTATTTATCAGCACATTAACATGATAACTAGGTATACGTTTTTTTCTTGAAGGACGAATGCACGGCGCTCCCTCCGCGGGGGAGGGAGCTCGCGAGCCGCTGAATCCGGCTGCTAGGCCACGCCGTTTCTGATGGAGAGTCCGCGGCGAACCAGTTCCTTAACCACGACGCTGAAGGCGGTGCCCACGTCTTCGGGACGGTGGGCGTCAGAGGACAGGACGACTTCGCGGCCCCCGAGATCCCGGTAGGCGTCCAGGATCGCCCACCCCGGATACGGCTCGTCGAAGCCCACGCGGTAGGTGCCCGTGTTCACTTCGAGGAAGACGCCGTAGTCCAGGCAGGCCGTCAGGGTGTCGAGAATGGGCTTTCGATAGTGTTCTAGCCAGAACGCTCCCGTCAGGGCTGGACCTCGGCGCGAATAGCGCTTGGGGAAGTCGAGGTGGCCCAGGCAGTCGTACAGGTTGCTCTCGACCGCCCTCAGGCCCGCCTTGAAAAACTCGCCCAGGCAGTCCTCCAGCGGAATGCCTTCTGTTTCTGCGCGGGCCATGAAGGATGAGATCTCCTCGCGGCCCACGTAGTGCGCTGATCCGATGACCCAATGGAACCGATGCGCATGGAGGAAATCCCGGATGGCTGACAGGTGCTTTTCTTGGTGGGTGATCTCCGCCCCGAAGCGGATCTTGAGGTCGGGGGTCACGTCCTGCAGGTCCTCCCAGGCAAGGCGTGACGGTTCGTAGCGGTACGTTCCGAAGCCCGGGTCGGTAGGGTCGAACTCCACGTGATCGGTGAGGACGAACCCGGGTAGGCCCCGGTGCCGAGCCTGCCCGGCGAGGGCCTCCAGGGACGATTCGCTGTCCCAGGAGGAGGCGCTGTGGACGTGGTGGTCGAGGAAAGCGCCGTACATGCGGGAAGTATAGCGCGTGAGGCGCCCCGTGAGTAGTGATCGGGTGATCAGGTGATTGAGCGGCCAGGTGACCAGTCGTCGCGTCTAGCGTCTAACGTCTCGCCTCTCTACATCAATTTAAACGCGATCAAGATCGCCACGCCGATACCCATGAGGCTCTCTCCCGCGATGAGTCCGGAGGCGACGGGCACCGTATACGTCTCCCCGAACGCCGGCGCCCGCTTCTCCAGCACCCATGCCACGAAGGCGCCAAGGAACATGCTCACGCTGTTGTACGCCGGAATGACGAAGGCGATGCCCATGGCGGTGGCCGAGGGAAGGAAGGTCCGGCTCTTGGGCCAGAGCCGCTCGCAGAGGGTGATCACGATCCCCGCCAATCCGCCCCAAAGGAGCCCCCAGCGGGCCGATTCGGGAAGGGCGTGCAGGCCGTTGGAGAGAAGGAGCGCCACACCCGCCCACGTCTGGGCGGCGGGAGCGGGCAGCTTGTCCGTGCCCAGGACGTCCGCATTGGGGACGAGGATGTTGTACACGGGCGCGGCCACCATCGATCCCACCACCACGCCGCAGAGCATGGCAAAAAACTGCTTGCGCGGACTGGCCCCCACCTGATACCCGCATCTGAGAGCCTGGAGCAGGTCCGCCGAAGAGGTGGCCGCGCCGGCCGTGACGTTGGCGGTCATGAGGTTGGCGGTCATGTTCCCCGGTGCGAGGCCTCCGTACATGAGCTGCGTGATTTTGCCCATGGCGCCCACGGGTGTGATGTCGGTTTCGCCCGTGGCCCGGCACGCCACGATGGCGAGGAAGAAGGACATGAAGACGGCCAGGATACCCATCCACCAATGAATCCCGAAAAACCAGATCTGGAGGATGATGGCGGCGATGCCCGTCACCACGACCCCCATGGCGAACCACGAGCCGGGCACCTCCACGGCCGCCAGAGCGTCCTCGTGGGCTGTAGTGCTCTTGGCTTTCTTGAACATGGCCACAAGGCCCGAGAACGCTCGAAGGACCGTGCGCCACTGCATGAAGAAGCTCAGGAGGCCCGCCGTGACCATCATGGCCACCCCGGGCCACATGAGCCACCGGACGATGTTCTTGAAGCCGCCGTAGGGCACGCTCTGGTGCTGGCCCGCTGAGAAACCGAGGGCCCGCGCCGCCGGGCCATCCTCCACCTGGATGTGCGCGTCCCACGTGCGATAGGCCCCGGCGCTGGCCGTGAGGTGGTGGCGGCGGAAGCTGAAGGCGATCTTGGAGAAGAAGGGATTGAGTGTCCCGTCGGGGAGCCGCTCACCGTTCAACGCCGCCAGGAGACTCGCCTCGCTTGTAAAGGTGGCTCCCTGGGGGAATGCGGCGGTCATCAGGTGCGTCTCCACGGGGCCTGAGGGACCTTTCCCCTGGCCTGCCGAAAAGGAGAGGGCGGAGCCCGCCGGAATCACCACCGGATAGCGGAGGGTCCTCGCCTCGGTGCCAGCGCCAAAACCCAATACGGGCGGTGAGGCGCCCCCCTCGACGGCCAGCACCGTTTCCGCATCTGGATTTGTAACGAGCTCCGCATAGAGGCGGTTGTGGGCCCGGTCCAAGCCGAAGCCCACTTGGCCCTCAAAGGGCGGCAGGGCATTCAAGGCGGCCACCAGGGCTTTCCCGTTCTTGAACTTTTCGTCCACGGGCCACGTGTAGGAGACGGTCCGCGCGGGCCGGCCCGCTTCGCGGATGGCAAGGGCCAGCGTCCCTCCGGCGGGCACGGAGGCGGGAAACACCGCGTCCGAGGCGGCCTCCACCCGTGGCTGATAGCCGAACCCGGCGGTCGCCTCCACTACGGGCGGATCGTGGGGAATGTCTCCCTTGGCGATGTAGATGGGTGCCAACACCCCGTAACCCAGCACCGCCGCCAGGAGCAGGCTTATGCCCGCGCGGATCCCCATGATGGCCCCAGCTCCCACCATGATGAGGCTCCCCTCGAAGGTAAGGGTCAGCCGCGCGAGGGGCATGCCGAAGACCGACCAGGAGGAGGGAACCAGGGTGGCCGGGATGGCAGGAAGCCAACGGTTCCACTGAAGGACGCCCATCTCCCTCGCGAAGTGTCCTCCCACGCGCCGGGGAAGGCCCATGATGCCGTCCCGCCACCAGGAGATGACCAGTCCGATGCCCAGGGCGCCGAAGAGGGCCCTGGCTTTCTTCACGGCGTCGCCGCCTTCCGCATACATGCCTTTGAGCACTTCCGACGTGGCGAAGCCCGTGGGGAACTTGAGATTCTCCACGTTGATCATCTGCCGCTTCATGGGGATGGCCATGAACAGGCCGAGGAAGAGGATCACCGCGACCCACAGGGCGAGCTGCCACGTGGGGAGTGTCCTGCCGGAGACCATGGTGAGGGCCGGCACGGCGTTGGAGAGCCCGGCGGAGGCGATGAAGGCACAAGCGGCGGCCATGGTCACGAGGATGTTGTTCTCAAGCATCCCCATGTCGCGCCTCACGAGGAACGGTAGCACCGTTCGAAGCGCCTTGAAGATGGCGAAGGCCATGATGGCCGCCGTGATGGTGACCCCCAGGCTCCACCCAGCCTTGAAACCCACGTAGAGGTTGGAGAGGCACATGATGGCGCCGATCAGGGCTCCGAGAACCACCGAGCGAACCGTCAGCTCGGCCTCACGGCCTCCCTTGTATACGTTTTGGAGCCAGTCCCGCTCCCGCGCTTCGGCCTCGTCCAACTTGCTCACGGGTTTCTCGTCCATGGGGCCTCCCCTCCTCGCCGCCGGTCCGATCAGGATGGACAGAATAGCTTAGGGTGCGGCGGAATAGGAAATGGGGACAAGGCGGGAGCAGGAAGCGGGGAGCGGGGAGCAGGGGGACGAGGTTCTCACCGAGCAAGACGCCGGGGCCGCCAGGGGAAACGAGGCCGAGGACCGTCCGCGCGTCGCGATCATCCTGATCAGAAAAGGGCGGCCATCCAACCCAAATTCCGCGATGGAATTCTCTTGCCTTCGAAAAGCCGGTGGCTTGGGGCTTGTGCGATGTGACCTCAGAGACGGGGAGGGCCCTAGGGTCCTCGTCCCGAACCGCCAGCAAAGCCGGGGATCCCACCCCATCATTGGAGCCTCCTCGCCAGGCTCGGAGGTGGCCTCAATCCCTTGATACGGGTGCGCGACTTGAAACTCAGTGGGCATTCCTTCTATACTATTAGCCACTTTCACCTGCTTCCATCGTGGGATTGGTGCACATGCAGAGTATTTTCTATCCGGCCTACGCGGGCGGCGAGCTTCATCCCGAGGCCGAAGCCATCCTCTCGCGAATCGCCGCGGGAAACTTCCAGCCCCTGCACGCCATGAGTCCCGCCGATGCACGCAAGGCCTTTCTCCTGCCCGAATGGCTGGGCAAGCCCAGAGCCAACGTCTCCGTCACCCGGGCTCATGCGGGAGACGTCCCTATCCGCATCTACTCTCCTGACGCGAAGTGCCCCGAACCTGTTCTCGTCTTTTTCCACGGCGGCGGATTCGTGCTGGGGACGCTCGATGAGTTCGAGCCCTTCTGCACGTTCCTGGCGGCCGACGCCCGGTGCATCGTCGTGTCGGTGGGCTACCGCCTGGCGCCCGAATGGCCCTTCCCGGCCGCCCTGGATGACGCGTGGGCGGCCACTCGGTGGGTGGCGGCCCATGCGGCCTCCTTCGGAGGGGACGCGACCCGCCTGGCGGTGGCGGGCGACAGCGCGGGAGGTAACCTCGCGGCGGGTGTCTCCTTGCTGGCCCGTGATCAGGGATCTCCCAAGCTCCTCCACCAGACCCTGATCTGCCCGTGGGTCGACCTCTCACCCGCCGCCGAAGCCGCGGAATCCTTCCACCTGTTCGGCCAGGGGCTCTGGCTTTCGGCAGCGGGCCTGGGCTGGTTCCGGCGCCATTACCTGCGGAACCTGGATCAATCCTCGATCCCTTTGGTATCGCCGCTTCGATCCCCGGATTTTCTCGGCCTCCCGCCGGCCCTCGTCCTCACGGCCGAGTTTGACATCCTCGCCGATCAGGGCCGGTCCTACGGGGAGTGCCTCCGGGGAGCCGGCGTGTCCGTGACCCGCGCCCACTATTCGGGCATGCTTCACGATTTCGTGACCCTTCCCGGGCTCTTCTCTCCGGCCTGGGACGCCATCGGCGAGATCACGGCGGCCCTGCGAGGGGCCTTCGATCAAGAGTGAAGGGCGCCGGAGGTGGGCTTAGAGCGGAGTACCCGTCAAAATGTGATCCAAGTCATGGCAGGGAGCCCGTGAGTCAGGTACCCTCCTTTGTATAGGTTGAAAGTTCATTGCGCGGCAGGGCCGCAAGGAGGGGTCATGAATACCAAGTGGAAAGGCACCCTGGCCATGGGCCTGGGCTTGACGATGATGGCAGGTATGGCCATGGCCGCCAAAGAGCCCTCCCGGCCTCGCCAGGAAAGGACGGAGGTCTTTGGTCCAGGGTCCTCCTACATCGAGTGCTCCATCGACGACTCCACGGGACAGTACACCATGGGCGTGCCGGGAGGACCCATCCTGCTTTTCGGGCATCCCTATCCCTGGTCTTCCTTCGCCACCATCCGGGTGGACGGCGTCAACTACGACAATCGGGAACAGATGTTTGGAAACGAGGTCCAAGTGCCCATGACCACCGGAGACACGAGCGAGGGCATTTGGCAGCTGGGAAGCAGCAACCTCCGCGTCCACCAGATTCTCACACTCGTGACTGGGTCCAGCACAGGCCGTCCGGACACCTACCTCATCCGCTACCAGGTGGAGAACCTGGACACTTCGGCGCACACCGTCGGGTGCCGGGTTATGCTCGACACGGACCTGGACGACAATGACGGCGCACCCTTCCGTGTCCCCGGAACGGGGTCCGTGACCACCGAAACCGAGTGGCAGGGAGCCAACGTGCCGCCCTACTTCTTCGTGTTCAACGATCTGGCCAACCCCAGCGTGACGGCCCAGGCTACGCTGCGCGGCGGCTTGGCCTCGCCCGTTCCAGGCAGACTCCAGATGGCTTATTGAGGCGATGTGTTCCATGGCTCGGACACGTTCTATTACACCGTAACACCGGGGAACGATTTCACCTCGGACAGCTGCTACAACGTCTACTGGGAGGGGTACACCATCGGGCCCGGGCAGAGTATCTCCTTCTCAACCTACTACGGCCTCGGGGGCATCGCCGTGGACACGAACCCGCCCCTGACCAGCTCCATCTCGGCCCCGGTGGAGCTGAACTGCGAGTCTGGCATCATGACTCCCAATCCTTTCGACATAGCTCTTTATCTCGCCAACTCCGCGCCCGGCGTCACCGTGGCGGTAACGGGCATCTCCGCCCAGATCAGCCTCCCGTCCGGAATGACGCTCCTGGCGGGTTCACCCACGCAAACGATCGCCAGCCTGGATCCGGGCAAGGACGCCTTGCTCTCCTGGACCGCCGCCACGAACGGCTCCCAGGCCGGACCGCAGACCTACACCATCCAGATCAACAGCTCCAACGCGGGCAACAAGACGCTCCGGGGAGCCGTTGCCATCCCCTCCACATGTAGCGCATGCTTCCTCAATCTGGCCGCGACGGCCAGCAAAGCGTCAGGTTCCAAGCCGCTGGCCGTATCCTTTTCCGCCACGGGCTCCCCCACGAATTGCTCGGGGACCGTGGCCTACGATTGGGACTTCGGTGACGGCAGCGCTCGCGCTGCGGGTGCCGCCCCGACCCACACCTACACCGAGGCCGGCACCTACATATGGACCGTTACGGCCTCCCTTGGGGCGGCCGTCACCAGCAAGTCGGGCACCATCGTGGTGAGCAACGCCCCGCCCCCAGTCATCGCCCTCATCAAGAAAGCCGCGCCGCCCTTCAAGTTCGTGGTCACCGGGAGCAATCTGCAGAACGGCATCAAGGTCTTTATCGATGACGTCGAGTGGACGAACACGGCTTGGAAGAACACGGGGAAAGTCCAGATTACCGGGGGCGCCAGCCTGAAGGCAGCCGTTCCCAGAGGTGTCGCTAGAACGTTCCGGTTCCTCAACCCGGACGGAGGAGAAGTGACCCAGACCTGGTCCTGGTAGGAGGCGAGTCCAATCGTTGGACAAGGCAGGGGCTTCGGCCCCTGCCTTTACCCTTTTCTAAGAGTGCCCTACTCTCCCGTCATGCGCCTGGCGTCGAGCAACTCGGTGAGCTGGGCTTCGGGCAACACCCGCTTTTCGAGGCAGAGGTCCCGGATGGTGCGGCCGGTGGCGTGGGCTTCGTGGGCGAGAGCCGCGGCCGCGTCGTACCCGATG
>JAKAKG010000073.1 GCA_021813555.1 Acidobacteriota bacterium
TCTGCCCCGGCGCCACGCCTGCCCGCTCCAGACACGCTCTCGCGGCCTGCTCGGCCAGATCCAGGGCCTTGTCCACATAATCTTGGTTGCGCTCGTCAAAGCTCTTTCCCGAGAGATAGTAGACAGGAGGGAGTTCCGGCGAAGAGCATGGTGTAGGCGTCCCGGGCCAAGGATTGCTCCACGACGTAGGGCGGCAAAGCCGTGGCTATGTTTTCGATCCGCGCCATGGATGGGTCTCCTTCAAAGGGGGGGCCGCAAGGCATTAGGCACCTGTGGGCCGCGGGGAGAATAGCTCTCCACCGGCCTTGAAGGCGCCCCGGGCCCGCGGGCCCTTCACCTAGTGAAAGCCTAAAATGCGAGTATATTCCACCCAAACACAGAAGCTGGCAACAGGGAGGCTCGCGAACGGGGCCGGCAGGGGTAGGAAATGACGAGATGAGGAGATGAGGAAATGAGGACGCGGAGCGGCGGAGTCTTTACGGCGTTTGCCGATTACCACCCGCTCTTGATGGAAGACCGCAGGCGCTGGGCCAGCCCCAGGAACGCGGACACATCCTCGGGGGACTCGAGGGCGCCTGATCCCCAGGTGAGGGAAAGACCGGCGTCGCTCCACGTAGCGCCCAGGGGCCCCTGTGATGCCCGGCCGATCTTGTGGACCTGGTCCCACTCAAGCATAGCCCGGCGCGTGTCGCCGTTGAGGAGCTTTGAGGCTTGGCCCGGGTCCGTGGCCAGAACGGCAAAGACAGCCGCAAACTCTGGATCGCCCGTCTCCACTTCCTGATACCCATCCATGAGGCGCGTCAAGGTCCTGGAGACGTCATCATCACCGCCCGCGACCTGCAGGCCCCACCGTATGATCTTGCTGCCCAGAGGGTTCTTCAGCATGGCCGCCATTGCCTTGGAGCCGATGAAGACGACGCCCTCCGTCATGGGCGGATCGGAGCATCTCCAGACCGTCAACGTCGCCTTCCTCTTGCCCCCCTGGAAGGCCTCCAGGGTCCAGGGCGCCCCGCCTTCCAAGCCCTCGATGAGGTACAGACGGCCGGGCTTCCCGCCCCTCGTGTAGGTCCAGCCGCGCTCCGCTGCGAACTGTTCGCGGGCTCGAGCCCTCGCCCGCTCCTTGGCGGCGAGGCTCAGGATGAGCCAGCCGATCCCGATGACAGCCAGAATCAGAATGGATAGCCCTGCGGCGTTCATGGCGTCCCCCCTTGTTGATATTCTATCACCGGCGCCATGGGGAGTTGATGTCTCCGCACCCCGCTCCCGGCTCCCCGCACCCTGCTCCTCTCTTCATGCTAGATCGCCTGCCGGGGTGGTAGCATAGGAGGCGGCGGCGAGGACAGCCGCCGAATCGGGTCTTGTACTTGCATCGACCTAGGGGGGCAACGGTGGCTGAAGTCCGAACGCTCTGCGATGTGTTCTTCAACCTGTTGGACGTCCATGACCGCCCGGATCTGCTCCGCGCCAAGTCCAACGGAACGTGGAGGCTAATCTCCACCGGGGAGTTCAGCGGCGCCGTGGAGCGCCTGTCCAACGGCCTCATGTCCCTTGGAATCAAGCCCGGAGACAAGGTCGTCCTTTTGTCGGAGAACCGGCCCGAATGGGCCATGTCCGATTTCGCCATCCTCACCGCCGGAGCCGCGGACGTACCCGTCTACCCCACCTTGAACGCCAAGGACGCCTCGTTCATCGTGAATGATTCGGACGCCGAAGTGGCCATCGTCTCCACCCCCGCCCAAGCCGCCAAACTCCTCTCCTCCCGCGCCGCCATGCCCAGGCTTCGCGACATCATCGTGATGGACCCCGTGGACGCGCCCCAGCCGGGGATTCTCCCATGGAACGACGTGCTTGCCAGGGGCGAGGAGTTTTTACGGAACCACGAGGGCCTGCACCGAAAAACCGCCGCGGCGGTCCTTCCGGATGATCTAGCCTCCATCGTCTATACCTCGGGCACGACGGGGGTGCCCAAGGGCGCCATGCTCACCCACCGCAACTTCGTCGAAAACGCCCGGGGCGACATGCAGGTGCTCACCTTCGGCCCCGGCGATCTGGCCATCGTCTTTCTTCCTCTGAGCCACGTCTTCGAGCGCACGGCCGACTACTGCTACTTCTGGAGCGGTGCCGCGCTGGCCTATGCGGAGAGCGTCGAGAAGGTGGCCGAGAACATGGCGGAGGTGAGGCCCACCGTGGGCGCCGCCGTGCCCCGCTTCTACGAGAAAATCTACGCGCGGATTCTCGAACAGGCCGCCCATGCGCCGTACCTCAAGAAGGTGCTCATGCACTGGTCCATCAAGGCCGCCGACGACTGGGCCCGGGCCTGGGCCGACGGGAGAAGGGCGGGGCCGTGGCTCGCGCTCAAGCACGGGCTGGGGAACGTGATCCTTTACAAGAAGCTCCGAGCCAAGATGGGCGGCCGCCTTCGCTTTTTCATCTCCGGAGGCGCCCCGCTGCTCAAGGAGCTGGGGCTGGTTTTCTACGGCATGGGGATCACCATCTGCGAAGCCTACGGGCTGACCGAAACGAGCCCGGGGCTCACGGGAAACAGCGAGGAACGCCCCAAGTTCGGCTCCATCGGGCGCCGGGCACCCAACGTCGAGCTCAAGATCGGCGCCGACGGGGAACTGCTCGCCAAAGGGCCGAACATCATGAAGGGCTATTACAAGCGCCCCGAAGCCACCGCGGAGGTCTTTACGGAAGACGGCTGGTTCATGACGGGGGACATCGCCAGGGTGGACGAGGAGGGATTTTACTTCATCACGGACAGGAAGAAGGAGCTTCTCGTCACCGCAGGCGGCAAGAACATCGCCCCGCAGCCCATCGAGAATATGCTCAAGCTGAACAAGTACGTGACGCAGGCGGTCCTCATCGGTGACCGCCGTCCCTATCTCACGGCCCTCATCGTCCCGAACTGGGACAATCTTAAGGAATACGCCCGCGCCAAGGGACTGAACCTCACGGATCCCTCGCAGTTTCGTGACCATCCGCAGATCATGCACCTGTACGGCAACGTCCTGGCCCGGGCCAACGCCCACCTCAGCCACCACGAGCAGATCCAGAAGTGCCGGCTCTTGAGCAAGGAACTCTCCCAGGAAGAGGGCGAACTCACACCCACCCTCAAAGTCAAACGCCGCGTCATCGATACCCGCTACGCCGGCCTCATAGACTCGATGTATGTGAGTTGAGAGTTGAGAGATCGGGGTTGAGAGTTGAGAGTTGAGAGTTGAGAGTTGAGGGATAGCGGGTCTGCTTCATCATCATGAGCATGGAAACATGACGTGGGGCGATGGGCACCTGGGAAGAAATGTCCTGGATGCCGGACATCGAGAAAGGCCGCCTCGGCCCGGCCATGGACCTCAGCACATCGACATAACTCCCTGCTGCTACACACCTTACGCTTTCCACCCCCCGCCTTGAGAGGGCGCTTCGGCCGACGGCATATTGTTTGCATTCCCTGCGCCTAGCCCTTGCTCGTGAGAGGGCGGAAGGAAAGGAGAAATGCACATGCGACACCTTCGGTTGGTTCTCATACCCCTGCTGGTCTCTCTTCTTCTGGCGGGAGGCCTGTCGTTCCAAGCGCAGAGCAGAACCTATACATCCGACCAGATCAGCCAGATGGTGGCACCCATCGCCCTCTATCCCGATGCGCTCATGAGCCAGGTCCTGATGGCCGCGACTTTTCCCGATCAGGTAACGGAGGCCGACCAGTGGGTCCAGGCCAACCCCGGCCTTACGGGAAGCGCGCTCGACGACGCGCTGGCCACGGCCACCTGGGATCCCAGCGTCATCGCCCTATGCAAGTTCCCCACCGTCCTGGACAGGATGGCTCAGAACATCCAGTGGACCACCGATCTGGGCAACGCCTTCCTGAGCCAGAAGGCCAGCGTGATGGATGCCGTGCAGACGCTGCGAAGCGCGGCCTATCAGAGCGGCCACCTCAGGACCACGCCCCAGCAGCGCGTGGTGGTGGAAGGCCCTGACATCGTGATTCAGCCCTACACGCCGGACGTAATCTACGTTCCGACCTATGAGCCCGCGGTCGTGTACGGACCTCTTTGGAGCTATCCCACCTACTACTACCCGTCGGTCTGGGGTCCCTGGCCCGGCTACTCTTTCGTCAACGGCTTCGCCTGGGGCCTCGGCTTCGCCGTGGGCAACGTCCTCTTCGGCGGGTGCGACTGGAACAATAACAGCGTCTACGTGAACAACACGGTCATCATGAACAACGTCATCTACCACAACAGCCCCTACTACCGCGGGGGGTACTGGCGCGGCGGATACGACCGCCAGCCATGGACCCATCAGCGTGACAACCTGAACTACGCCCGCGGAGGCGGCGCGCCCTACGGCGGCAGGAGCTACGGGCGCGTCCACGGAGTCCCCGCTCGCCTCTCCGGCGGCGGCTTGGAGCGAGCCGCCACACATGGCCCCGGCGCCTACAGCGGCCGCAGCTTTGATCGGACCACCGCACATGGCCCCGGTGCCTACACTGGCCGCGGTTTCGATCGCACGGCGGTACACGGACCTGCGGGCTATACGGGAGGCGGCACCAGTCGCCCTGCGGTGCACGGACCCACGGGTTATACGGGACGCGGCAACAACCGCGCGGCCGTGCATGGCCCCACAGGCTATACGGGGCGCAACGACAGCCGCCCGGCGGTGCATGGACCCACGGGGAGGTATGCGCAGCGCGCCTACTCCCGCCCGGCGGTGCACGGGCCCACGGGCTACACGCAGCGCGCTTACAGCCGCCCGGCGGTGCACGGGCCCACGGGGTATGCGGGCCGCGCTTACAACCGTCCGGCGGCAATCGCTCCGAGGGGCTACTCGAGGCCGCAGTACAACCGCCAGGCCTTTCGCGCTCCCGCCAACTACGCTCGGCCAAGCTACAACCGCTCTTACGCGAGGCCCGCGCAACGGGCCCCCGCGTACGCTCCTCGCTCATACGGCGGCGGTGGAGGGCACGCGCCTGCCGCGCACTACGGCGGGCACGGAGGCCACAAGCGCCGCTGACGCGATTCAACCATAGTCAGTCTCAAGGACCGGAGCGCGGCACGCCGCGCTTCGGTCCTTTGCGTTCCGCACGAATGTCCGTCTTGATCCTGTCCAGGTGAGCTGCACCCGCCTCACAGAGCTGGAGCACGCCAAGGTGTTGCTGCTCTCGCTAACAGCCTTCTAATAACTCTTCGGGCTCTGGGCGCTGCTCTGCGCGGGCAGTTTGAACTGCTCGGGCCTGGCCTTGACCACGTCCCGCAGCCACTCCTCCGGGTACCCCAACTCCTGAGCCTCCCCCTTGTCGTCCTGCACGTAGCCGTCGTTGTACTTCGTGAAGAGGGTCTCGGCGAGATCCTTCCAGCGGGCGTAAACCTGCTCGCCTGAGGAGACGCTGTAGTCCGTGAGGAACCGCCGCGCCCGCGCCGGGTCGGTCTTGAGCATCTCCGCGGCGGTCTTCTCCACGGCAGGCTGGAGGGCGAAGAAGTTCCCTTCCAGCTCCTGTTGGACTTTCACGATGTCCTTCACCATGTAGGAGAACTTGAGCTGGGCGTAGTTGGCCACCACGTTGAAGACCCACCACGCCGAATCCCACGAGAAGCGGTGCAGGCTTCCCCGGGCGAAGGAGGGCGGCACAGCGGTGATCCCCGCATAAAGGGGGAAATAGCAGCTCGTATACGTATCGTCCACGCCGTACCAGAGGACGCCCCCCACGGGGTCGGGCAGGAACGAGCGCATCTCGGCCACGTAGGAACAGCCCGTTTGCTGCGTGGAAATGGGCCGCTCCCAGGCGTAGGCCGTCCCGTCAAGGGTGAAGGTAATGGGCCTGGCGCGCAGGGGCGAGCCGAAGGGGCCCGCGTCGATCCCTTTCGTCATGTCCAGCGGCGTGCCTTCGTAGTGGTCGCGCATGAGGGCCATCACGTCCTGCACGGAGAGCTTCGTGTCGGCCTTGATCCAGAGCGGGTAAGGCTCCGCGCCCTTGGCGCCGCGGCTTCGATCCATGGAGAGGTTCAATGACGGCGCGGCGCGCCGGAAGATGGACCATACGCGCGTGGAGGTGTAGCGCAGCTTCTCCGGCGTGGCCGGGCAGTAAGCGTCGCAGAAACGGAAAGGGCCGTCCGCCTTGGGGTTGTAATAGCCCTTGGCCACGGCGAAGTCGATGACGTCGGGCGAGTAGAGGCAGGTGTCCGGTTCGTGCAAGGGGAAGCTGCCGATGCGCGACTTGTTCGCATGGGCGGCGATCATCCCGTCCGGCACCCGCTCCGCCACCCACAGGGCGCCCTTGACCCCGTCTCCCCGGCCGATCATCTCCAAGATCCAGGCCTCATTCGGATCAGCGATTGAGAAGGTCTCCCCCGTGGAGGCGTAGCCGTACTGGGCCACGAGGTCCGTCATGACCTTGATGGCCTCACGCGCCGTGCGCGCCCGCTGGAGCGTGATCTCCATGAGCGGCCAGTAGGAGATGCCCTCGCGCGTGTCGCGCAGCTCCAGCCGCCCGTCGAAGGTCGTCTCGCCGATGGCGAGCTGGTGCTCGTTCATGATCCCGCACACCGCGTACGTGTGCGGAACCTGCGGAATGGTCGCCCTCACGGCGCCGTGCCAATCCTTGATCTCGTACGTGTCGCCCGGCTTGTGGTCCGCCGCCGGTATGGCGCGCAGGACCGGGTGGAACTCGCCGTCCACCGAGTATGAAATGATCACCGATCCGTCCGCCGATGCCCCCTTGGTCACCAGGATGTTCGTGCAGCCGAGGGCGAGCCTGGCCCACCCGGCCGCCATCAACACCGACAGAAGCAGGATTCCTTTGCGCATGAAGTCTCCCCTAGGGTCTTGCGGCGGCCCGACCGCCTGCCGAGCGGTTATCGTAGCACGGAGGGAGAAGCTGGAAAGCGAGAAAGGTGAGGCGGCGAGTGGGCGGAAAGAAAATGCGCCGGAAGCAGGTGGAAAGAGGGCGCCAATGGGACGCCTTGAGCCATCTGGCGCCATCGGTAGGGAAGGGTCCTGGCGAGCCGAGGCGAATACCTGGGCCTCCACGCTCGTTGATGGTTTTCTAGGAGGCTGTTTAACGCGCGTCCGGTTGGCCGGCTTCACGGAATTTATGTGAACCCCTCGCCGCGAATGCGGCAATGCCCCGCAAGGAAAGACAAGGAGAGACCCATGAGCCGTTCCCTCGGTGACGAATCCCTCGACCTTCTGTTTCGAAGCGCCAGGACCCACAACGGCTGGCTCGATAAGCCGGTTGGCGACGATGTCCTGCATGAGTTGTACGTCCTTGCGAAGTGGGGTCCCACGAGCGCGAACGGCAGCCCGGCGCGCTTCGTCTTCCTGCGGAGCAAGGCGGCCAAGGAACGGCTGCGGCCCGCTCTCATGCCGGGCAACGTGGAAAAGACCATGCAGGCCCCCGTGACGGTCATCGTCGCCCACGATCTTGCCTTTTACGACAAGCTGCCCAAACTCTTCCCGCACCAGCCCGGGGCGAGGGAGTGGTTTTCTAACTCGGCGGAGCTGGCGCAGGCGACGGCATTCCGAAACGGCACCCTCCAGGGCGCCTACCTCATGCTGGCCGCCCGGTCCCTGGGGCTGGACTGCGGGCCCATGTCGGGATTCGACAACGCCAAAGTGGATGCGGAGTTCTTTTCCGGCCCAACGGGCACCGTGAAGTCCAATTTCCTCTGCAATCTCGGCTACGGTGATCCCGCCAAGCTCTTCCCGCGCAGCCCGCGCCTCGACTTCGACGAGGCTTGCACGGTGCTGTGAAGGCAACCTCCCGATTGAGCGCCCGGCGACGACTTTTGAGCCATGAAGATGAACTGCGGCTTTCGGGCCGTTTGCCGCTCCGCCTGCGTTCCTAATTTCCTCACGTGCCCAGCCAGCTCAACCTTCAGCTCCTCTGCCCTGTCTATCCTCCAGGACGGGGAGGCGTTCACACGGGCTGATGCACGATCACTCCACAGGAGATGCACCATGAAGCGGACTGTGCTCGCATTGGGAATCCTGGCAATGCTCCTGCTGGTTGGGGCACTGGCGTACGTGGCTCAACCCAACCCACGGGCCGCCTCTTCCGCTTCATACGCTCCGGCGTTAGCTGCCGGCCCGTTTCGCGTGTTCGAGCGGACGGCCGACTGGAGAGACGAGGCGCGGAACCGGACGATCCCCGTGCGCATATACTATCCCGGCGGCCAAGGCCCTTTCCCCGTGATCCTCTTCTCCCACGGCCTGGGCGGCTCGCGCGACGGCTACCGCTATCTGGGCGAGTGCTGGGCCAGCCGAGGCTACGTGAGCGTCCACGTGCAACACCCCGGCAGCGACGCCTCCGTGCTCCACTCCTTGCGCCCCTTCCGCGCCATGGTGCAGGCCGCGCGCGATCCGCAGAACGCCCTGGACCGTCCCAAGGACATCTCCTTCGCCCTGGACATGCTCGCGCGCCTGGACACGCAGGCCGGCTCTCCTTTGAAGGGAAGGATGGATCTGAACCGCGTGGGAGTGGGCGGCCATTCCTTCGGCGCCTACACGGCCCTGGCCGTGGCCGGGCGCGTATTCCAAACAACCAGAGCGGGAACGGTGGACCTGCGGGACCCGCGCATCAAGGCCTGCGTCGCCCTCAGCTCCCCCTCCGAGGGAAAAGCGGCGGACTGCCCCTCCTACCGTTTCTTCAGCGTGCCCTGCCTGCACATGACGGGGACCGAGGACGCCAGCCCCATCGGCGACACTACCCCAGCCCAGCGGCGAGTGCCTTACGACTGCATCAACGGTCCGGACGAATATCTCGTCACTTTCCAGGGCGGGGACCACATGGTCTTTTCCGGGCGCGCCCGCCGCGCCGCCAAACCCACCGATGCCGCATTTCAACGCCTCGCCTGCGTTGCCACCACCGCCTTCTGGGACGCCTACCTCAAGGGTGACACAGCGGCCAAAACGTGGCTTGACAACGGCGGGCTTGCGGCCGAGCTGAGCACATCGGGGACGATCGAAGAGAAAAACCTCCAGCGCTGAAGGCCGGGCCCATTGTGGTTGAGCGCCTCTTTTGGGTGGGCTCCGAGACGTACCGTGTGACGATTTCGCTTACCAGCAATTACTGGGGGCGTGGTAGAGTAGACCCGAACCGCGAAGCGCCGAGCGTCCACCCGTTGAGCTTCCAGTCCTCATCAATAGCAGGACGGGGCGTTACGGCTTGGGGGTCTCTTTGCTCAGCCTTATGGTGGCCACACATGAATAAGACGGGGGAACTTTGATGCCGGGCACGGTGA
>JAKAKG010000027.1 GCA_021813555.1 Acidobacteriota bacterium
CGTTCTTGTCCACCATGAGCACTTCGAGCAGGGCCTTCTCGCGCTCCGAGACGAAGTAGCCGCCCCAGCGCGTGAACTCGTCTTTCGCCCGGTCCGCCAGGGGCGCGTCCACGATGACCGACTGCTCGCTGGCGCAGATGGTGCCCCAGTCGAAGCTCTTTCCCGTGAGGATGTCCTTCACGGCCTTGCGCAGGGCCGCCGTACGCTCGATGAAGGCGGGCACGTTCCCCGGTCCCACGCCGTAGGAGGGTTTGCCCGAGGAGTAAGCGGCGTTCACCAAACCCATGCCCCCCGTGGCCAGGATGACGTTGGTCCCCGGATGTTTCATGAGGGCCTGTGTGTCTTGGATGGAGGGGTTCGGCAGGCACGCGATGAGGCCGCGGGGAGCACCCGCCGCCACGGCCGCGTCGTGCATGACGTCCGCCACGGCTTTGATGCAGCCTTTCGCCGAGGGGTGAGGGGACAGAACGATCCCGTCCCTGGCCTTGAGCGAAATGAGAATCTTGTAGATAGCCGTGGACGTGGGGTTGGTGCTGGGAATGACGGCGGCCACCACGCCCATGGGGGAGGCCACCTCGTAGACGCCCTGGGCCGGATCGGCGCTGATGAACCCCACGGTTTTCATGGGGCGGATGTACCGGTAGACGTCGTCGGCCCCGAAGCGGTTTTTCACGATCTTGTCGGCGACGGTGCCGTACCCCGTCTCCTCATGGGCCATGCGGGCCCATCTCTCCAGGTTGGGCATGCACGCCTGGTGCATGGCGGCGATGACCTTGTCCACCTGCTCCTGGGAAAACTCCGCGTAGGCCTGTTGCGCCTGCCGGACCTGGTTGACCGCGCGGTCCACGTCGGCGGAGCTCACGGGAGAAAACCAGTGAGGAGTGAGGAGTGAGGAGTGAGGAGCGTAAAGCAGTGAGGGGTGAGGAGCAAGGAGTGAGGAGCGTAACCCAGTGAGGAGTGAGGAGTGAGGAGTGAGGAGAACAAGAAAAGACAAAGCATGGAGAACTCCGCTAGGTATTGGCGCTCTTGCGAAGGAGATGATTTCGGAGACCCACGAGCATTTTGTCCACTTCGGCCAGCTGTCCGTCCAACTGCGTGGCGTCAGTCTCGGAAAGAAAGCCCAGCCGTCGGCTGATTTCGAGTTGGGTGTCCAGTTCGCTGGATGATCCCATAGAAATATGAAGAAACTGCGTGAGTTCTTTGTCGTTTCGCCTGGCGGCCCCTTCCGCCAAGTTTGAAGGGATTGACACCGCGCATCGCCGCATCTGACTCACCAGCCCAAACCGCTCTTCCGAAGGAAACTGGGCTGTCATAGAGTAAACGAGAGTCACGAGTTCCATGGACTTCTTCCACACTTCCAAACTGCGGTGCGGCTTATCCACTTCTCTTACTCCTTACTCCTCAACTCTCTGGCACTCCTCACTGTCTGCCACTCCTCACTTCTCACTCTCTCACTCCTCACTTCTTGCCCCTGGCCTCCCGCGAAGCGGGGGCTTGGGGCAAGATCCCCTCCACCTGCTCATAGGGCATGGGGATCACGTGGACGGAGACGAGGTCGCCGATGCGGCGTGCCGCGGCGGCTCCCGCGTCCACGGCGGCCTTCACGGCGCCCACGTCGCCCCGGACCATGACGGTAACGTAGGCGCTTCCGATGGTTTCTTTGCCCACGAGCAGGACCTTGGCGGCCTTTACCATGGCGTCGGCCGCTTCGATGGCCGCCACCAAGCCGCGTGTCTCGATCATCCCAAGGGCTTCCTGGTTGAGCATGGGCATTCCCCCTCCACCTTTTGAGGATAGAAGGGAGGTCCCCAGGATGTCAACTTGCGTTCGGGGAGACCTCCCCAAGAGGGGAGACGTGGAAGTGTGTCGCATGGTAACATTTGGGTGCAAGCCTTCCGAGGGCCCCGAGCCGGAATGGCGATGAACTCAGGGCCGGGGATGCTGGAACGGCGATTGCTACACGTACTTGCAGGAGGAGGTGCCGGTGATCGTCGTGCCGAAACAACCCATGGGCTTTAATCGAAGGCCGCGTCGCGACGGGGGCTTCTCCCTCATCGAGATCCTGGTGGTAGTGGCGATCATGGGCATGATCGCCGTGATCATGACCATCGCCGTCAGCAGAACCCTCAAGCGACAGCGGCTGGAGACGGCCGCCCACGAGGTGCAGAGTTTCGTAGAGCGGGCCTATGTCCTCACCGCGTCCCAGGGTACGGGCGTGTTCCTCCAACTCAGCGACCCTCCGGCGGCGGACGGATCGAGGACTCTCACCCTCTACGCAGACACCAACGGCGACCAAATGTTCGATAAGGCCACCGACCAGGTGCTCGAAACCCAGGTGATCCCGGGGGACATCCTCGTTCAGACGGCCACGACAACCTGGCCCCACCCCAACAACCCCGCGGGGCTCACGTACTACCTCCTTTACTGCGACTGGCAGGGACGGTCCAACAGCGCGTCGGAAACCTACACGGGGGCGGCTCCGATTCCCTCCGCATGGCTGCCCGTTCCTTTGACAGGCCCGCCCCTCACGGCCCCTGTCGCCCTCTCCTTGACCCACAAGGAGATGGCCGCCGGCGTCCTCAAGCCTAACCTGCGCTATGACATCCTCGTAAACGTGCTCTGGCGCCCCACCATCGTGAAGTACATGAACGGGGCAAAGGTGTCGTGATGAGCAATCGGACGATACGGTGCGAAGACAAAGACGGTGCGGAGCGTGGAAGCAGCCTCATCGAGGTGATGGTGGCCCTCATGATCATGCTCTTCCTCATGATCGGCGTTCTTCAGCTCTTCAGCATGGCCTACCTGGTGAACTTGGGGTCGGGGGCCCGCACGGAGATGACCTCCAAGGCAGAGCAGGTCATCGAAAACATGAGGTGCCTCCAGGCTCTCACGAAGGGAGGCGCCACCGCCCCCTCCAATATCGGCATCACCTTTCCCATCGCCGCCGCTGCCTCGGGCGATCTGGACCCCACGGCGGATCCCTACTGGGGACCGGCTGGGGCCAACGTGTTCCCCACGAGCAACAGCAACGACACGCCCTTCACGATTCACTATGCCATCGAGGACGCCAATCCATACTGGCGCATCACGGTGAGCGTCCTGCCCACGGACAAGGCTACGAACTCCTCAGCCCGCCAGTACCAAGGGGCGGCCATAGGAAAGAAGAGGGTGGATTATGTGGCGACGCTGCTCAAGTAGCCGGAGGGAGCGGGGCTTCACGCTCATCGAGGCGACCATCTCCATGACCTTGCTCCTGGTGGTCCTCCTCATCTCCATGACCTTCCTCATTTCCATGCGCACCTTCTCCCAGCGCCAGGAGCTCTTCACGGCGCCGCGCCAAACGGCCCGGCGGGCCATGGACTACCTCTCGTATTACATCCGGGGCGCCACGGACATGAACTGGAAAGCCAGCTCTCCCAACGCCATCGTGACTCACTTCGCCAAGGGCAACGGCGGGGGTGGCTGGACGACGACCGACTACCAAGCGTCCTTCAACAACCTCACGGGGACAGAAGCGGGGAACAGCGTTTCCGGTTCGGTTACCGCCTTCGGCGACGTGGGGACGGACATCATCTCCCTGGCCAAGCCGGATTCAGGGATGTCGGTGGATATCGCCGGCTGGCCTGGGTTTCAACACGCGGCCAACCTGATCTTCAATTTTACGGAGGGGTGCCCGGACAGCGCCAAGAACCTTGCCCTCTTCAAGCAGCTCACGGGGGCCCACCCGGACCCGCCTGGCTCCTCTCAAGACGTAAGCAATGTCCTCATGCTCATGGACTCGAGCGGCGCTTGGGCCTATTACCAGATCACCAACTACGACGAGGGCGCGAACGCCAACTGCTGCAGTCCGCCCGCGGGGGGGGGTGGCTACGGTACGATGCCGGGCATCCGCGTCCAGCAGGTCGTGGGCAAGTCGGACGGGATCAACCCCCCCGCAGGGCATCCCGACCTGACCAATCCCCACCTGGTCTTTGTCACGTACACCGCGTTCAGGGTCAAAAACGGCCAGCTCCAGCAAAAGGAGGGCCTCTTCGACCCAACGAATCCCGACGACGGGTTCGTGACCCTCCTGGACAACGTGGAGGATCTGCAGATCGCATGGATTTTCGATGACGGAAACATCTACAACTACACCAACCCCGACACGGGCGTCTCCGTCGTCCTGAATACGCCGGGCCAGGTCCCCACCCAGGCAGGGCCCTTGGGTGGAACGCCGACGGCCACCGACGTGACGCACGTGGTGGCTCTGCGCGTGTCGGTCGTGGCGCGCTCCAACCCCTTGGGCGCTACAACCAAGGTGACCAAGAACCTCCTCTTCAGGCCGGCTTCGGAAGACCGGGCCGCGGGAGCCCCGGACCGGTCTTACCACTACCGCCTGACCTCCACCCTCCTGATCCGCAACCGTGCTTTGGGGTTCTAGCCATGAACAGAGAAAAGGGGAGCGCCCTCATCACCATCATCCTCGTGGTCTTCGTCCTCACCATGGTGGGCATCGCCGGCGTCCTCTTCATGACCATGGAGGACCGTCTTTCGGGCAACGACAAGCTCCAGCAGGCGGCCCTCTACGCCTCAGAGGATGGGCTGCGGCAGGCCGAGTCTCTGGTCTCCGACGCGGCCTCCAACTCGAGCACGGCGCTGAACCAGATGCTCTCTCCCACCACCACCAACCCCAGCCTCGTGCCTCCGGGAGGCGGATACACGGCCGTGCCTCTCGTGCTGAACGGGACGAGCTACTACAACGTGGCCGTCCCCCAGCCATCGGGTGTTCCCGGCCAAGCTACCTACAGCCTTTACGTCCGGAACAACGAGGACGATCCGCCCCCCGCTACGGCCACCAAGGACACGGACCAGAAGATCAACATCATCGCCGTAGGGACCGTGAGCGATCCGTCGGGCAAGGGCATCACCAAGATCCTGGAGGAGCAGATGTTCCTGGGCGGGGCCGGCGGAGGCGAGCGCCTCATGAAGGGCGCCAACCTGGGCGGCACGGGCGCCGCGGGTATCAAATGAGATGGGAAGGAGTGCGGACCATGAGTAGAACGACCACAGCCAAACTCGCGGTGCTAGGGGCCCTGGCCTTCCTGCTCCTGCCCGTCAGCCTTGCGGCCCAGTCGGAGGGGTACGACCCCCTCCTCCAGATCACCCACCAGTTCGCTCACCCGAACATCCTCATCGTCCTGGACGTGAGCGGCTCCATGGCGTGGTCGCCCACGAGCGACTACGACCAGCCCGGCGTGGACTCCCTGGGCTTGCCGGAGCTATACTGGGAAATCAGTGACCCCAGTACGTCATCGCAGGGTTGCGCCCAATATCACAATAAGTATACTTGGACCTTCACGCTTGTAAAATCTAGCCGCACATACAGCCGCATGGACGCCTTCAAAAACGCCCTTGGCAACTCCGTGCCCCTGTACAAGAATCCTGCGATCACATGGCCGGCCAGTTGGCCCACGAGCCATTCATACGGTGGCATTACATACGCTTACAAAGGCAACGGCCTTTGGACCTATACGACTAGCTGCATTGATTACTACCCGGATACCCCGCCTCCTCCCTTTCCTGCAAACTGGACCTACGATCCCAATCAGGGTTGGGTTTGGTCGAATACCAATGCGTGGACCCTTCCCGACTACTCCAAGACCCCCGTTATTAAGGCCACCATCGATGGCTGGGACCCCAATCTCACCCCGTCTCAGCTTCCCCAGAACCTTGTAGGGCTGAGCTCGAAGACGGTGAACTGGGGCCTGGAAGTCTTCTCCACCTCCTTTAAGGTTAAATTGCCCGATGGCACGACGACGGCCTCCGCCAACGCCCACCGCATCGTGGACATCGTGGCCGACGACACCCAGTCGGTGCAGGACGCCCAGGTCGCCAAGATTCAACCCTTCCTGAAAGTGAAGGCCTACGGGGGGTTTGACGCCTACAACAACACGGCAACGTCCTACGGGCTTAACCTCGCCAAGGCAGCCCTCAACTATACCTACACCAGCGGAGGCACAGGCGGTACTGCCGATCCCATGATCGCCTGCGGGCGGACCTACGGGGTCGTCCTCGTGACCGACGGGGCGAGCAATACTTGCAACCCAGATGGCGGCTATCAATCGTGCGGTACTCAGGCACCTAGCAATTGGGACAAATATCCCGAAGGAAGGACCGATGAACTCTTTGTAAAAGCCAAAGATTCGGGAAGCGAATGCCAGACAGGTGACATTACCAAAATGTGGGCTCGAACCTTCGTTATTGGTGTCAGCTCGAGTGTCTCCCGGTGTGAGCTCAATTTGGACGCCTACATGGGGCGCACGGACGCCAGCTCTGCCAATGGCGACGCGGGCATGGATATCGCCAAGGACAAAGACGCCAGCAGCAATTACCGCCTGCCCCTCAACGTGCCCTGGGCGGGGGCCGTTTCGCCTCTGACCACGGGGACGACCACCAGCACGAGCAACTATCGATCGGTTTCAAGCTCGTGCAGCAGTAACTGCAAAGACTACGCCTTCTTCGCCAGCGATCCTTCGGCCCTCTACGATGCCTTTTCCACCATTGTGGCCGCCATGGCCACGGGCGACTACACCACTTCCGCCCCGGTTGCTTCGGCGGCCCTGGGCACGGGGACCGTCGCCCTCCTGGCCTCCACCGAATACCCGGGCTGGAAGGGCCACCTCTACGCCTACGACTCCACCAACTGCGATTTGAGCGGCTGCACCCTCAAGGCCGCCGACTGCACGGGATGCCCGTCCTGCGACAAGTGCACGGGAACGGCCGCCAACCCCGTCGCGGCCCCGCCGATCCTACTGTGGGATGCGGGATACAACCTGCGTTACAGCACGGGGACGGCGGCCAACCCGGCGGGGACAGACCCTAACCCCGCCTACGTGGCCCCCAGCGCTCGCAAGATCTACACCTGGAACCCGAGCACCAACGCCCTCATCCAGATCAAGAACGACACGGCCACCGCAAGCACGCTCAACTCGTTGTGCAGCTCATGCGGCATCACGGACAAGGTGCTGGACTACACCATCGGATACGACGGCACCAAGACGAGCACCATCCGTCCATGGGTTCTTGGGTCCAGCATCAATTCTACCCCCGCCGTCACCCAGGCGGCGGAGAAGTTCTTGCAGGGCAATGTGGAGGACCACGGGGCCTTTGAATCGGCCCACGCCGACCGGACACCCCTGGTATGGGTCGGGGCCGACGACGGCATGCTTCACGCCTTCAAGCTTTCGAATGGTTCCGAGGTGCTGGCCCTCCTTCCGCCCAACCTCCTGGCCAAGCAGGTGCAGTTCTACGCCAAATACAACGCGGCGAAGGCGCCCACGGGGGAGCCCGGCATGCCCTCCGACCACATCTACGGCCTGGCCGGGTCGCCCAAGTATGGGGACATCTACTTCGGCGCCCCCACCAAGGACTACAAGACCATCATGTTGGTGACCGAAGGCCCCGGAGGCGACCTGATCTCGGGCATCGACGTCACCGATCCCACGACCACGACGCCTCCCGTGGCGATCAAGTGGACCAAGACCGGCGCCGACTGGGCGGGCCTTTTCCAGAGCTGGAGCACCCCCTCCTCGGGGGCGAAGGACAAGTCGAACTGGACGGGGATCGCGGGAGGAGGCTTCAATTCGGGCAGCTACGCTACCCCCAGCGTGCATCAGGTGGATCCCAAGACGTTCATGTTCGACCCCACCACCGGCAACGTCGGTTCGACCCTCACCCTGGCCAGTAAGAATTCATCCCCCGCGCCCCTCGTGGGCAACCAGGCCTTCGCTGACAGCGTGATCTACCAGATGTCGGCCTCGGCCTACTACCCGGACAACCTTGTGGATCTGGCCCTTCAGCCCGACTTGAACGGCCGCATATGGTTCGTGCCGGGTCCCAACTTCACGTCGTGCAGCGTGGGCATCGACGCAACCGAGAAGATCACCGCCGATGGCATCAGCCAGCAGCAGCCCATCTACTACCCTCCGGCCGTGAACGCCTACACCGCGATCAGCACGAAGTATGACCTCTACGCCTTCGCCAGCGGCACCTTCTACGAGCGTTCCGCCGCCGTGACTGGAGCCGAGGTGGGCAAGTCCGGCTACTTCATCCCTAGCATCTACCTCGTAGCCAAACCGCAGACCGTGGCCAAGGCCGATACGAGCATGATCGTGCGCATTCCCATCCAGGACCTCTACGTGCCCGAGAACGTCGATATCAATTGCCCCGATGCGGCAAACCAGAAGACGGTGGCGCCCTGGAACCAGGTGTTCTGCACCGCTACCAGCACCTATGTGCACTTGGGCCTGCGGACCCAGGTCACGGCGGCACCGTCCCTCTTCGTGCCCATCGAGGGCGCTTCGGGGGATCCCATCGCCCTCTTCCTCCTCTACGACCCCGATGCGGCCAACACCTGCGCGGGCGCCTCGTACATCATGAAGGTCGCCTTCAACGTGAGCACCGCTGGAGCACCGGTTGTGAAATCCACGGCCCTATATTCCGCCGGCGAAGGGGCCGCCAGCGGCTTCGCCGTGGCCGGGACCTCAGTCATCATCGCCAAGAGCGCCGTGGGCCAGGGCAAACGGGCCACCGTGAGCAAGGTCCCCGGAGTGAACCCCACGTCGGGTATGGGAAGTCCGGCTCCCATCTGGTGGCGGGAACTGAAGTGAGTGGTCTCCACAGTTGAACGCGAAAAAGGCGGGCCCTCGGGCCCGCCTTTTTCGCCGGAGTCAAAAGTGAAACGTGAGGGACGGGCGAACCGTGGCCGAGGAGAACCAGCGAGGCCGCTAACGGTTGTAGTTCCTCACTCGTCACTCCTCACCAGTTTAGGTTCCGCGCTTTTTACTTTTCACTCTTCCTAAACAGCCCCCCCAGGCTCTTGAGGGCGCCCTTGCCTTTGAGGGTTTCGGCGGCCGCTTCGCAGGCGGCGCAGAGGTAGTTGGCGGAGCCGCCGGCGAGGACGGGGCGGTTCACGACGCAGGCCTTGCAGAGGTAGTTGTGGCACTTGGTGCAGCGCCAGCCGGCGGCCTGGTCCCGGTGGTTCG